>JAYEJW010000651.1:0-4971 GCA_034716535.1 Pseudomonadota bacterium
CATGCGGGGCGTAACCACCCAGTCCCCGGCCTTGGCGTCCATCCAAGTGAGCTGCACGCCCGGCGCTGCGGCGGCGATGAGCCCGTCTTCGGGGTCCATGCAGATGCCGAAGCGGGTACCGTCGCGGTAGTGCCCGATGATGGATTCCAGTGTCCCGTAGATTCGTGGAATAACCGCCGCGTCACCGGTAGTCTCGACGAAGGCCCGCCAGGCCTCGATGTACCACAGGGCGGCGTCGACGCTGTTGTATGCAGGCTCGCTGCCGGTGCCCGGAAAGAGGTTGGGCAGCAACCCCTGATCGACGAAGCCATCGAAGGTTTCCAGGATGCGGCGGGAGGTGGCCACGCGCCCGGTAACCAGCGTGAGGCCCGGTAGGGCGATCATGGTGTCGCGCCCCCAGTCCCCGAACCAGGGGTAGCCGGCGATCACCGATTCGCCCTCGCTTCCGTCCCGCAGATCCCGCTCGATGACGAAGCGGTCCGCGGCGAGAAGAAGCTGCTCAATCCAGTCCGGCGCCTGCCTGAATTCGGGGTGAGCCTGACGCGCCCGGTCCACCAGCGCCCGATCACGCCGACACAGGTCTTCCAGAGAGAGGGCGAGGTCCTCGTTCGGCGTCTCCGCCAGGCTTGCCACCAGACCGCACCAGCGATCGGGGGCGAGCTCCAGGTCCGCGACGCCCACTTGCAGGTGGTTGTCGCTGTCCTCGAGTCCCCGGTACCTTTCCATGGTGAGGTCGAGGCCCTCGATCCATTGGCGGTCCGGCCGTACCGATCCGCCGACGGCGATGAGCTGCAGCCGGTGATCCCCATGAACTGTCATGCGCAGGCGATCGGATTGCGCTTCTACGCGGGGATCTATGTCGCCGACCCTGGTGACATGGTGATGATCCCTGTCGTTGACGAGCAACGCGACGCGCAGTGTGATGGGGCTTGGGGGTGTCCCTCCCATCAGGCGGTAGGCGACGTAGGTCGTGTGCTCCCCGGGCTCCATCCAGATGCGCTGCTCGATGACCAGATCGGCGCACGCGAACTGCCATACGGGCGTGGATCCCTCGAGCCGAAACTGCTCGATGTGGACATGACCCGCGGGGCTTACGGCACCGTCGGACCAGCGATTGGTGAAAAGGGGCCATTCCCGTTCACCATCGAACAGGGTGGCGTCGGCCTTTGCGACCACCAGGCGCCGTCCGAGCGGCGGGTCCAGCGGCGCCACCAGCAGGCCGTGATAGCGCCGCGTCAATGAGCCGGATAGGGTGCCGGCGGCATAGGCGCCGAGCCCGTTGGCGAGCCACCACTCCCGGCGCTCGGCCTCGCCGAGCTCACCGCACAGGCCGCGGCCGACGTGGATGAGGCGGGGGAGGGTGGAGGCGCTCACAGCGATCCTCCCTCTCACCGCGAAGAAATCCTGATAGCGGCCAAACCCTTATGTCCGCGTCCGCCTCGAGATCTCCGTCCCGGTTGCGGGCGGCGGGGCAAAGGACCCTGTCCTCCAGTTGTCGTGCTGCAATTCGGCTTTCTCATCGGCTCCTATCCAACGCGAGCTCGGGCAGGGTCTTTTTTCACCTTGCCAAAAGGCTGAGGCGGTCTATATCGAGGAAATTCCAAGCGGCGCAAGGACCATCACAGGAGTCGCCACCTCCGTGGCTGCCTTCGTAGGCTGGGCATCGAAGGGACCGATCGACCGCGCCGAGCTGGTGTTGTACTGGCCCGACTACGATCGCGAGTTCGGCGGGCTCGATCGGCGCAGCCAGATGAGCTACACCGTTTCTCAGTTCTTTGCCAACGGGGGCAGCAAGCTTACATCATCCGGCTGGTCACGTCTCGGAGGGCAGTCGCAATCAAGCTCGACGGCCTGCCGGTCACGGGGCGCTCGGTTGCCATCCGCGGCAATCCGGATGATGCGGCAAGGGAGCCTTGTCCCGGCCTGGTCGAGATTCGCCACTGCACCTTGGTCCCCGGCTGGTCGCTGGTCCCGGATTGCGAGCCCAGGCGTCCGGCCGAGCCCAGCCTGGAGGTCTTCAACGTGCAGGCACGACTGCGCATCGAGCACAGCATCCTGGGCTCCATCCAGATCAACCAGGATCAGGTCCGTACCGACCCCATGCCGGTGGAGATCGCGGACAGCATCCTGGACGCCACCAGCGAGACCGGGGAGGCCCTGGGCGGACCGGGCCACCCTGTGGCCCATGCCGTGCTGACCATCCTGCGCACCACGGTCTTCGGCCAGGTGCTGGTGCATGCGGTAGAGCTGGCCGAGGACAGCATCTTCACGGACTGCCTCTGCGTCGCGCGGCGTCAACTGGGGTGCATGCGCTTCTGCTATGTCCCTGCCGATTGCCGGACCCCCAGACGCTTCCGCTGCCAGCCGGATCTGGCCGAGCAAGTAGTCGAGGCAGAGCTGCGCGATGCCGTGGAGGCCGGGAACCTCGTTCTCACCCAGGAGGAGCTGGCGGCCGAGATCTCAGCCGCCCGCGAGCGTGAGCGCATGCGGGTCCATCCGCGCTTCAACAGCGAGCGCTACGGGCGTCCCGACTATGCGCAGCTCGCCGACCTCTGCGCCGAGGAGATCAAACGGGGCGCCCACGACGAGAGCGAGATGGGTGCCTTCCATGACCTGTACAACCCACAGCGCGAGGCCAACCTGCGCGCCCGGCTCGACGAGTATGCGCCCGCAGGGATGGATGCCGGCGTCTTGTTCAAGAACTGACCAGGGGAGTGAGGAAGTATGAAAGGCGATTTCACCCGCATGACCTTCGACCCGCTACGCCACTTCAGCCGCGTTCTGATGCAGCAGGGCAGGGTACAGCTCGACGCCGACTTCAACGAGCAGGCGGCAATCCTGCTCCACTACATGCGCACCCTGGCGACCGACCTGATCGGGCCCTACGGCGGTCCCCTTGGGGGAGCGATGGGCTTCCGCCTCGCAGAAGCAGGTTCAGGACGCTTCGAGATCGGCCCTGGGCGCTACTATGTCGACGGCATTCTGTGCGAGAACGACGGTGAGGATACACAAAGCTATATCAAGCTTCCTGAAACCGACGGAACCTACTTCGCCTACCTCGACGTCTGGGAGCGCCACCTCACCCATGTTCAGGATGAGCGCATACGCGAGGTCGCCTTGGGTGGACCGGATACCTGCACCCGGGCGAAGGTGGTCTGGCAGGTCAGGCTGGAGGATATCGGCGAGCTCGACAGCGATGCCGAATTCGACTGTGAAGAGGCGATCGAGGACCTGCGCAGGCGCGAGAGGCCGGACCGGCGCCCCCACATGCTGGCCAGGGTGAGCGACGAAGGGCAGGGCAAGGACGTCTGCTCCGTCCCGCCCGACTCCCGCTACCGAGGGAAGGAGAACCAGCTCTACCGCATCGAGGTCCACCGCGGCGGGCCGGCCTGGGACGGCACGACGGACAAGGACGGCACGCCGCTGGGCAACCTGGACGAGGCAGCGACCTTCAAGTGGTCCCGGGACAACGGCTCCGTTGTATTTCCCATCGTTCGTCAGCAGGGCAATGTCGTCTTCCTGGAGAGCTTCGGCCGCGATCAGCGCACGAGCGTGCGCGTCGGCGACTGGGTGGAGATCATGGACGATGATCTGGAGCTCGGCGGCGCGCTGGGTATCCTGGCGCAGGTGGACGCCGTGGACACGGTCGAGATGTCGGTGACCTTGCGGTCCCCGGCTGGCGGCCCCCTCAACTGGCCTGAATACGACGAGGAGAGCGAGAATCACCCATTGCTCCGACGCTGGGATCACCGCAAGGTCGAGGGTCTGGCGATGGATGGCGGCGCGATCCTGGTAGAAGATGGCTGGATCGAGATCGAGGACGGAGTCGAGGTCCGCTTCGACGCTGGCTCATACCCCTTCCGTACCGGGGACTGCTGGTTGGTCCCCGCACGGGTGGCCACCGGCGACATAGAATGGCCCGAGGATGAGGATGGATCCCCCATGGCCCGGCCTCCGCAAGGCGTTGAGCACCACTATGCACCCTTGGGGGTCATCCAGAAGGGCGACCTACACACCGACTGCCGCTGCGGCTTCCGGCCTTCCTGCCAGCCTTTGGCGCAGGGCAAGAAACCGCTTCCGACCGATGAGATTGTCTTGGAGAAGAAGAAGCTGAAAGAGGCCAAGCCGGCGGATCAGCCGCAGTAGGACTGATTTGCGGTGCGCGCCGTCTGGTCCTTCTGGAGCGCGCCGCATCGCGAGCGCGGCCGCTGGGCCTGGCCGAGCGAGCTGCATCACGCCCTTTCCTGGTCCCTTTCCCTCCAGGAGGCGAGGCGGCATTACCCGGACACCTGGCTCTACACGGACGATGCGGGCGCAGACTATCTAGTAGAGGGTCTGGGGCTTCGTTTCGCCCACGTCAGCACGGAGCTCAACGCGCTCGCCGACAATGACCCCGGCTGGTGGGCGCTTGGCAAGCTCCACGCCTACCGCGCCCAATCCGAGCCCTTCATCCACATCGATAGCGACGTCTTCCTGTGGCTCCCGCTTCCGGAGTCGGTGTCGAGCTCCGACGTCTTTGCGCAGAACCCGGAGCCATTCACCCCTGGAGCGTCCTTCTACCAACCGGAGCAGGTGGAATCGGCCGTCGCCAGAACCAGGGGACGGCTGCCGAAGGAGTGGATCTGGTACAGGAAAACGCCCGGCACCTTGCGCGGCGAGTGCTGCGGGGTCTACGGCGGCAGAAACGTCGAGTTCATCCGCCACGTCGCCAACCTCGCGTTCGAGCTGCTGGACAAGCCCCGCAACCGCAAGGCCATGGCGACCATCGGGGACAAGCCACGGCTCATGGTCGTGCTCGAGCAGTTCCTGCCCGCGGCGAGCATCGAGTACCACAGGGAACGCAACGACTCGCCATTCCACGGCGTCGACATCCGCTGCCCGCCATGGAAGTGCGAAGCACGAGGCGGGTAGTCCCCGGTAGGCGCCAGGCGCGGGCGTATGGCCGGAGTGGCGAAGGGGCCGCAGGTCCCG
>JAYEJW010000652.1:0-4970 GCA_034716535.1 Pseudomonadota bacterium
CGCGAGGCGATCCGCCTCCTCTTCCACCAGACACAGGGACCAGTAGTCAACGGCGGAGGCCATGCCCGCGAAACGGGAGGCGATTGCATCCAGTTGGTCCAGGGTGCTTTGCATAGAATCTGCTGCCGCTCCTGTTTTCTTTAAACACCCATTCTCGGACAGCGCTCGACGCTGTCAACCGCAGCGACCAGGCGTCACTGACGCGCCTTGCATCGGTAACAGCCGGGCCAACCGCTCGTGTTACCATTCGCGCCCATGCTCAGCTACCCCGAAATCGATCCCGTCGCCCTGGCCCTCGGGCCGCTCAAGATCCACTGGTACGGACTCATGTACCTCGTGGGCTTTGCCGGTCTCTGGGGATTGGGCCGCTACCGGGCCTCTATCCCCGCTTTCGGCTGGACCACTCAGATGATGGACGACGTGCTCTTCTACGGCATCCTGGGAACCATCCTCGGCGGCCGCCTGGGCTATATGCTGTTCTATGGGTTCGACCAGCTCGTCGCCAACCCCCTCAGTATCCTGAAGGTGTGGGAGGGAGGCATGTCGTTCCACGGGGGTCTGCTGGGCGTATTGATCGCCATGTGGCTCTTCGGCAGACGCAATGGGCGCGGATTCTTCGAGGTGACGGACTTCATCGCCCCGCTGGTCCCGGTCGGTCTGTTCACGGGGCGCATCGGTAATTTCATCAATGGCGAGCTCTGGGGCCACGCGACCGACATGCCCTGGGGCGTGCGGCTGCCCTGTGAGAAGTTCTCCGAGTACTGCCAAGGCCTGCCGGCCGGCGCCGAGTGGAGCCTTCCCCTGCATCCGTCACAGCTTTACGAGGCGGCTCTCGAGGGTATCGCCCTGTTCCTGATCCTGTGGCTCTTTTCCAGCCGTCCCCGCCCCACCATGGCGGTCTCCGGCTTGTTCCTGCTCGCCTATGGAGTCTTCCGCTTCAGCGTGGAGTTTGTGCGCCTTCCGGACGCCCACATCGGCTATCTGGCCTTCGACTGGCTCACCATGGGTCAGATCCTCACCCTGCCCATGCTGCTCGCCGGGGCAATCCTGCTGGCCCTGGCCTACGGGCGCGGAAGCCCGAGCAGGTCCAGGTAGCGGTCCCCGATCGAAGCGACTGAAAACTCCTCGGCACGCGCCCTGAGCCGCCGGCTGTCGGGCTCCTCATCCAATGCCTCTTCGATCCCGGCGGCCAGCGCCTCGGGATCGCCGACCGAAACCAACCGGCCGTACCTGCCATCTGCCAGGACCTCGCGGGGGCCGTGGGGACAGTCGGTGCTCACCACGGGCGTGCCGCAGTAGAGCGCCTCCACCAGTACGTTGCCGAACCCCTCCCAACGCGAGGACATGACTAGGAGCCGCGCCGCGCGCATGTAGGGAAGAGGGTTCGGCTTGAAGCCCGCCAGATCGACTAGCTCGCCCACGCCCAGCATGGCGGCCAGCTGCCCGAGGCGCTCCTGCTCTTCGCCCTCCCCGATGATCAGCAGCCGGCAGGGGCGGCGCTGGCGCACGAGGGCGAAGGCGGCCACGAGGGTGGCGAAGTCCTTCTGCGCCGTCAGCCGGCCCACACCGAGGATCACCGGCGGACCCGCGTCCCGGAACCAGGGATGATCGGCCGGCTCGCACATGCGCTCTTCGAACACCGGATCGACGATCGGGTTATAGATTACATTCACCTTGTCCCTGGACACGCCGGTCTGGGCCACGAAGTCGTCGGCGACACCCTCGGAGACCGTGATCAGGCCTGCCGCCCGGGGCAGGATGGAGCGCCACAGACGGACGCGTCGGGCACGCTTGCGCTGGGACCAGCCCGCCATCTCCGAGGAGAGGTTGTGGTGCAGCATGACCCAGAGCCTGCCCGTGACGCCCGGTAGACGGGTGGCATGGGCAGCGAGCAGGTTGGCCTTGGTGCCCCCGGCGATCATGGCATCCGGGCGGCTGTGCAGCAGCGCGCGCGCGATCTGCACGAACAGACCCAGCCTGGACTGCGCCCTGAGCAGGCGCAACCGAACGCGCTCGTCGAAGTGAAAGGGAAACTCCCGAATCCCGGGACGGGTGAAGACCAGCACCTCCACCGCAAGGCCGCGCCTTGCGAAGTGGCTCGCCAGATTGGCCATCACGAGCGGAGCCCCGCCGAACGCCCGAGTCTCCTCCCGGTGGATGAGGCCGATGATGGTGATCGAAGGGGGCATGAATGCTGGCGTGACGGCGAAACTAGTACAACTGCGCCCAATTAAACCTGACTTCCTTACTCAGCCCTCTTTGGCTCACGCGAAGCCGCGAAGACGCGAAATCTGGACGGCCGTATCGACAGCAACAGAAGAGATCTCTTCAACATCCATTGACGACTCCTTCTTCGCGCCTTCGCGTGACACCCCCACAATGCCTGAGCATACCATCCGCATCGCCGTTGCTTGATGTTGGTAGCATTTGGGCGCACCGGTACTAGGCCTCCGGCAATTCCAGCAGGAACTGGACCAACCGATCCTTGACCGCCTGGACGCTGAACTGTTCCCGTGCCCGGCGCAGACCGGCCTCCCCCATGGCCGTCCGCAGCCTGGGATCGGCGATGAGCCGACCCAGACGGTCGGAGAGCTCCACGACATCGGCCGGATCCACCAAGTAGCCTGTCGTCCCATCGGCGATGGCGTCCGGGACGCCGCCCGAGCGCCCGCCGATGACAGGCTTACCGCAGGCTGCCGCCTCCAAGAAGGTAATCCCGAAGCCCTCCACGTCCTCTCCGGACACCACCCGGCTGTTCATAACGTAGAGGTCACAGGCGTTGTAGAAGACGCGTATGTCCTCGGCGGGAACGAAGCCCCAGAAGACCACCGAATCGCTCACCCCAAGACCCTCCGCCAGCTCCCGAAGGCGCTGCACCTCCTTCTCCGGACCGCGCCCGGCGATGACGTAGCGGGCAGACTTGGCGTTCTCCGGCTGGCTCTCCCGCAACCGCGCCAAGGCGCGGATCACCGAGTCCTGACCCTTGCGCTCGATGACGCGCGCCAGGGTGAGGACGATGACTTGGTCCTCAAGCCCGAGACGCTGACGCAGCTCCCGGACGCGTTCGAGCCCCGACCCCGATGTGACCGGATAGAAGACCCCGGTATCGACGCCGTTGTTGAGCACCCGGACCCGCTGCGCGGGTACGCCCGCATCCACTAGCAGATCCGCGCTGAAGCGGCTGACCCCCAGACAGAGGTCTGCGGCACGAAAAACCCCCATCATGGCCGCATGCTTGGCACCTCTGCGCCACCGCGTGACCTCCAGGCCGTGGACGAAGACCACCAACCGCCAGCCCAGCCTGCGGGCGACGAAGCGCACGACCCGCGCGAGCTTCCAGGTAAGGGCGTAGAGCACGACGCCTCGCCCCCGGTAGCGCCGCCACAAGCGCCACATCAATGCGGCCAGGACCCAGTCCTTACGCTTCTTCCAGCCCGCGGAGGGGATGGGCTCGATGGCGAAGGGCTCGTCGCGATAGAGGGGGTCGGCGACATAGCGGTCGAAACCGCACAGCAGGGTCTCGTAACCATCCTCGCCGAGGGCATGGGCGAGACTGAAGGCAACGCGGGCCACGCCGCCCCAGGTCGGGGGGACGTTCTCGGAGAGGACGATATGGACCTGGTCTCTCGGATTCATGCGCCTGTCATCCCGCGCGACCGGGGCGGCTCCACGCCGAGTACCCGCAGATAGTCCGCCGCGCTGCGCTCGACCCGATACTCGGAAACAGCGTCCTCGAGCTCTGCCGCGGGAACTCGACGATCCAGCATCGTCTCCATCGCCTCAGCCATGGCGCGGTCGTCTTCCACGGGCACCAGCTGCCCGACCGAACGTCCTCCCAATACTTCACGTGGTCCACTGGGGCAGTCGGTCGAGACCACAGGCGTGCGGCAGGCAAGGGTCTCGATGAGGGCGACGGGCATCCCCTCCCACCGGGAGCTGAGCACGAACAGGTCAGCCCGCGCCATAAAGGCATACGGGTTTGAGTGAAATCCAGGCAAGTCGAGGTCGTCGACGACGCCGAGCTCCCGGGCGAGTGCCTCGAGCCTCTCCCGCCGTCGGCCGCGCCCCAGGATGATCAAGCGGCAGGGACGCGTCTCCCGCAAGCGGGCGAAGGCGCGGATCAGGGTCTCGAAGTCCTTGCGGTAACCCAGCTCCCCCACACCCAGGATCACCGGGACCGAGCGATCGGAAAACCATGGATGACCGGTTTCAAGGAGCACCTGCTCGGCAAGCAAGGGAGTGACGATGGGGCTGCGCACGACGCTGATCTGTTCGCGAGGGAAACCCGTGTAGGCCACCAGGTCGTCCGCGACCCCCAGGGAAGGCACCAACAACCGGTCGGCCTTCCTGTAGAGCCAACGCACGGACCGTCTCTGCACCCAGCGCTCAACGGGCCCGCGGCTCTCCAGGTTCCGGGAAAGGGTGGTACCCAGGCGCACCACGAGGCGCGTGCTCGAGCACGCAAGCGACCGTGCCAGGATGGCGGTGCGGTTGACCCGGTCTTTGTCCGAAAGCAGGGCGACGGGGCGCTCCCGGCGCAGATAACGGGCGAGCGCCGGAAGCGCGCTGAGCACATGTCGGGCGCCGAGGTCCACAAGCCTCAGGTTGGCCGGCGGGTCGGCGATATGCGGCCCGTGCCCTCGCACCTGCAGGAGATCCACCCGCAACCCCCAGGCGGCCCACTGGCGTACCAGATTGGTCATCACCCGGTCCACGCCGCTGTGGCCCGAGGTGGCAACGAAGACAGCAATCGGCCGCACGGTCATCCTGCGGATTCTAAACGGTAACAGTCAGCAAGGTCTCGGCCCGGTGCGAAGAAGTCGGACACAGGATGAAGGGCATCGGCAGCCACTTCGTCCTACACTAGTACCTCGTTCCACCTTATTTTGCGGTTTCAGCAAGGCGAGAAGCGGCCAGATGCTAGGCGCGCGACCGCAGGACTAGCCGAAGCTAATTCAAGGGAGCGCAAC
>JAYEJW010000653.1:0-4958 GCA_034716535.1 Pseudomonadota bacterium
GCATCGGGGCAGCCGAATCCGCGACGGCCATTTTTCGGGTGGATTCTCCCGAAGTCTGCACTATGCTTTCTACAGTCGCGGCCTTGCGGCGCCCCGATGCGGCGGCCCAGCGTGGCAGCCCCCGCGCCATAGGCTACTATCAGTAAATCGCTCACCAAGCGAGAGTCACGGAGTTATCTCATGCCCGAGAATTATGACGCTATCGTGATCGGCGCGGGCCAGGCGGGACCGCCACTGGCCGAGCGGCTCGGCCGGGAAGGACTGAAGAGCGCAATCATCGAACGCCACCTGCTCGGTGGGACCTGCGTCAACGTCGGTTGCATCCCCACCAAGACCCTGGTCGCCAGCGCCCGGGTCGCCCATTTGGCCCGGCGGGCCGAGGAGTTCGGCGTGGTGATCGACAGTCCCGTGGAGGTGGACATGGCGCGGGTGAAGGCGCGCAAGGACGAGATTGCCGGGGCCTCGAACGCGAGTGTCACCGCCTGGGTAGAGGGGATGGAGAACGTGACTCTGATCCGAGGCCACGCGCGCTTCAACGGTCCCCGCTCGGTCGAGGTCGGCGGTGAGAGGCTGACGGCAGAGCGGATCTTCATCAACGTCGGCGCCCGTGCCCGAGCTCCGGACTTTCCCGGGCTCAAGGAGGTGGGCTACCTGTCCAACTCCACTATGATGGAGGTCGACTTTCTGCCCGAGCACCTCCTGATCGTCGGCGGCAGCTACATCGGCCTGGAGTTCGCCCAGATGTACCGCCGTTTCGGGGCGCCGGTCACAGTGGTCGAGATGAAGGACCGGCTCCTGGCCAGGGAGGACGAGGACGTCTCCCAAGCGGTGCGCGAGATCCTCGAGAGCGAGGGCGTCAGGGTGCGGTTGAAGGCCGAGTGCATCGGCTTCGAGCGTGGACCGCCGGGCGTGCGCATGAACATCGAGTGCGAGGAAGACGCGACGCCGATCGACGGCAGCCACCTGCTGCTGGCGGTGGGGCGCACGCCCAACACGCACGATCTCGGCCTCGAGCGCGCTGGCGTGGAGACGGACGCGCGCGGCTACGTCGTCGTCGACGATGAGTTGCGCACCAGCGCCCCGGGCATCTGGGCGCTCGGCGAGTGCAACGGCCGGGGCGCGTTCACTCACACGGCCTACAACGACTTCGAGATCGTCGCGGCGAATCTTCTCGACGCGGACCCGCGCCGGGTCAGCGATCGCCTCCCCTGCTACGGCCTGTTCATCGATCCGCCGCTCGGCCGGGTCGGCCTGACCGAACGTGAGGTGCGCGAGTCCGGCCGCAAGGCGCTGATCGGGACCCGCCCGATGAGTCGCGTCGGCCGTGCGCGGGAGTTCGGCGAGACCAGGGGATTCATGAAGGTGCTGGTGGACGCCGAGACCCGGCGGATTCTCGGCGCGTCGATCCTGGGTCTTAGCGGGGACGAGGCGGTGCATTCCCTGCTCGACATCATGTACGCCAAACAGCCCTATACGGTGATATCGCGGGCGACGCACATCCACCCGACGGTCACCGAGCTGATTCCCACGTTGCTGCAAGGTCTCGAGCCACTGGATTGACCCGGAAACTCTCCCCCTTCGGGAGGGAGACCTGGTTTCGGTCTGGGGGGAGCCGTCGCCAAACCATCCGAAGGTGAGACCATGAATATTCGCGTTCCCCTCCTGTGCCGCAATGCCGTGCTCCTGGCGCTCGTGGCTTGCGCGGGTTGCACGGACCCAGATCCGGCGAACCGCGCCTCGATGCCCGATCGGCCGGTGACCGTGATCGAGCTCGCGGCGCGCGATTATGCGCGGGAAAGCACACGCACCGGCTCGGTCAGCCTGTATCGCGAAGAGCGCATCGGATTCGAGGTGAGCGGGCGAGTCCTTGCGGTGCTCGATGAAGGCTTGGAGGTTCGAGGTCCCGCGTTGGACGAGAAAGGGCAGCTGGTTCGGTCGGGCGACGTCATCGCGACGCTCGAAAAGACGCGTTATCGGCTCCAAGTCGAGGCCCTCGAGGCCAGGTTGACTGCTGCCCGGCGGGACATCGACGAGGCGCAGGCACAGCTCAAGCTGGCGGATCAGACGCTTGAACGACAGCGTCGCCTTCTGACGAAGGGCGTGGGAAACCAACAGTCGGTCGATGATGCGCAAAGCGTCTACGACCGCGCGATCGCACAACTCGAAGGGCGCCGGGCAGCGGTGAACGAGGTTGAGGAAGAGCTCGAACGCGCCCGCGAGGATCTGGCGGACACCAGGCTCCTTGCACCGTTCTCCGGCAGGATCACGTCGGTGCATGTTACCCAGGGTGCGGTCGTTGAGGCAGGCACCCCGCTGGTGACCCTGACACTCATGGATCCCGTTCAGGTGCAGGTGGAGGTCTCGGCCGACGACGAACGCGCCATCCAGACCGGCGACCGGGCGATTATCTACCCCAAAGACCCTTTGTACGGCGGCCAACGCGTTCCGATCAATGCCATTGTGTTTGAGAAAGGGGCAGTCGCTGACCCGGAATTGCGTACCTTTCGCATCGATCTCATCGTGCGTAACGAACGACGCCGAGTGGAGCAACTTTATCCCGAGCTCGAGGGATTGCCCATCGTGAACGACTACCTGCCTGTGGTGAAGCGTTACCAAGGAGAGGCCGGGCCGCTGTTTGTGCATGCCAAAAGCGTTTACGAGGAGCAGGGAAAGACTTACGTGTTGCGCTTGCCGGGCGTGGGCTTTCACTCGGGTGCGGAGCGCAGCGCCGTGGGTAAACACCGGCCTGAAAAGATTGAGATTGCACTCGGTGATGTGTATGAAACGGTGATCAAGTGGAACTTCCGAAGCCTGACCGACGGGGGCGATCTTCGCGAAGGCGACTTCCTGATCGTCGGCCCAAAGGCGGAGCAGCTGGACGGCGTGGCCGTCGGTCGCCCCCAGTGGCTCCTTCGCCCCGGCGATCTGGTGCCGGTCCAGTTCTTTTTGTCAGCCCTTCCCCGCGGATACTACGTACCGATCAGGGCCATCAGTGTGGTCGATGGCGAACAGGCCCTGTTTGTCGTCGAAGACGGCAGGGCACGGGCCCGACCGGTACAGATCGGTGAGACCTTTCGGGAGCTGCGACGGGTTGAAGGAGACGGCATCTCGGACGGGGCCAAGGTGATAGTCGATGGCGTGCATTACGTCTCGGACGGACAACCTGTATCCATCACCGAGACCCTGCCATGAATCTCCCGGGCTATGCGCTGGCGCACCGCTCCGTTGTCCTCGCCTTTGTGGCCGTCCTGCTGGCGGTCGGCACCTTCAACTTCGCGACGATGCCGCGACGGGAAGATCCGGAAATCACCATTCGCGACGCGTTGATCATCACGCCCTGGCCGGGCGCGCCGGCTTCGCGTGTGGAAGAGCTCATTACCGATCCGATTGAAGATGTCGTCGTCGAGATCCCCGAGATCGATACGGTTACATCGAAGTCGATGGTCGGGCTTTCGGTGATTCAAGCAACCGCGGGGGACGCAATCACTGAAACGGACCAGGTCTGGGACGACGTGCGCGCGAAGGTGGATTCCATCCGCGCGCAGCTGCCGGAGGGTTCTGCCCCACCCTTCGTCAACTCCGATTTCGGCGATGTGTTTGAGATCGCCTTCGCGCTCTATCAGGTCCCATTGAAGGGCGCGCGGGAATACCTGTATTCACCCCGTGAGCTCGAGATCCTCGCCGAGCGCATCGAAGAGGAAATCGAGCTCGTCGACGCGGTCGCCCGCGTCGAGCTCTGGGGGAATCGACCGGAACGCCTTTATGTGGAGATCGACAGCTCCGACTGGGCGAAGCTCGCCGTCACGGCCGGCCAGCTGCAGGAGCTCTTTGAAGCGCGGAACATCGTTTTCCCCGGCGGGGAGCTCGATACCGATGACGCCCGTTACGCCGTCAATCCGACAGGGGAGTTTACCTCCGTCGAGCAGATCAAGGGGCTGGTGATCGGTCGGGTCGATAACCATCTGCCGGTCCAGCTCGGAGACCTGCCGGTCACCATCGAGCGCCGCTACGAAGAGCCGCCACGGTCGCTCACTCGGATAACAACCCCGGAACTGGCGCATCAACCATCGATCCTCATCGGCGTATCGATGAAGAGCGGGCGGAACCTTGTCGAGATGAGCGAGGCCGTCGAGCGTGTGCTCGATCGGCTGCAGACAACCGATTTACCGCCCGATATCGCGCTGAGCCGGGTCAACGATCTGCCTCGGCAAGTACGCACGCGCATCGTCGACTTTCGGTTCAACCTCCTGCAGGGAGTCCTCATCGTGCTGGGCGTCGCCTTCCTGACCATGGGTTGGCGACCGGCGATGATCATGGCGACGGCGGTTCCCTTGTCGATGATCGGTGCATTCGCGGTGGTCCGCTATCTCGGCATCGAGCTCGAACAGTTCTCCATCGCGTCACTCGTCATCGCGCTTGGCATGGTGGTGGACAACGCGATCGTGGTCTCCGACAACGCGGTGCGGCTGATCAGGCAGGGGACACCGAAGCTGGAAGCGGTGATCAAGGGCGCTCAGGATCTTGCCGTCCCGCTCCTGACATCCACCCTGACCACGATCGCTGCGTTCTTGCCGATGCTGGCCATCGTCGGTAACGTCGGCGAGTACGTGTCGAGTCTGCCGATCGTCGTTGCTGCGACCTTGGCGGTGAGTTACTTCGTTGCGATGCTGGTCACACCCATCCTGTGCCTGTGGCTGCTCAAAGTCGACAGGTCTGCGCAATCCACGAGTCCCGGTGCGACGCGATGGCTCGAACGTTATGACGCGGGCATAGGATGGTGTCTGCAACGTCCCGGCAGGGTCGTCGCCGGCGCGGGTCTCGCCTTCATCTTGAGCCTCGCCCTCTTACCCCTGATCGGCTCGCAATTCTTCCCAGCCGGCTCACGGGATCAGTACTTCATCAAGGTCTGGCTACCGGAAGGCTCACCCATCGAGGCAACGTCCGAAGTGGCCCGTCAG
>JAYEJW010000654.1:0-4940 GCA_034716535.1 Pseudomonadota bacterium
CGCGAAGTGCCGAAGCTGTGGCCCCGGAGCGGGGCGAACCGGGGCATAAAGGCTGTCGCCGAGCGGAAGGCGAAAGGGGGACTGGGACGTCCCGTTTCGCATCCTGAGCACGGCGACACTCCGAGCGATGACAGCCTGAATAGCGAGAAGCCGGTATCTGCCGAGCCCGGCGTAGCGCGCATAGATCTGTGAACAGTCCGACTGGCTCAAGATTTGATGCCCAAGGTCTGGTTTGCGAATCACTCCTGCCGCTCGCCAAATCATGGTTATCGGCTGGTTCCGGCCCATACCGCGAGCCGACTTACCTCATCTCCAGCGTCTGGAGCTGGGACACTGCTGCCTCTCACCACGACAGGCCGACTGCCAACAATGGGTCGTGACCGGCTGTTCCCGGTTCTAACCCGAAAGGGCTGCAGGATCAAGCTGCCACTAGCCGGCGGCCGGTCTAGGTCAGGACTTGGACGTTTCCACCCGTTTGGAGAAGTGGAGGCGTGGCAGGGACGCCAATTGGCTGATATACCGCTTCGCTTGGCCAATGCTGCGGCTCGTGTATCTCGAAACGGCACCGCTGCGGCGTCGGCCGCCCCGTGTTCGGTTTCGTTGGCTTGATTGTTTACCAAGTTGAGATTCGAAGCTTGGGCTGGATGAGGCATAATCGCGGTTCCATTACCGACGGTGAGCCGTCTTGGAGGGAAACATTCGGAGTGTCGCCGTGCTCAGGATGCGAAACGGGACGTCCCAGTCCCCCTTTCGCCTTGCGCTCGGCGACAGCCTTTGAGCCGCGGACGCCCCGCTCCGGGGCCACGACTTCGGCACTGCGCGCCTACGCCAAGGCCCCTACGACGAATGGCTTGACGGTGTGTCGGATGCGCTTGCATATGGCCTCCGCTGGCTACGGGACCTGCGGCCCCTTCGCCACTGCGGCCATACGCACGCGCCTACACCTACCGCGGACTACCCGCCTCGTGCTTCGCACTTCCAGGGCGGGCAGCGGTGGTCGACCCTGTTTTGGATCTGCGTTGGCATCTTGATCGGTTGGAACCTGCCGCAGCCGGCTTGGGCCAAATCTCTGCAAGAGAAGGGCGTAGCCGCAATCAAAGGCGCGGGGCACAAGCGTGACGTGTGAGCCTCCTCGCACTGATTGGCTTGCTGATCCTCAGGATCGGGTTGGCCATTGTAGGGGCGCCGGCCTTGCTGCAGGCAGATCTTCACCGGCAGCTTTTTCGACAGCCCGACAAGCCACGTGAAGGCGGCGTCTCGGCCGATCCAGGGCCCAAAGGACCAGCCGACGAGAACCCGCCACCAATAGCCATCGTCCTCTGCCCGAGGCTGCCTACACGCGCCTTCGTTAGTCCAGCGCGAGGGTTTCCAACGCCGCTGCCCAGTCAACTGATCTCAACCATTTTCACGTTGTCCGTTTGAAATGTCCTGTTTCCAGGGGCTTGGACACAAGGCGCCGAAATCGCCCGTTGCAGTAACGACCCCCATTGTCTCTGGCGCAGCCCCGACAACAGGTGCTTGGCAGCCTTCGGGATTGCCGGCTTCGTCACTCCCCGCGGCTGGCACGCGCATATGCGTTGCTGACAGTTTTCGTAACTGGCGGGGCCGAAACCGAAGAAAGCGTCGAAACCGATTCGACCTGCCACGCCTCGGCAGCGCGCTTGCCGCTCGCGCGCACGAACCGCAGGCCATCAACGATCTGCCCGGCGTGCCTGGCAATCCAACGCCCGAGCCTGCGGCGGTTGATCGCGCCGCGCTCATCGGCGATGTCGTGGAGCACCTCGCGCAGCTCCGCAGACTCATCGCCGAACGCGTGCACTTGCCGTACCGCATCTCGGACCATCGCCGGGCCCTTACCGAAGAGCGCTTGCCACGCCGCCAGCAGCCGACCCAGGGTTTCCCGATCCGGATCCTCGGCCATGGTCTCGAACATCGAGTCCGTGGGATCAGCGCAGCCAAGCCACAGCAGCGGTTGGCGGCAAAGATCGGACCACGCGCCGTAACTCGCCAACGACTTGCAGGGTGACACTGGTCTTCCGGCGACGATCCACGCGCGCACGATGGTCAAAGCCGCAGAGACATAGCGACCGCGTGCGTGCAGCACCTCCTGCACCAGATCCGGGCGCTGGAAGGTTCTTGCTGCCGGGATCTCGCAGCGAGGATCGAGCCGGATGGAGAGGCAGCGTCGCGTCATATCCCGGATCGGTCCCACATTGTTTCCACTGGAGAGGAACAAGGTACGGGTGCTGACAGTGGCCGTCTTGGACATCCCCAGGATGCGCCCGCTGAGGCGTGGCAAACGTCGTGATCAGTTCGCACAGGTAGGACTTGCCCGAGCCGACCGTATGGGCCCGCGCATGGAACATCGGCGCGTGGGGCAGACTGGGTCGGACGGCGGCGGTGAGCATTGCCGACAGGGCGGCGGCCAGGTCCGAGTCGCTGGCGAAACTGAACTCGGTGAGAAGCTCTTGCAGCGAGGCCAGAGCGGCCATGGCCTCGGCCGCCGAAGGGGCGTCGGGGATGGCGAACTGGCGCGCATCGAACACCCCAAACATCCCGGTATCGGGATCATATCCCGCCGCCGTCATCAGGCTGGCATCGGTGCGAAGATATGGCTGGCGGGCCAGGCCATTGAGCACCGGCAGGTGCGCAAAGCTACTCGAATCGAACAACACACCCGCATGGCGCGCCGGCGGATCGATGCGCACCCAGTCCTCGGCTCGGGCGTCGAATCGCTCCCAAGTGGCCACACCCGCCAGCGCCGGCTGGCTGCTCTTCTGGACGCGCGTCTCGCGCGTGCCCGGGTCGGTGAGGACGGTCACGATCAGGCCGCCGCGTTGATAGTAGCGCCCTGACTGCGCCAGCTCGCGCTCCGCCGCATCGACCACGCGATGGATCTCGCCGGCGACGACGCGGATGATCGGCTTCATCCGTGCCGCCGCCGGCTCCACGGCCAGGAAACGCAACAGGTCCCGGATGTGGCGGTCGGCGCAATGGCCATGCAGGCACTTGAACCCGCCGATGGGCCACTGATCGTCGGGCTCGAAATAGGCCGTGCCACCGTCCGCGCCACCGGTGTGCTCCCCCAACCAGGGGCAGGTGATGTCGTGCTTTCCTCCGCCAAGCGGCCCCTTGTACAGCCCACGTTGGCGCAGCGTATCCAGAACGACGTTCTCCTCGGGACGCGGGATCCACACCGGTTCGCCGTCTGTAGGACCTGGTTGCGCACCCGTCCGGTCTCTCTTCGGCCGCCCGGGTTGAGCCATGTCCAACTGCAGGCCGTCGGTGAGCTCGGCGACCGAGTACCGTAACTCAGGTCTCCATGCCGCCATGCGGCAAGGAAACGGCGGGGCGTGTTTGCCGTTGACCGCCTCCGACAGCCGTGCCAACCGCGCCCGCGGACCGTTCGCCCCCGGATCGCACAGACCGGCGGCGACGACGGCATTCATCAGACCGTCCGCGGTGGTGCCATCGCCGAGCGGTTCGCGCAGAAGGTAGCCGGCCTGATAGTTGCCTTCGGAGGTCTCCAGCAACCAGGATGGATCCAAGGTCAGCCGCTCCATGGCGACCTTGGTGCCCAGGTCGTCCAACATCACCGCATGTAAGGCGTGAAAGCGGGCCTTTTGGCGCCGATACCGACCAGCTTCATCCGGCCGAAAGGTGGCCAGACTGAAATAGTTGTTCGCCGAGGGCGACAGGCTTGCATCTTCATGGGCGATGCCGAGCCACGGTTTGCCGGACCAAGCCTTGCGGGGAGCCTCAAGCGGGTCTCCCTCGAAGCTGACCACCAGCGGGCAGGCATCGTCCTTGGCACCTTCGAACACAGTCTCAAGGAACTCGGTGTTGGTGAGGACGTCGGTTTCAGCGGTTTTTTCGGTTTCTGCACGGTCCTCGGGCAGAAGTGTCATCTCTTCGCTCATCGGGGCCTCCTGGGCGGCCGCCCCGAACGTTCCGCGCGGCGGTTCGTGCGCGAAGCGAGAGAATGACCAGTCGATCGAGGATGCCCCCTGTCGGGCGGGCGCCCTTGCGCCTCGGGTACAGCCTCTGCGCTGGCGTTCGGATCGCCCGCAAGGGGCCCGCACGCCGGGTTCTTGTCGCCGTCATGGTCGTTGCCCCCCATTTCCAGTGCGGCCTTTCGGCTCGATGCGATCTGATGGGAGAGCCAGTCATCGACCTCCTCCTCGATCCAGCCGACGGCCCTGGTGCCGAGGGAGATGGGCTCGGGGAAGGTTCCTTCGGAAATGCGCTGATAAATGGTGCTGCGGGAAAGGCCGGTGCGGGCCTTGACCGCGGGAAGTCTCAGAATGGTGTGTGGCATTTGGTCACCTCGCGAAACGACTTTGGAACTGTCGAGAAGCAAGGTGCCTGGGCGATTTGGGCGATAGGCGGCAGGAGCTGCACAAGAAAACGGAGACGGCCTCTCTGTGATTCAACGACTTACGGAAAGTCCCTGGTCGTTTGACCGATCGCGTCCCGTGCGTGGGTTTTTGACCAGGGGCGAGAGCCCAGGGATTACAAGGGGGGAGTTGGGCGAAAAAATTCCGCCCAACTTTTTTTACATCTTCATCTTCCTGCGGATGGTCTCCGGGTCTCGGTGACGAGCGATGTCCATCCGGGCAATACGCGAGGAGCACCAGGCATCGGATTTTTTTGGGTTCGCCTTCTTCAGCTTCCGATAGGCCTTGCGCCAGTCCTCGTACATGGCCTCGGTCTCGAGCTTGCGCACTTCTCGGCGTGCCGTGCTCGGGGTGTAGCGGGCGTCCGCTGTGCTCGAGGCATCCACCAGTTGCCAAATCATGTTCCGATCAATCGAGTACCGTCCCGGGCTGTATTCGATGACTTCGGCCAAGGGAATGGCGCTCGATCCGGCCACCAACGCCAGTTCGCCCTCAGTGCGAAGGCAAAGCATCTGGGTGCGCTCCAACCCGGTCACCATCCCG
>JAYEJW010000655.1:0-4933 GCA_034716535.1 Pseudomonadota bacterium
CATCTCATCGACGAGGAGGTACGCAATTTCATCGACCGCAACTATGATCGCGCAATGCAGTTGCTCACCGACAACATGGACAAGCTGCACGCCATGGCGAAGGCGCTGATCAAATTCGAGACCATCGACGCCGACCAGATCGACGACATCATGGGAGGCCGCCCGCCGCGTGTCCCACGGGACTGGGACGACGATGAAGAGCAGGGGGCGGGTGGCGGCGAAGTCAAGGCCTCCGGCCCTTCTTCCGGAGACGGCCACATCGGCGGACCTGCCGGCGAGCACTGATCGGCCGCCTGGAATCCGAAAACGCCAAAGGGGCATGACGCGCGCATCCTAAGATGTCGATCACGCGCGCGACATGACCGATCTCCCTCACCGCGGCCCTTACCCGGAGAGCGAGGGGTGCAGCGGGCGCCTTGGGCGCGCTGCTCGGGAGGACATGAGGCCGATGGACTGCGGGGGCAGGTCGCTGGACCTGTCCCGCCCCTGCGTGATGGGTGTCCTGAACGTCACCCCCGATTCCTTCTCGGACGGGGGTGATTTTCTTTCCCCGGACGCGGCCGTTCGCCGGACCGTTGACATGGTGAAGGAGGGCGCCGACATCATCGATGTCGGAGGGGAGTCAACGCGTCCGGGGGCCGCTCCCGTTTCCGCCCAAGAAGAGATTGCTCGGGTTGTTCCGGTGATCGAGGCGCTCGCCGCCCGGGTGCCGCTGCCCCTCTCCGTCGACACCAGCAAGCCCGAGGTGATGCGCGCCGCGGTGAGCGCCGGTGCGGGGCTGATCAACGACGTGCGTGCTCTGCGCCTGCCCGGCGCCATTGAGGCGGCCCGCGAGGCCCGGGTGCCGGTCTGCCTGATGCACATGCAGGGGGAGCCGGGGAACATGCAGTCGGCTCCTTCCTACGGCGATGTGGTGTCCGATGTGGCGGACTTCCTGGGCAGCAGGGTCGAGGCTTGTGTGGCCGCGGGTATCCCCCGCGAGCGGCTGCTGCTGGATCCCGGGTTTGGGTTCGGAAAGACGCTGGCGCATAATCTCGCCCTCTTGGCGGGACTGAATAGGCTCTGTTCGCTGAGATTGCCGCTTTTGGTGGGGTTGTCGCGCAAGATGATGGTCGGCGCTCTGACCGGCCGGCCCGTTGAAGAGCGGTTGGCCGGCAGCCTGGCGGCGGCGGTACTTGCGGTCGAGCGAGGCGCGCGGGTGGTCCGCGTCCACGACGTGGCGCCCACTGTCGACACCCTGCGCGTGGCCTGGGCGGTCCAGAGCGGTCGAGCGCCTGCACCTGGAACACGCACTGAGGGTGGATCGTGACGAGAAAATACTTCGGCACCGACGGCATTCGCGGCCGAGTCGGGGAAGGGAACATTACGCCGGATTTCATGCTCAAGCTCGGCTGGGCGGTCGGGCGGGTGCTCGGCAATGGACGCGGCAGCAAGGTGCTGATCGGCAAAGACACCCGCATCTCGGGCTATATGTTCGAATCCGCCCTCGAGGCCGGGCTGGTGGCGGCCGGGGTGAACATACGTCTTCTCGGCCCCATGCCGACCCCGGGTATCGCCTACCTCACGCGCACCTTTCGTGCCGTGGCCGGCATCGTCATCAGCGCGTCCCACAATCCCTATGACGACAACGGCATCAAGTTCTTCTCCGCCGACGGGGACAAGCTGCCGGATGAGGTGGAGATCGCCATCGAGCACGAACTGGAACAGCCGCTCGATACGGTGGGCTCCGCCGACCTCGGCAAGGTCAAGCGGGTGGACGACGCCAGTGGCCGCTACATCGAGTTCTGCAAGAGCACCATCCCGTCGAACATGAGCTTTAAGGGCCTGAAGCTGGTGGTCGATTGCGCCCATGGCGCGACCTATCACGTGGCGCCCTACGTCTTCGAGGAACTCGGCGCCTCCTTGCAGGTCATCGGCGCGTCGCCGGACGGCTTCAACATCAACAGGGGTGTGGGCTCGACGAAACCGGAGACCCTGATGGAGATGGTGGCCCGGGAGCGGGCGGACCTCGGCATCGCCTTCGACGGCGACGGCGATCGGGTGCTGATGGTGGACGCGAAGGGCAACCTCGTGGACGGAGACCAGCTCATCTACATCATCGCCAAGGCGCGCCTGGCGCAGGGTTGTCTCAAGGGCGACGTGGTCGGTACCCTGATGAGCAACCTGGGCCTGGAGCACGCGCTGCAGCGGCTCGGCGTCGGTTTCGCGCGCACCAACGTCGGCGACCGTCATATCATGGACCGTCTGAAGAGGGACGATGGTGTGCTCGGCGGTGAGCCATCGGGCCACATCATCTGCCGGGATCGTACCTCCACCGGCGACGGCATCGTTGCTGCGTTGCAGGTGCTCGGTGCCGTCTTGGATAGCGGGCGCACCGTCGAGGAGCTGGCGGGCGAGATGGAGAAGTATCCGCAATACCTGATCAACGTACGGCTCGACGAGCGCCGGGACATCATTGGCTTGCCGGAAGTGGGCGACGCGGTCCGGTTGGCGGAACAGGAGCTCAACGGCCGGGGGCGGGTGCTGCTGCGCCCCTCGGGCACCGAGCCGCTGGTCCGGGTCATGGTGGAGGGCAACGACGACGCCGAGGTCGCTGCGATCGCCAACCGCCTCGCCGACGTGGTCCGTGCCCAAGTGACAGGCTGACGAGTGGCGCGTTCGCACGGCTGGATCGTTCAAATGTTCGCTAGGAGTACTCGATGGCGGTGACCACCTCGATCCACGGTATGTGGTCGACTCGACTGGCGTTCATCCTGGCCGCCACCGGCTCTGCGGTCGGACTGGGTAACATCTGGCGCTTTCCTTACACCGCCGGGGAGTACGGCGGTGGCGCCTTCGTCCTGGTCTACCTCTTCTGCGTGGCCGCTGTCGGCATCCCGATCATGATGGCGGAGGTGATGCTTGGACGTCGCGGCCGCCAGAGCCCCATCAACACCATGCGCACCCTCGCGCAGCAAGAGGGCAAGCATCCCGCCTGGCAACTGCTCGGCTGGATGGGAATCATCACAGGCTTCCTGATCCTGTCTTTCTACAGCGTGATCGCCGGCTGGACCATGGCCTATGCGGTGCGCTCCGGGGCGGGCATCTTTCTTGGCATCGATGCCGCCGGCGCCGATGCCGTGTTTAGCGACTTGGTGGGGGACGGGGAGCGCCTGCTCGCCTGGCACAGCATTTTCATGGTGATGTCCGTCCTGGTCGTCGCGCGCGGGGTCGCCAGCGGACTCGAGAAGGCGGTGCGATTCCTGATGCCGGCGCTGTTCTTGCTGCTCGTGCTGATGGTTGGTTACGCCGCCAGCACCGGGAGCTTCGCGCAGGCCTTGAGCTACATGTTCGCGCCGGACTTCGGCAAGCTCTCGGGCGCCGCAGTCCTCAGCGCCATGGGTCAAGCCTTCTTCAGCCTAAGCCTGGGCATGGGTGCGATCATGATCTACGGCTCCTATCTTCACAGCGACGCCTCGATCGGAACGAACAGCGTGATCATTGCGGGAATGGACACCCTGGTCGCGGTGCTGGCAGGGCTAGCGATCTTCCCCATCGTCTTCGCCAACGGTATGCAACCGGAACAGGGCCCGGGCCTGGTGTTCAAGGTCCTTCCGATCGCGTTCGGCCAAATGCCGGGGGGCGTCCTTTTCAGTACCCTGTTCTTCGTGCTGCTGGTATTCGCGGCCTGGACCTCGGCAATCTCACTGCTTGAACCCATGGTCGCCTGGTTGGTGGAGAATCGAGGCTTCAGTCGGGTGCGCGCCTCCGTGTTGGCGGGAGTCACGGTCTGGCTGCTGGGGATTGCCTGCCTCTTATCGCTCAACGCCTGGTCCCATGTCACGATCTTCGGCAAGGGTTTCCTCGACCTGTTCGACTTCCTGACCGCGAACGTTCTGTTGCCGCTCGGAGGCGTATTGATCGCGGCGTTTGCCGGGTGGGTGTTGTCCCGGGAGGCGTCGATCGACGAGTTCGGTATGGGTGAGGGCTCCGCCTATCGGCTGTGGCGCGTGCTGATTCGCTACGTTGCGCCGCTGGCGGTGGCTCTCGTGTTCCTCAATGCGATCGGGCTGCTGAAGGCGTTCGGGTTGGGATAAGGTGGCGGTCGTCAAGAAAAGCGCATTGGTGTCCTTTTCCGCGGCGCAGATGTTCGGTCTGGTCCTCGAAATGGAGTCTTACCCCGCGTTTCTGCCCTGGTGCAGCGCCGCGGAGGTCGTGTCCCGGGAGGATGATAGGATCTGCGGCCGCATCGAAGTGGCGCGCCTGGGGATTCACCAGACGTTCAGCACCTGCAATCGGTTCGAGCGAGACAGCCGAATGGAGATCGAGCTGGTAGACGGCCCTTTTCACAAGCTCACCGGGGCCTGGAGCTTCCTGCCCTTGCGGGAGGACGCCTGCAAGGTGGAGTTGGAGCTCGATTTCGAGTTTTCGGGCACGCTCATCGACAAGGCGTTCGGCGCGGTCTTTAATCAGATCGCCAATACGCTGGTGGATGCCTTCTGCAAACGAGCCGAAGAGGTGTATGGTGGTTGAGCAACGGATTCAGATCGAAGTCGCTTTCGCCAAGGAGAACGAGCAGGCGCTCCTCTCCGTCGAGGGCGAAAAGGGGATAACGGTACGGGAAGCCATCGAGCGCTCCGGTATCCTGAAGCGGTTCCCGGAGATCGATTTGGGGACCAACAAGGTCGGCGTGTTCGGCAAGCTCGCCAAGCTCGACCAGCCGTTGGAGACGGGGGACCGGGTAGAGATCTATCGGCGGCTCATCGCCGATCCGAAGGAGGCACGAAAGAAACGGGCCGCCGAAGGCAAGGTGATGCGCAAGGGCGCGGGTGAAGCCAAAGGCGCCTAGTACAGCAGCGCCTAAGTTTCTCTAACAGTCATCATGCCAGTAGATTTTCTTCGCGCCCTTCGCGGCTTCGCGTGAGACTCTCTCTATCTTGTTACGGAGTCTTAG
>JAYEJW010000656.1:0-4888 GCA_034716535.1 Pseudomonadota bacterium
CACTCCCCTGTCCCGAAGCAATCGAGATTCCAAGCTGCAGCATCGAATCCGGGCACTGCTCGAGGGTGAAAAAACGGTCGATTCAGGGACTGACAGCCAGGAATCCAACCGTTGTTTGACGCGGTAGTGAAAGTATAAATTTTCCAGGCGAACGCGGCTGCAAACCGCATCGCAGTTTGCCTACTGCGTCGGCGGCACGAGGACTTCGTAAAGGGCGGAATAGTCCTGATCGGCATATCCCTTCTCGAGGGCGCGGAGAAAGGCGTGCTCGATGGGATCGACCAGAGCCGCGTCCAGCCCCGCCCCCTCGGCCACGCGGCGGAACAGGCGCACGTCCTTGAACAGGTGCTTCAGAGGGAAGTTGGCCTTGCCGTACTCATGGGTCAGGTACTTGTCCAGCTTCTTGTCGAAGGTCGGCGCATAGAGGGCGCTCGAACGCAAAAGCGCCATGAATTGCTCGACCTCGATACCTTGGGAGCGCACCAGGCCCAGGCTCAGGGAGAAGGTGGCGGTGAGGCCGGCGATGAGCTGATTCATGGCGAGCTTGAGTGCCGCCCCCTGACCAACGATGCCGATCAGCCTGGGCTCCCGGCTGAGCGCCTCAAGTACTGGCAGACAGTGCTCGAACAGGGTCTCCTCGCCACCGGCCATGACGATGAGCCGTCCGTCGCGGGCCTCAGGCAGGCTACCCAGTACCGGCGCCTCCATGTACTCTCCGCCGGCGGCCACGACCTCTACGGCGATGTCCCGGCTCTCGGACGGTGCGATGGTGCCCATCTGCAGGACGCAACGTCCCGCCAGCCTCTCCCTGGTTCCGGGCGAAAAAAGGGTTTCTGCGATGGCGGCGGCGTCGCTCAGCAAGAGGACGACGACCTGCGCACGCCCTATGGCTTCGGCCGCAGTCGTAACCGTCGCGACCCCTTGGTCGGACAGGGACCGCGCCTTGTGCAAGGTGCGGTTCCATCCGATCACGTCCAGACCCTGCCGCCTCAGCCGCTGCGCGATGGCCGCCCCCATGAGTCCGAGTCCCAGAACTGCAATCTTCATGCGCCCTCCTACTCGACGAACAACCACTTCGGGATCTAGCCTGTACCACGCAGCAGCGCTATGACCGGCGCCGTGTCGGGGCGTATCCCTCGCCACAGGAAGAAAGACTCCGCCGCCTGTTCCACAAGCATACCGAGCCCGTCCAGAGCACGGCCGGCACCCAGGCGCATCCCCCAACGTCGAAAGGCGGTCGGTGCGTCGGCGTAGAGCATGTCGTAGGTC
Source organism: Pseudomonadota bacterium (assembly GCA_034716535.1). Taxonomy (GTDB): domain Bacteria; phylum Pseudomonadota; class Gammaproteobacteria; order Chromatiales; family Chromatiaceae; genus JAYEJW01. Next base: position 1,270 of record JAYEJW010000656.1, read on the forward strand.
CAGCCGCCAGCGGCCAGGCAGTGGTCGGGGATGGCGGGCACGGCGCCGGCGAGCCCCGCCGAGGTTCCGTTGACGATCAGGTCGAAGCGCTCTCCCGCCAGGGCATCCAGGCCACAGCCGCTCAGGGGTCCGAGAGCGGCGTTGGCGGCGGCCAGCTCGACCGCCTTGGAGACCGTCCGGTTGGCGATGACCAGCCGCCTCGGCCCCTCCTCCAACAGCGGACGCAGCACGCCGCGGGAGGCCCCCCCCGCCCCGAGCAACAGCACCCGCTTGCCCCCGAAATCGAAGCCCTGGTTGCGGGTGAGGTCCCGCACTAGCCCCACACCATCCGTGTTGTCTCCACGCAACCGCCGGTCCGGCAGAAGGATCAGCGTGTTGACGGCACCGGCACTCTCCGCCCGTTGGCTGCGCTCGTCGGCAATCTCCCAGGCCGCTTCCTTGAATGGCACGGTGACATTCATCCCCCGCCCGCCCCCGGCGAAGAAGCGGCGAACTTCGCCGACGAAATCGTCGGTATCGCCCAGGATGCGCCCGTACGCCATGTCCTGTCGCGTCTGGCGGGCAAACTCGGCGTGAATCTGGGGGGAGCTGCTGTGCTCGATGGGATTGCCGATAACGGCGTAATGGTCAGTCATGGCAAGAAGTCCGCGGTATCCGGTGCGAGGCGCGCGGAATTGCAGGACGCGCTGCGTTCTCCAAACCGTCAATCATTGAGCCAGCGCGCCGCCTCTTTGGCGAAGTAGGTCAGGATGCCGTCGGCGCCTGCCCGTTTGATGGAGGTGAGGGCCTCCAACACCACCGCCCGCTCATCAAGCCAGCCGTTCTGGGCAGCGGCCTTGAGCATGGCGTACTCACCGCTCACCTGGTAGACGAACGTGGGCGCTCCGAAGTGCTGCTTGATGCGATACACTAGGTCCAGGTAAGGCATACCGGGCTTGATCATCACCATGTCCGCCCCCTCATCGAGGTCCAGGGCCACCTCATGCAGGGCTTCGTCGCTGTTGGCGGGATCCATCTGATAGCTGTACTTGTCACCTCCGCCGAGATTGGCGGCCGAGCCCACCGCATCGCGGAAAGGACCGTAGAAGCTGGAGGCGTATTTCGCCGAATAGGCGAGAATCCGGGTGTGGATGTGCCCGGCCTGCTCGAGCGCCTCGCGGATGGCACCCACCCGCCCGTCCATCATGTCCGAGGGCGCTACGATATCGGCCCCCGCGTCGGCGTGTGAGAGGGCCTGACGCACAAGCACCTCTACGGTCTCATCATTCATCACGTACCCGGTATCGTCGATCAGCCCGTCCTGGCCATGGGTAGTGAAGGGATCCAGGGCGACGTCGGTGACTACGCCGAGCTCCGGCAGCGCCTCCTTGAGAGTACGCACGGCCCGCTGTGCCAGCCCGTCCGGATTGTAGGCCTCGCGGGCATCCTCCGACTTGGCCGACTGGGGCGTCACAGGGAACAGGGCGATGGCAGGTATGCCAAGTTGGGACGTTTCGTAAGCGTCGTCCGCCAGTACGTCGATGCTCAACCGCTCGATACCGGGCATGGAGGGAACCGGCTCGCGCCGGCCGGAGCCCTCAATCACGAACACCGGATAGATGAAGTCGTCCGGCGTAAGGGCTGTCTCTCGCATCAAGCGACGGGAGAAGGCGTCGCGGCGCATGCGGCGCATGCGGGTTACCGGATAACCGGTGCGTGAGGAACTCTTGACGGTCATAGACTGGATACCTTAAATCGAATGCGCGGTGTGGCACGCCGAGCCGGCGAAAGTCATACAATAGCGTACGCCCGCCGCCCGCTCCAGGGAGGTCCGACGCCGCGTTCCGCGTTCTCGCTTCCGCGCCGATCGTTGGGAGACTAACCTTTTCGTTTCTCCGCATATTCTGAAATACGCAATGTTCCAAACCAAGCACCCCAACCCCAACACGTTCAACGTCGACAACGAGCGCTTTGAGACCGACGTGCTTGAAGCATCCCACAAAGGGCCGATTATGGTGGACTTCTGGGCGGACTGGTGCGCCCCCTGCCATGCCCTTTCCCCGCATCTGGAACGGGCGATCAACGAATACAAAGGCGCTATCCGTCTGGCAAAGGTGGAAGTGGACGAGGGAGACAACATGAAGCTCGCTGGACACTATCGGCTGCGTGGATTCCCCACCGTCATCCTATTCCAAGAAGGCGAAGAACGGGGGCGCTTCAGCGGCTCCCGTTCCACCCACCAGCTCAGGGACTGGATCCAAGAGCATCTCCAAGCAGAGGTCGCGGCCATCGAGACCTGAGTCCAAATTCCTCTATTTCGAGAACGCCCTATGTATGAGTTGAGAAGAATCCGCCGGCTCGGAACGAGGGTCGGTTCGAGATGCAGCCGTTCGCTTCTCCCTCATCGGCGTCTCCTATGGTCGCTCTGCCTCACGCTCCAATTCGCAATCGCCCTCCCGTGGGCTGCGGCGACCGAGTCCCTCACCGAACCCCAGCGTGTAATCCAACGGGTCTCGGACGGCCTGATGCGCGTCCTGCGCGAAGACCGCCACCTGCTTGAGAACGACCCGGCGTATGTCTACCGCCTGGTGGACGATCTCTTCCTGCCCAACGTGGACTTTGAACGCGTTTCCTCCCTTGTTCTCGGGCCCTACTGGCGACGCGCCAGCGTCGAGCAGAGGGAGGCATTCAGCCACGAGTTCAAGAATCTGTTGATCCACACCTACGCTACCGCGGTCAACGAACTCAGCGTGTGGGAGATCCGCTACCTTCCGCAACGACTTGAGCCGGAGCAAAAAGAGGTGACGGTTCGCACCCAGGTGATGCGCCCCGGGGGCGAGCCCATTGACGTAAATTACCGCATGGTCTACAAGGAGAAACGCTGGCTTGCCTACGACGTGGCGGTAGCCGGCATCAGCCTTCTTACCAACTACCGCTCCACCTTCATTCGCCTGGTGCGGCAGAAAGGCATCGACGGGCTGATCGCCGAGCTCGCGGCCCGCAACGCCACGCGGCACGGCCAACCTCAAACATCACAGCGCATCCCGATTGGGTGCGCCTTGCCCCGGGTCTAGATCCTATTCATCAACGCGCGCGAGTCGTCGGCCTTATCTGCGACGAGGTTCTCGGCTGGAGCTCCAAGGAACACCGGCTGTATTTCGAGATGCCCGCGGATCTCAGCGCCCTCGACAAGCGTCGACTGTCCTTGGATCTGGCGGAGTACAAACGATCAAAAGCGCTGGTCCGTACTCAGCAGGGCGTGCAGCAGATTGTCCTGAAAGCTCACGCTGGCGGTGAGGCCGTCATGCGGCCCACAGAGGAAAAAGGCGTAGTCCAGCGGAAAAAAGCTCCATTTGTGCCGCGGCGCCGTCGGGTCCAGGGCGTCGCGGCCCAACAGTGAAGACTTGGTCACCAATCCGTCCCCCGGCTCGAGCATCAATGCATGATAGTCGACACCCCGGATGGGGTTGGCGATCTCCTCCGGGTGGAGTCGTACCATCGACTCCCCACCCGCCTCTTCCACGATCAGGCGAGCCGGCGTCAGGTCGCAATCCCCCCCGAACACGATCAAAGGCAGCGGATCGGTGAGCGGAACGGTCAGACACGTCGACCTCACGATCACGCGCTCTCGCAGCCAGGC
>JAYEJW010000657.1:0-4857 GCA_034716535.1 Pseudomonadota bacterium
AAAAATCAACAAGTTGCGAGATATCCTGTCCCTACTGAACGAGTTTCCATGAAATCTTTAATCATGGGGACATATTGTAACAGGTTGTTTTGACGTGGAAAAGTGACTTTCGATTCAGGCACTAATTGGGAACTCTACATAGGTTCCAACAGCGGCCAGTCAAGGTCAGGGAGTTGGCTACGAGTTGCAGCCGAGGGAGCTCCCGCCGCGGGTGCCTAAAAGACCGTCCGCTATGGAGTCTTTTGCCGCCTCTAAGTGTTACTGCGCTTCGGGTTTTCGTTACCGTCCCTGGCTTATTTGCCTGAAGCAAATTTTGGCAATCGTGATGCTCTTAACGTCTGGGTCCCTATTGATTCGTTATACGGAGAGGGTTAGTTGGTCTGGTCCGCCCCTTCTATTTGCACGCGTAGCGGCCTGATGGTGTCGAGATGCAGGTCTCGCTGCGGGAAGGCGATGTTGATGCCGGCCGAGTTGAACTTGTCGTTGATCGCCTCGTTCAGAGCGCTGATGGTCGGGTAACGCAGTTCGGCCGAACCCACAAAACAGCGCAGCAAGAGGCCCAAGGAATTGTCGCCAAAGGCCTCGAACATTACGGAAGGGGGCGGATCGTCCAACACGTTCTCGTTCTCCTGGGCTACCTCTTCCAGCAGGCGCATGGCCTGACGCACGTTGGATCCATAGGCGACTCCTACCGAGAGGACGATCCGGGTCGCCTGGTCTGACAGCGTCCAATTGAGAAGACGACCGGTGATGAACTCCTTGTTCGGGACCAGCAGCTCTTTGCCGTCCCAGCTGCGGATGGTGGTCGCACGGCTGCGGATCCTGGTCACGGTGCCATCAGTGTCACCCACCGTGACAACGTCGCCGATGCGGATCGGGCGCTCGAATAGAACGATGATGCCACTTATGAAGTTGGCCACGATCTCCTGCAGCCCGAAGCCGATGCCTACGCCCAAGGCGGCAACCAGCCACTGGAGTTGTGACCAGTCGGCACCGATAGTCTTGAACACGAGAACGATGCCTGCGGTTACGATGACATAGTTGGTCACGGTAGTCACGGTGTAACGGCTGCTCGCCGGCATCTCGGAGAACTTGAGCAGAATGATCTCCAGCACGGCCGGCTGTTAACGGCTGATTAAACACGCGCATAAGTGGTGAACGACCCGGTGAATCCGGGGGGGTCTTACGGTTTGGTGATTGGCGGACTCCGTGTGGACAGAGCGTGGATGTCGCGAGCGACCGTGTGGGCAAGTTGGGGACGACTCGCCCACACTGCGCCGCGCGAGCCCCGCTGCCGGCCGAGAACGCCTGCGGCGCAACAACAAGCAAGTTTTTTTGGAAGAGAGAAGGAAGAGGATGCCACGTTGCCCACGCGAGAGGTCACAAGCGGCGAGAAATGGCGCCCCGCCGCGTGAGGTTCAGAACGGAATCTCGTCGTTGAAAGGAAAGAGCTCGAGCTGAGTGCGTTTCTCTTGCTCTTCGTACTCCAAGCGCATCCGCTCGGTGATCTGCTCGCCGTAGCGATCCCAAACGCGCTCGCGCAGTTCATCGAGGAATTCATAGACGGCCAGCGCCTGTTCGGGGGACCAGTAATCGGGGATTCTGGGGTCGGGTAGCATCGGGACCTCCGTTGAACGGGAATCAGTCATCGGTACCGGGTTTGGTGCGGGTTTTTCGTTTGCGCGCCGCGCGTTCTCTGCGCCGCTTCTCGCTACGCTCCTTGGCCTCCTTGAGGCGGTAGGATTCGCCCTCGATCTGAACAATCTCGGCGTTGTGCACCAGGCGGTCGACCAGGGAGACGACGCAGGCGGCATTGGGGAAGACCTCGCCCCACTCGGCAAAGGGTCTGTTGGTGGTGATCAGGGTGGATTTTTCCTGGTAGCGGCGCGAGACGATCTCAAAGAGCAGATCGGCGTGGCGGTTGGAGTAAGAGAGGTATCCGATCTCGTCGATGAGCAACAGGCGCGGGCGGGCGTAGAGTGCTAGGCGGCGGCGCAGGGCATGATCGCCGTCAGCCGCAGCAAGCTCATTGAGCATCTGCGCGGCGCTGGTGCACAGCACCGTATGCCCGGCCAGCACCGCCTGATGGGCGATGTTGCGGGCAATGGTGGATTTGCCCACGCCGTTGGGACCGACCAGAATGGCGTTGGCCGGCTCCTGAAGGAAGGCCAGGCCCACGAGCTCCTCGATCGCCTCGCGATCACACCGCTTGGGCCAGTCCCAGTCGAAGTCGGCGAGGGGCCGGAAGCGCCCGAGGTGAGCGCTGCCAAGGCGGCGCTCGAGCGAGCGGCGCGCGCGTTGCTCTTCCTCCCACTGGATCAGGGGCTCGATCCAAGGGGCCGCGGCGACCTCCTGCCAATGGGCCAGCAGCCCGTAGAGCTTGAGCGCCTTGGCCCGGAGCATGAGGGGATCATCCGTCGTCGCCATCATCGTCCTCCTCCTGATGGGCCTGCAGTTGGTCGTAGTCATCGAGCTTGTGGGGGGCGACCACCAGGTCGCGCACCCGCTTGTCCGCCGGCAGGGCGACCGGCAGTGGTGGAGGTTGGTCACGCTGCTCGCGGCGGCGCTGCAGGGCCAGACGCACCGCGTTGGGATGGGGCACGTCACGGGCCAGGGCCTCGGCGATCCCCACCTGGAGCTCGGCGGCGCCGTAGCGCTCGAGCAGGCGCAGCAGGGCGGCGGTGATGGATCCCAGATTGTCGCCCCGCTCGGCCGCCCGGGTGAGCAGTTCGGCGCTGTTGGGTGCCCCCTGGGCAAGGCGGTCGGTGCCGCGATGCTGGCGGGCCTGGCGTTTGAGCGCCGTCAGCTCGGCGATGTGGGCTGGATCTTCCACCTGCTCGCCCTTGTCGTAGCTGCGCGCATGCGCGGCGATGACCGCGGCCCCGTCCAGGACCCGCACCTCGGTGGGGCTGGCCACCACCGTGAGCGTGCGCCGCACATGGGTGGGGGGAATGCTGTAGTCGTTGCAGTCGAAGCGCACATAAGGGGTTTTGCCGGCACTGACCGCCTCGCGCTCGTCGGTGGGAAAGGGATTGTCCGGCAGGGCGAGGAGCTTGGGCTGCTCTCGGGCGAAGGCCTCACGCACCGACATCGAACGGTCCTCGGGGCACGGTCGGTCGGCCGCCTGGCCCTGACACCAGGCCTCGGCCTGGACGTTGAGATCGTCGAGGTCACGCCATTGGCGGGCGGCGAAGAAGCTGTCGCGAACAAAGCGAATCGCCCGCTCCACGCGGCCTTTTTCGTTCCCCCGCGCCACCGCCACCGGACGCGGCTCGAAGCGATAATGCGCGGCGAATTCCAAGAGTGTGGGATGGAAGCGGATCGCATCGCCCTGGCGCTCGAGCACGGCACTTTTCAGGTTGTCGTAGAGCACGACCCTGCTCAGCCCGCCCCAGGCCGTGAAGGCCGCCTCATGGCCACGCAGGAAATTGGCCATCTGCGCATCGAGGAAGAAGCGCAGGAAGATCGCCCGCGAGAAGCTCAGCACCATCACGAAGGCCATCAGGGTGCGTTCGCCCTTACCAATGGTGAGCTTACCGAAATGGCCCCAGTCCACTTGGGCCTGTTCGCCCGGCAAGGTTTTCAGGCGCAGATAGGCCTCTGGCTGCGGGCGGGGCCGGTGGTGGGCGATCAGGTGGCGGAAGTGATCCTCCCCGCCACTGTAGCCGCGCTCGCGCACCATGGCATAGAGACGGCTGGCGGTGAGGCTTGGGTACTGCTCCAGGGTTCTGAGCACAAAGGGTAGGTAGGGGTCGATCAGTGAGGGGCGGTGGGGCCGCTCAACCTTCGGCAGACCGGCCTGGGAGAGCACCCGGTCGACCGTGCCATGATGCACGCCCAGTTGTCGGGCAATGGTGCCGACCTTCCACTTCTCCACATGGAAGTAACGCAGGATCTTCGCTTCGAGCTCCGGGGGTATCGCCAACGCCGTGTCCTCCTCGTGTCAGGACCACCCCCGTTCCGGGCTCAAGGACCTTGGCTCTGTGCCCGAACCGGGGGTGGCAGATCGATCGCTTCACGAGTCGGGCGCCGGCGTAGGAATGACTGGCGGACAAAGTACGAACACACCCGCCCACAGAGGTGACAATGGATGCCTTCGGCCGGAACCGCAGCGGGTTCTTCGCTGCGCCGGGCCGACGTCCTCGACTCGGTGGGAAGTGTTTCATCGGCCACGTCAGGGGGTGAACCCTGATGCGTCACTTTCGCTCTTCGCCGTTGGCGAAAGCGGCGCTGGCGCGCGGCATGGGCGAAGCGGCCCCGGCGCGTTCTCTGGTAACGCCGACCGGCTTGCCGCTGGGATTGACGGCGGGCGGTTTCCGAGCACCGCTTTCCGCAGTAGATGTTGCCCCGGTCGCAGTGGCTGCAAATCACCACCTGGCAGCGACAACGAGCGCAATTGAACAGACGCGCGCTGCTCTGCATCGGCTTCTCCTGCCGATGAGAGCTGGATTAGAACCCAATCCGGAGAGATACTTTCCAGTGGGCCGTGCACCGCACGGTTTGGGGGCGCGGCATCGGGGAGACTGTGGCGGTCGAGACCGGTGCCGCGCCTGTCTCAACGGCCCTAACGATCTAACCGATTCCGCCTGGCCTGTCACCCCCCTTCGACCCGCCGCCGGCCACTACACCCTCCCGATCTTCGTCCCTTCCGGAGACAGGTGTTCACCACACTCGTTGGTGATTCGCCGCGCTATTCACCGACTAAGCGCGGGTTCGCCGAACCGTCGACAATGCCGGATAGGGCTTTGGGCGGATTCGTTCGGCGTTTCTGCTACGGTCGCGCCCAGCGAATGCCGACGTGAGGCTTGCCATGGAGGGAGACATCGACGTCGATCATCCGATCATGCGGCTCGATCC
>JAYEJW010000658.1:0-4825 GCA_034716535.1 Pseudomonadota bacterium
AGAGCCGGACACCGGCTTCACGGCCGGTGCCGTCTGGGACGACACCAAGTTCGGCCTGGATCACTACTTCGCGTTCGAGAAGCTTGCCCTGGTCTCGGACACGGAGTGGGTCAACAACACGGTCAAAGTTCTGGGATTCATGATGCCCTGTCCCGTCAAGCTCTTTGCGCTGAAGGAGCGGGACGCGGCGATGGCATGGATCAACGGCTAACCGGCATATGTCCTTGGCCGGATGTCATGAACCACCCTACTGTAGCCGAGTACCTGTTGGATCGTTTGCAGGTTGCCGGTGTCGACCATGTGTTCGGTGTGCCCGGCGATGATGTGCTGGGCCTTTACCGGAAGCTCGCTGCCAGCCCCATCCGGCACATCGGCACCACCCGTGAGGATACCGCCGCCTTTGCGGCCGACGGCTATGCGCGCTGCCGTGGCATCGGCGCGCTGGCGGTGACCTACGGGGTTGGTGCTCTGAACGTCGTCAATGCCGTAGCCGGTGCCTACGCGGAGTCCTCGCCCGTGGTGGTCATCAGCGGTGCACCGGGTGTTGACGAGCAGCGCAAGGACCCATTGCTGCACCACCGCTTCGGCCCGTTTCAATTCCAGCGCGAGATCTTCGAGCGCATCACCTGTGCGAGCGCTGTTCTCGATGACCCGCTGATCGCCTGTCGCGAGATCGATCGTTGCCTTCAGGCCGTGCGCCGTGACAGCAAGCCGATATACCTCGAGCTGCCTCGAGACCAGCTGGACGTGGAAGGTTTTCCAATCCCGTCCGCGGAGACAGGTACCGACGACAGCGACCCCGGCGCACTTGCCGAGGCCATCGGCGAAACCCTGCAACGGCTCGAGCGGGCCCGCGATCCGGTGATCCTCGCCGGGGTCGAGGTCCATCGCCGTGGTCTTCAGGACTTCCTGGCCCGGCTGGTGACCATGAGCTGTATCCCGGTGGCCGCGACCTTGACCGGAAAGTCCGTGGTCGGCGAGCGTCATCCGGCCTATCTGGGTGTCTACGAGGGTGCGCTGGGGCCGGACTCGGTCCGCGCCGGTGTCGAAGGTGCCGATTTCCTCTTGATGCTAGGTGCGACCGTCAACGACGTCGACACCGGCATCTTCACCGCCCGGCTGGACCCGGCACGCCTCGTCCATGCCAGCCAGGACCAGGTGACCATCGGCCACCACCGCTATGCCGATGTGCGCCTGCGCGATTTTCTTGCCGCCCTGTGCACTGCCGTTACCCCGAAGGTCCGCGACTGGTCGCCGCAGGCGCCTCTTTCGCAGCTGCCGGATGCTACGCCGGGCAAGCCCATGACCGTTGCGCGCCTGATCGCCTGCCTGAATGCGGCGCTGACGCCGGAGCTGAGGGTGGTCTGCGATGTGGGCGATTGCCTGTTTGCCACGCTGGAGCTGCGCGTTCACGAGCGCACCCATTTCCTGGCATCCGCCTTCTATACCTCCATGGGGTTCGCCGTCCCCGCCGCGCTGGGGGCGCAGATCGCCTCTCCGGACCTGCGCCCGCTCATCCTGGTGGGCGACGGGGCGTTCCAGATGACCGGAACCGAGCTGTCGACCTTTGCGCGCCTCGGCCTGGACCCCTTGGTGATCGTCTTCAACAAACACGGCTACAGCACGGAGCGCTTTATCCTGGAAGGTCCCTTCAACGACATTGCCGAATGGCGCTTCGAGCGCATCGGTGAGCTCATCGGTTCCGTCAACGGCTACCGCGTGCAGACCGAGGATGAGCTCGAGGAAGCCCTGCGCCAAGCGCTGGCAACGACCGGCCGTCCCAGCCTTATCAATGTGCATTTAGAAGCCAACGATGCCTCGCCTGCCATGCGTCGTCTTGCCGAGCACCTCGGCGGCAGGGTGAATGCGTAGCGTTGGTCTGGAGCAAAAAATGTCTGTGGCCGATATTCAAATCCAGAAGGACGAGACAGCGCTCCTGTTGGTCGACCTGCAACCGGACTTCATGCCGGGCGGCGCCTTGCCGGTCGAGGGCGGCGATCGCATCCTGGAGCCGATCCGCGCTCTTATGGCGCGCGATCTTTTTGGCCTGTATGCAGCGACGCAGGATTGGCACCCGCCCGGTCACGCCTCGTTCGCCAGCTCTCATACCGGCTGCAAGCCCTTCGACGACATCGAGTTGCACGGCAAGCCGCAGACATTGTGGCCGGATCACCGTCTACAGGGCAGTTCAGGCGCGGCCCTGCATCCCCAGATCCCGCGGGACAAGGTTGGCGTAATCGTACGCAAGGGCATGGAGCCCGATGTGGACTCGTACAGCGGCTTTCGCAACAACTGGAACCGCCACGTAGAGCGGCCGAGCACCGGACTTGCCGGCTACTTGCGCGAGCGTGGCATCGTTGCGGTGTTCGTCTGCGATTTGGCGCGCGATGTTTGCGTCAAATGGACCGCCGAGGAAGCGGTGGCCGCAGGATTCGAAACAACGCTGCTTTGGGATCTGACCTGCCCGGTTGATCCGGAATCGAACGATGCGGTGCGCCGGGACATCGATCCGCTCGGCGTACGTATCTTGTCCTCGAAGAGGATTTGACACTCAAACTAACCGACTCAATGCACAGCGCGAATCCAACAGAGGAGATCTGTCATGACCGACTTGAACCGCGAAAAATGCGAAGCCTGCCGGAGCGGCGCCCCCAAGGTCGAGGGCGAGGAGCTGCGGGAGCTGACGAGGGAGATACCGGACTGGTCCGTCGAGAGCCGCGACGGCATCATGCAGCTGGAGAGACGCTTCGAGTTTCCGGATTTCGCCCAAGCCCTGGCGTTCACCAACAAAGTCGGAGAGCTTGCGGAATCCGAAGGCCACCACCCGAGGCTGACCACGGAGTGGGGCAGCGTCACGGTGACTTGGTGGACGCACAAGATCAAGGGATTGCACCGCAATGATTTCATCATGGCGGCCAAGACCGACCGGCTCTGAGGATCGCTCACCGATAGGGCGCATCCGCGGCGCGGTCGGCGGCGATCTCGGCCTCGAACCGCTCGCCCATCGCCAGCAGTCGCTGCTTGTCGATGATCGAGCCCTCGCGGCTCTCGAAGTGGTACTCGGAGAAGCGTGTGAGCACGATGGCGTCCACCGGGCAGGCCTCTTCGCACATGCCGCAATAGATGCATTTGAACAGGTCGATGTCGTAGCGGGTGGTCCGGCGCGTCCCATCGGTCGCCCGCGGCTCCGCCTCGATGGTGATACAGCAGGCCGGGCAGACCGCCTCGCATAGCTTGCAGGCGATGCAGCGCTCTTCCCCGTTCGGGTAGCGGCGCAGGGCGTGCAGCCCCTTGAAGCGGGGCGACTTGGGGATCTTCTCCTCCGGGTACTGGACGGTGAACTTGGGGCTGAACAGCCGCCGCCCCGTGACCCCCAAACCCTTCCATAGCTCGATCAACAGATAACTGCGCAGAAAGTGCTCGAGATGTTTCTTCAGGCTTTGCATGATGGTGTCGTCCGGGTTCTGACTTGAGGATAAGCAGCCGGAAAGGACCTCAGGAGCTCCAGCGCAGCACCGCCGCGGCGCACGGGGCCAGAGCCGCTGAAGCGGCGAGGCCGAGCCAAGCGGCCCGTTCCGGCGCTACCGCCGCGCGAGACAGCGGAAAGACGCTCAGAATCAGGCCGGCCACGACACAGGCGATCTTGATCCCGAGAGCGCCGAGGGCGATGGGGTGCAGATCGGGAAGCCTCCCGTATAGCAGCCAGCTGGCGATCCCGAAGCCTGCGCCCGTGAGGCCCTGCAACGCCCAGAGAGCCGCCAGCAGCCCCGACAGGGGCCGGGCACGCTCGGCCCGCGGTGCCAGGGCGAGCCAGAAGACCGGCGCCCCCAGGAGCAAGGCCGCCCCGATTATGCGCTCACGGTTCATAGCGTCGTCTCCCCGGCGCCCCCAGGTTGTGCAGCGCCTGGATCAGTGCGTAGATCAGGCTGTCGGTGGCCACGGCCGTCCCGGCTGTATCCGGGCTACTTCACCTCGACGGCAATCGAGGACTCCACCCCGATCGGTACATGGGCGCGGTTCACCACCTTGATCGCCAACTCGTGGCGTCCCGGGGTCACGGGTCCGATTGCGTAGCTGCCTTCCAACTCGCGCAGGATGGAAACCTCCTCCCCGTCCACATAGACGTGGACATGGTCGCCCTGCGGACCTGGGACCACCTTGTAGCCCAGCGTAACCTGCTCGCCGCCGTTCAGCTGCGCGCCGTCTTGCGGCTCGGAAATGGTTACCGAGACGGCTTGCTCCCGGGCCGGATTCGCCCTGGACTGGGCGGCGTAGACGTGAGCGTAGCCCGCTCGGCCGTACCCGGGCGGCACACCGTACCCATACGGGCCATAGACCGGCGGAGCATAACCTGGCGGACCGTACGGTTGCGCCGAAGCGGCGGGCATCATAGCCAGGGCGGGTAGACCCGCGCAGAGAACCGTCGACAACAACTTCCGAAGGCTGCTCATGGTCACATCCTCCAAAATGCCTTGATTGCGATGAAGGGGTTCCGATCCGAAAGAGCGGATCACCTGATCGGCTGGAGCCGGCATTTTCGGGAGTCCTTCGCAATGGCCTACTAATATAGTCAAGTATAGCGGCGTTCTAGACGCGAGCGACCCTCCTCCAACCGTGCCTGTAGCCGCAGCCCGGTTGGCGTAACGGATGAGGCGCGGAAGATTCGATCACCAAATCGTCGCAGATCCCCATGAACGACTCGCCCTTCGAGAGCTCGGACCTTATCTCGCTGTTCCCGACGCCCCTGTGGGAGATGCAGTTGCCGGCACGGCGATACGAGCCGATCAATGCCGCGGTGCTGGACGTGTTACAGGATGTGCGCGCC
>JAYEJW010000659.1:0-4822 GCA_034716535.1 Pseudomonadota bacterium
TTGATGCAAACATGAATGAGTTTGAGCGAAGATTTAAAGCCTAAAGGTGTCTATGCCATGCACGGTTTGAATGAGCCGTTTGCAGACGCTGCCCATGGTGCAACGCTTGAATTAAGTGAGGACGGTATGAATGCCGTTGCTGTGACATTTGATATCATCATTGAATTCGCCTTCTTTTAAGATGCTGTTGGTAGTGCGCTTGTCCGAACCAGTCCTGTTAGTCTCAGTCCGCTGGGACTGATCGGAATCACCAGACCACGCACAAGCAGCTTATTAGCAGATTGCAACTCCGTAATGGACTGCCTTTGGGTCACCGTTCTTGTATGGTAACAGCCAAGCCCGAATGGCAACTTTTGGCCGATAGTCCCCGTTCAGAAACCCCGCACAAGCGGGGTTTTCTTTGTGCCGGGAATGGCCGGAGATGGCCGAAAGTGCTCGTTTAGCGATCACTAAACGGAAACTTCCGACCCATTGCAGCCATTGGAATCGGGCAGGGCAACGTCCGCTTTAGGAGGTGTCGCTGCTGGGCAACCGCGCCGGAGGTAGGTCATCAGCTTGGGAAGCTGTGAGCCTAGCTCATCACCATCTCAGGACTTAGCTGGATGAGACTTGACAATCCGGCACCGGGGTGGTTTCCTGCCCCCCTTGGAGCAGCAGAAGGATGGCTCCTGGTACGTCCAGAGCTTGGGAAGCTTGTGCTGCGCTTACCCCTAGCCAGTCGCGGTCTCCTGGCGTCGTCCGGATGTCTACTTGGCGGTGGGAGGAGTTCCTACCTCAAAGGGCAGGCAAATCGAAGATGCAGGTCCGGATCCCTTGCCGGCGGTAGTGATCGCACGTGCAGGAAGGTGTAGGTTTCGCGGATCGGGTAGTGGGACTTCTTGGTGAATCAGGGTGTATCTCTGTCCGCCCCTCTTTCGAGGAACATCTACGTGATACTCGGCTTCGGCCGCAACCCGGCCTAACAGCGCAGTCATCGGGCGCGCGGAGGAGTCGGGACGCGCAACTATTCGGCCCTGACGAGGTAGGCAGTACGATGGAATTCCTGTCCGCGCTTCGCGATGGAGAACTGGGGGCACGGATGGCTTGGCCACTCGATCTGGAGGTAACCGGCCAGTTTCCCTCTGGCGCGAACCTGCTGGACAAGAGGTTTCAAGTTGGCTGGCATGTAGGGATGTCCAGTTTGGCGATGGACCTGCAACCAACGAACGATGCGGTGCTCAGGTCGGACACAGAGCGGTTCATCCGTGCTGCGTTCGAATCCAGCACGCCACGCACAAACGAGGCCGGCTGGTCGCCAATCGTCAACTTCTTCTGTAGCTACATCGACGCCACGAGGGTGCTTCAGTGCGTGTATCGAACGGCCTACGAGCCCGGTAACGAGATCGTGGTGGGCGACCTCTTGATACCGTTAGCTGGCGGCACGTTGAACGTGAGCGCGCACGCGCGCGCGGATCTGACCGGTCAGCGAGAGGCGGTTCTTGCCGCCCAGAAGATGCGCGAAGGTAAAGACCCCGATCCTCCAGGGTTTTTGCCTCAGCATGAGATTGACGATCCGCGCCTCGATGAGAAATTTCCTGAGTCGCCCCTGAGTCGGGTGCGGCGAGCAATGGCATGGAGAATTGATGACGCTGGCATCGAGATCAGCGAGCCATCCACGGGTGTTACGGCAAGGGAAGCTATCGATCTTCCCCGGGCGAGGTGCAACGTCACGCCACCGCCACGATATGTGTACTGCCGAGGTGTCAGTGAGTCGATGTCACCGACTCTCGATACGCTAACCCGAGTCGCACCTCCTGGAACTACGGGCAGGACGATCTCTGTATGGCGAATTGACGTGGCGCCGATCTCCGGTTGGTTTCGGCGGCGCAAACTACGAACTCTCGCTGTTGGGACCACAAAGCAGTGGCACCGGGAGGGCGTGAGCGGCTTGGATATTTCACCACTCGCGCTTTCGGAGCATCAGGGCCGCCTGCAGTTGGACTTTCGCGCAACATTCGTTACCCGCGGCATGCCGATTCAGTCGGTCCAACGGTGGTTTCTCGATGACACCGGCCAGCCAATCCGAGTGGCCGCCGGTGGACCTCCCACCGTGGCAGCCGAGGAACTCGCTGCCGATGTGGAGTTAGTGGCCGGGTCTTGGCGCCCCGACTGAGAGCCCGCCGCTTGGCGTTTTCACTGAAAGCAATCGAGGTGCGATCACTACCGCCGGCAAGGGATCCGGACCTGCATCGATTAGAAGCGCAGGTGTTCACCACCTTCGGTAGCTATATGCCGCGCCATTCACCAACTATCCGCGGGTTTTGATAGCAATCTACACCTCCTAAAGCGGACGTTGCCCTGCTGCACACGAGGGGCAGCTTATGGCGTGCGACGTTGCCGTACTTGACTGTCCAGTTGATCGAACGGGATCGCTTGTTCTCGTTAGCCGTACCCCATCGCTTCACCCCGCGCGGCGTTGCGACGAACGTCGGGTGCGAGGCGGTTACGTAGTCCTCGTTGCGCCCGACGATTATCAGATCGGGGTTGGTGTTCCAGAGGATTCGTGTGCAAGCCTGTGTATCCGGGACCGTAAGCAGAGAGGTACTGCCAACCAAGAGCAGGCCCGCCAACAGGCCGGGTTGCATTCGAAAGACATTTTTCATCGTGGCACTCTTTATTTGGCCTCGTACACCGTATGCCCCTGCAATACGGTCTTGAGCACTTTGGTTTTGTGAATTTTCTCCACCGGCACCTCAAGAATATTCTGGTCGATGACAATAAAGTCGGCTGACTTACCGGGCTCGATGGTGCCGGTCTCGTCTTCCTTCTCCATGGCCATGGCACCGTTTCTGGTGAAGATCTCGATCACGGTCTCGCGGTCGAGCCGCTCGTCCGGGTTTAGCTGGCCGTACTCTGGCTTGCCGGGGTACTGGCGAGTGATCATGCCTTCCAGCGCGAACCACGGATCCGGTTCAGGAATGTTGTCCCAGTCGCTGCCGTAGGACACCACGGCGCCCGCGTCGATGATGGTCTTGATCGGGGTGAAGATCAGGTCGAAGCGGTCGCGACCGATCATCCTGGGCCATGGGCGGATGGCGGGATCCGGGGTCCAGAGCTGGTACGGCGACACCTCGGCGACAAAGTTCGAGCGCTCGAAGTTGAACCGGTCCACTTCGTCCGGGTAAATGAGCATCGAGTGGGCCAGGTGATGTCGCTGCCCTGTGCCGTTTGCGCGGCGCGTTGCCTCCACGGCGTTCAGCCAGTGGCGGACCGACAGGCTGCCGGTGGCGTGCGCCATAACCTTGAGCCCCTCCGAGTCGAAGCGCAGCATCCAGGTGCTGAACGTCGCCTCGTCGATGCTTGGGGTACCGAAGGTCGGCGCGGTGGCGTAGCGGTCGATCATCGGCGAGCCACCTTCTGCGTCGTTGGGCACCCCGTCCAGGTAGACCTTAACGCCGTCGACATTGATGAGTGGCGAGTTCTTGCCGCGCTTGTCGCGCGTCATGAACGTCTTGGCCTGCTCTTCGAGCGTCGTGGTCACGTAGCGCGTATTGAAGTCCCATTGCCCCTGGATGCGCATGGTCAGCTTGTTCTTGGATTCCAGGGCGCGATAGGCCTTGAGGCGCACGGGATCGAGCTGGGCGGTGATGAGGCTGGTAACGCCGTAGCCGTTGAGCTTGTCGAAGATCCAGGCGGCGCGCTCTTCCACCACCTCAGGGGCGGGTGGCGGCATGACGGCGGTGATCAACCCGAGCGCCTTGTCGTGAAGCGTGCCGGTCGGGTTGCCCGAGCTATCCCGGTCGATCACGCCGCCCAGCGGGTCCGGTGTATCCTTGGTAATCTTGGCGGCCTTGAGTGCCGCCGAGTTGACCCACGCCAGGTGGTTGGTCCAGTCGTGCAGGAATACAGGATTGTCGGGCGCCACCTCGTCCAGCATCTTGGCGTTGAGCTTATGGTAGTCGTGCGACCACTTGGCGCCCTCGACCCACTCGCCCTTCTTAAGCTTCTTCTCGGCGATATACTTCTTGACCGCCGCTTTGATCTCGTCCACCGACGCGATCACGGGGAAAGCGAGCCCGAGTGCTGTCAACGCGCCGCGCAGCGCGTGTATGTGGGTGTCGACCAGGCCGGGCATCACCATTTGACCTTTAAGGTCGACCACCTTCGTGTCCTTGCCGGTGACAGCTTTCATGTCGTCGTTCGACCCGACCGCGAGAAACTTGCCGTCGCGTACCGCGAATGCCTGCGCCCGGGATCGGACGGCGTCTACCGTGTAGACGAAGCCGTTGCGGTACAACACGTCAGCTTCACCGGCTTGCTCTTCGGCCAATGCTGATGCCGGGCCGGCCATGCAAAACAAGAGGCCCAATGCCAATATTGTACGCTTCATGGGATTCACCTTTATGCAGCTGTTATACGCTATCAGGCAGTCTTAAATGCTATGGGCGCAAAATTCGGTTGGATTTCTGTAACACGAGGATTATAAAGCAAATATATTTCTACTCTTGTCCTAATTGTATCCTCGCAATTGTACAAATAATACACAAATTCGCGTAAATACCGGCTGAACTGGTTAATTATTGATCAATTCTTCGAGATAAATGGGGTCTGAGTGATACAATAGGGAGTCTTAGGTCCCCATTGTATCAGGATGCAGCCATGCTCTCTAAACCCGATGCCTTAAAAGCCCTGCGTGCCTCTTTCAAGAAAGAACGGGTGCTGATGTTGCCGGATATAACTGCAGTGTTGGGCACCACTTCGCGTATGAGTGCCTTTCGCCGATTGCGAGATCTGAATTATCTGTCCAGCTTCTCTCACGTGGGGCGTTATTACACGTTGCCTA
>JAYEJW010000660.1:0-20571 GCA_034716535.1 Pseudomonadota bacterium
CGGCATTCACAGCAGCCCCCGTTCGGCCAGCGACGCCCCCTGCCCCTCGCCGACGATGAAATGGTCGAGCACACGCACGTCAACCAGGTCGAGGGCGTCCTTCAGCCGTTGGGTGATGCGCAGGTCCGCCTGGCTGGGCTCCGCGACCCCGGAGGGATGGTTGTGGGCGAAGATCACCGCCGCGGCGTTGAGCTGCAGGGCACGGCGCACGACTTCGCGGGGGTGGACGCTCGCGCCGTCGATGGTTCCCCGGAAGAGCTCTTCGTACTGGATAACCCGGTGGCGGTTGTCGAGGAAGAGGCAGGCGAAGACCTCGTGGGGATAGCCGTAGAGGCGTGACTTGAGGTAGGCCCGCGTCGCCTCGGGGCTCGTCAGCACATCGCGGCTGCCCATGTCCTCGCGCAGATAACGGCGGCTCATTTCGAGCACGGCCTGCAATTGCGCATACTTCGCCCTGCCCAGGCCCTTGGCGGCACAGAAGCGCTTCTCGTCGGCACAGAGCAGCCCCTTGAGTCCACCGAGCTCGGACAGGAGGTCCCGCGCCAGATCGACTGCGGTCTTGCCCGCCACTCCGGTACGCAGAAAGATGGCCAGCAGCTCGGCGTCCGTCAGCGCGCCGGCGCCGCGGGTCAGCAGTTTCTCCCTCGGGCGTTCATCTTCCGGCCATTCCGTGATGGGCATCCGGCTCTCCTGAGCTGCGCTGGTAATATGCGGAGGATACGACAGGTACGCCTCGTCGGCCGAAGGGCGCGGCGGGCGGCGATGGGCAAATGGGTTACAATCGAATGCCCATTTCGACAAGAATATCGACTACGCCATCGCTTTTCCGTGAACGGATCGCACAGTCTCAGGGTGTTGCTCGGGGTGAGCGGCGGGATCGCGGCCTACAAGGCGGCCGAGCTGATCCGCCGCTTGCGTGCCGAGGGGGCGGAAGTGCGCGTGGTGATGACCGAGGCGGCGCACGCCTTCATCACGCCACTGACCCTGCAGGCGCTCTGCGGCAATCCGGTGCGCAGCGATCTGCTGGACCCCGGAGCCGAGGCGGGCATGGATCATATCGAGCTCGCTCGTTGGGCCGATCTGGTCCTGGTGGCCCCTGCGAGTGCCGACCTCATGGCCCGCCTTGCGGCGGGGCTGGCGAATGATTTGCTCACCACCCTGGCCCTGGCGACCACCGCCCCGCTGGTGCTGGCGCCGGCCATGAATCACCGCATGTGGCAGCATCCGGCGACCCGGAAGAATGCGGACCGCCTGCGGGAGCGGGGTGTGCGTTTGCTCGGACCCGCCGAAGGCGAGCAGGCCTGCGGCGAATCGGGGCCGGGGCGCATGTTGGCCCCCGAGGAGATCGTGGAGGCGCTAGCGCCTCGCGGCGGCGACCTGCTTGCCGGCCGTTGTGTCCTCTTGACTGCCGGTCCGACGCGCGAGGCCCTGGACCCGGTCCGCTACGTCGGTAACCGCAGCTCCGGGCGCATGGGCTATGCTCTGGCCGAGTCGCTCGCGGCGCGTGGCGCGCAGGTCATCCTGGTCACCGGCCCCTGCGCGCTGCCGCCCCCGGCCGGTGCCGAGCTGGTGAGCGTGGAGACGGCGCTTCAGATGCACGGGGCGGTCATGGAGCGCGTGGAGCGCTGCGATATCTTCGTGGCGGCCGCGGCGGTCGCCGACTATCGCCCCGCAACCCCCGCGCAAGAGAAGATCAAGAAAGGCCCACCGGAGCTGACCCTGCGTCTGGTCAAGAACCCGGATATCCTGGCGCAGGTGGCTGCGCTACCGGGAGGGCCGTTCACGGTCGGCTTCGCCGCCGAGACGGAGCGGTTGGAGGAGCACGCGCAGGAGAAGCTGCAGACCAAGGGGATCGAGATGATCGCGGCCAACCGGGTGGGGGGCGAAACCGGTGGTTTCGAGCGCGAGGACAACTCCCTGCTGGTGCTATGGCGGGGAGGCCGCAGGTCCTTCCCCCTGATGCCCAAGACCCGCTTGGCCGACGCCCTCGCGGACCTGATTGCGGAGCGCTACTTTGCACAGGCTCGAGCTCAAGATACTTGATTCAAGACTGGGGCGGGACTACCCGTTGCCGGAGTATGCTACCCACGGCTCGGCAGGCCTTGACTTGCGCGCGATGCTCCAGGCGCCTCTGGAGCTGCGCCCCGGTGACAGCGAGCTCATTCCCACCGGCATGGCGATCCACATCGGCGAGCCCGGCGTCGCCGCCCTGATCCTGCCCCGTTCGGGTCTGGGCCACAAGCATGGCATCGTACTGGGCAACCTGGTGGGCCTGATCGATTCCGACTACCAGGGGCAGCTGTTCGTGTCCTGTTGGAATCGCGGGTGCGAGACCTTCCGCGTCGACGTCGGCGAACGGATCGCCCAGTTGGTGCTGGTTCCGGTCCTGCGAGCCCGCTTCGAGGTGGTCGATGAGTTCGAGGATTCCGCTCGCGGAGGCGGCGGATTCGGTCATACAGGGCGCGCCTGAGGCTCCGTAGCGAGAGAAAAAGAGCCTCACGCGAAGCCGCGAAGAGCGCGAAGAGGATCTGCTGGCATGATGACGGTTAGAGAGACTTAGGCGCTGTTGTACTAGGGGGCCGACTTTGGAACCTTTTCTGCGGGACTACTAGGCAACAGGCCATGCAATCGCGACAGGCCGGCAACGGCAAGGTGTCGTCCAAGAAGGCGGCGGTTGGCGCGTCCGTCAACCGGGACAAGGCGTCTGGCTTGAACGCGTTTTGGCTTCGGGGCGTCGCGGGCGTGGCCTTGATCCTGATGCTCGCTTCGCTCGCCGGCGCGTCCCTGTGGGAGATCAGTCACGACGCTCGCAGTGTGCTTGGACATGAACGCTGCAGCCGGGTGTTGGTGCGTGAGCTGGGCAACCAGGTGACATCGCTCCAAGGGCATCTGCGTGACTCGGGACTCGACCCGCAGATTCAGGATGCGCTGCGCAAGGCCCGTGCGTCGGACCTGAGGGCGGGTGAGGACCTGCTGAGGGGGAGGATCCCCAACGCCGTGAAGATCAGCCTTCTACCCGGCGGCGAAACCCTGACTGACGACCCGGGGGCTCAGCCTCTCAGCTATGCGGGACTGGATATGGTGCGCCTGGCAGAGACTCAGGGCCGGATAACGCCTTTGGAGGTGCACCGACTCGGCCACCAGAACGCTCACTTGGCCGTCGCCGGGCCGGTGTTCGATGAACCGAGTGGGGGGGTTCTCGGCGTGGTTCATGTCGCCCTTCCCCTGTCGCTCCTTCCCTCCGCGAAGGATGCCGGCGGCGACGTGGCGCTTGTGCTCTTTCAGCAGCAGGTCGGGAACGATGTCGTCGTCGTCGACCCCGAGAAAAGTGGGGGGGTGCCGCAGAGAGCTCCCGACCTCGTTATGGATGTCCCCGGCACGAGCCTGCGGGTGATCTCCTGGGCGACCCGAAGCCGCCTGATGGACGCTCCCCTGCTCCTCTTTGTGGGTGCGGCCTTTCTCCTGGTGCTGGCTCTGATCGGGGCGGTGCTCTGGTTGCCGCTGCGGTCGTTGCGGCGGGCGCTGGTTGCGGACTACGCGGGCCTGGTGGCAATGGTCGAGGACGTCGTGAACCGTCGGCCGATGGGGCGTCCATCTTGCCGTCTGGCCGAAACGCGGCCGGTCGCCGCGGATCTCGGCCGTCTACTGGGTCATCTGCAACCGGTGCAGAGGCCCGTCTCGTCGGCACCGACGCCCGGGTCGGAGAGGCCGGATGCTGAGCGGGCGCCAGCCGATCCGCATCGCCCCGTGATGAAGCGGAAGGCGAAGCCTGAGGGAATCGTCGTCGATGAGCTCGCGGGGCAAATCGAGGGGGCCGGAGTCGGGCGGCGTCCCCAGGGGGAGGTGCCGGCGGAGATCTTTCGTGCCTACGACATCCGCGGTATCGTCGGCCGGGATCTCACCGTAGAACTTGCCCGCGACATCGGGCTTGCGGTCGGCACCGAGACGGGCAAGACGTCGGATCTCACCGTCTTCGTTGCCCGCGATACCAGGGCGACGGGGAAGGATTTGTCCGAGGCGTTGGTGCGCGGGCTGCGGGGGACCGGTTGCAACGTCGTTGACCTGGGCGTGGCGCCGACACCGGTCCTATACTTCGCAACGCGGTACCGGGGCGAGGCCTCGGGTGTCATGGTTACGGCGAGTCACAACCCATTGAGCTACAACGGATTCAAGGTTGTGATCGGGGGCAACACGCTCCAGCCTGAGCAGATTCAAGGACTTCGCGAATGCATCCTGGGCTCGGCGTTTGCGAAAGGCGATGGCGGATTCCGAAAGGAGAATCTGATTCCCGAGTACATCGATAGGGTGAGAGACGAGGTCGCGCTTGCGACGACGCCAAGGGTGGCCATCGACTGCGGAAATGCGGCGGCCTCCGTCGTTGCACCGGACCTCTTCCGGGCACTCGGCTGCGAGGTGGTTGAGATCAACTGCGATCCGCAGCAAGCCCCGCCCGGGGGGCGGGTGCCCGACCCCACCCGTCCGGAATGTTTGGAGGCGCTGCAGGGTTGTGTTACGCGGGTGGGAGCGGACGTTGGGTTGGCCTTCGATGGGGATGGGGATCGTCTGGGTGTGGTGGATTCCTCGGGCAAGCCCATCTGGGCCGACCGCCTGTTGATGCTGCTGGCCGCGGATCTGCTCTCACGCCATCCCGGCGCCGACGTCGTCTTCGATGTGAAGTCCAGTCATCATCTCGCCGCCGAGGTGCGGCGCAGGGGCGGTCGTCCCCTGATGTGGAAATCCGGCCATTCGAACCTGAAGGCCAAGGTCCGTGAGACCGGGGCGCTGCTCGCGGGAGAATGGACCGGCCACATCATCTTTCAGGATCGGTGGTACGGTTTCGACGATGCCCTTTATGCCGGAGCGCGGCTGCTCGAGGTGCTTGCCTCGGATCCCCGTCCGAGTGCCGAGGTCTTCTCGGAGCTGCCCGAGGCACTCGGCACCCCGGAGCTCTTTCTGCACCTCGAGGAAGGCCAGGCCCCCGGCATCATTAACAGCCTGCAGGGGTTTGCCGCCCGCCTGGAGGGAGCCGAGGTACGGACCCTCGACGGCCTGCGAGTCGACTTGGACGATAGCTGGGGGCTTGTGCGGGCCTCCAATACGCAACCGGCCCTGGTGTTCCGTTTCGAGGCCGACGACAAGGCCTCATTGAACAGGATCGAAGAGCTCTTTCGTCGGATGATGAAACGCGCAGCCCCCGGCTTGGAGTTGCCGTTTTAGAAAGGGATCCTGGGCAACGGCCTCCCCGGCGGTTGTTCAAGAAGCAAGGCGGTTTGACCCGATACCGTCGGTGCGTCCCGAGTTTTTTTTTTGCGTTGCCTTGTTGCCTTTGAGTGAGCACATGCGATACCGCACTCAAGAACGCCTTTCGACCAGAGACAGGAGTAAAGATGTCGCTTCCGACTGAACGCGCCCGGAGCGTTGCCCATGTCCTCATCGAGGCTCTGCCGTACATTCAGCGCTTTCGGGGCAAGACCATGGTCGTCAAATACGGCGGGAACGCGATGGTTGAGCAGTCCCTCAAGCACAGCTTCGCCCGCGATGTGGTGCTGATGAAGCTGGTGGGGATCAACCCTGTGGTCGTGCATGGCGGTGGTCCTCAGATCGGCCGGCTTCTGGAACGGCTGGGCAAGGACAGCGAGTTCGTTCAGGGCATGCGGGTGACCGACAGCGAGACCATGGATGTGGTGGAGATGGTCCTGGGTGGCCTGGTCAACAAAGAGATCGTCAATCTCCTCAACCGCCATGGCGGTGGGGCGGTAGGCTTGACGGGGAAGGACGGCGACCTCATTCGTGCGCGCAAGCTGCTGCTGCGCAGGGACGCACCCGAGCTCAAGGTCCCTGAGATCATCGATCTTGGGCACGTGGGCGAGGTTCAGAGCATCGATGTCGGGGTCGTGAACATGCTGGTGAGCGGCGATTTCATCCCCGTCATCGCCCCGATCGGCGTCGGCGATGACGGCTTTTCCTACAACATCAACGCGGACTTGGTCGCCGGCAAGGTGGCCGAGGTCTTAGGGGCGGAGAAGCTCGTGCTGCTGACCAACACACCCGGGTTGTTGGACGCCGATGGTCGGCTGATACCCGAGCTGGACGTGGGAAGCATCGAGGATCTGGTGGCCCAGGGGATCATCAAGGGGGGGATGTTGCCGAAGATACGCTGCGCCGTGGACGCGGTGCAGGCGGGTGTGGGGACGGCGCACATCATCGACGGGCGCGTGGAGCATGCCTTGCTGCTGGATCTGTTCACCGACGAGGGGATAGGGACCCTGATCCGTCGGCGCTAGTCCGTCCGCGGTCCTTGCTGGTACTTCAGTTCCCGGAATCGGGCGAGGTCTCGATCGAAGCTCGCGCGGATGGCGGCCTGCTCGGCTTCTTGCACGGCGATCGCAGCCTGGGCGTCTCGGATGGAGCCTTCGACATTCGCGATGCTCTCGTGCAGATACCGAGGAACCGATTTTCCGGCCCGTTCGAGGTTCGCCGCCTCTTCGCGCAGTGCCCCCAGCCATTCCTGTTGGTCCTGGATGTTGTCCTGCCCCGCATCGATCAGGGCCTCGATGGCGGCTATCCTGTCGTCCCGGGTCATGATCAGGTCGTCTTCCGAGCGGAAGGTGCGCAGGAGTACCCGGTCTGCGGCCTGTTGTCTGCTTTTCAGCAATTGCTCCCGCCGGCGAAGCTGCTCCAGCTCCTGCTCCTTCTGGATCTCCTCCGCCGTCTTGGCCGGAAGGGTGGTCCTGAGGCGAACCCCGTCGTCGCTGATCTCCGTGTGGCCTCTTTTCGCTTGAGACGGTGGGACGGTGTCTGAATAGTGCACGTTTCCCGCGTCGTCTTCCCAGCGGTAGAGACCGCCTTGGGCGACGGAGAGTACCGTCGGGAACGTCAGTATCCAGATCAGAATCTGTGTCGGGCGAATCATGGGTCAGAGGTCCTGCTCTTGTGGCCTAACCGTCCGCCAACGTTCGGCGCGCGCCTCCCGATCACACACCGTAACGGGCGCGGTAATCCCGTACCGCGTGAAGGGAGCCGCCCGTGTCGGGGAGCTCCTCGAGGTAGGCGATCAGGTCGGAGAGGGAGGCGATGCTCAACACCGGCATCCCGTAACGTTCCCTGACCTCCTCCACCGCGGAGCGCTCGTCTTGGCCGCGCTCCTGGCGATCGAGGGCGATCACCACCGCGGCGGGGCGCGCACCCTGACTCTCGATAATGTCCACCGATTCGCGTACCGAGGTGCCGGCGGTGATCACATCGTCGATGATCAGCACGTTCCCGGCAAGCGGGCTGCCGACGATGTTGCCCCCTTCTCCATGGTCTTTCGCTTCCTTGCGGTTGAAGGCATAGGGGACATCGCGTCCGTGATGGTCGGCCAGGGCGATGCTCGCCGCCGCGGCAAGCGGAATACCCTTATAGGCGGGGCCGTAGAGCAGGTCGAAGGCCAGTCCCGAGTCGACGATGGCGCGCGCGTAGAAGCGGCCCAATCGCGCGAGGCTCTTGCCGCTGTTGAACAGCCCGGCGTTGAAGAAATAGGGGCTCTTGCGGCCCGATTTCAGGGTGAACTCGCCGAATCTCAGGACGCTCGTGTCGAGGGCGAAGCGGAGGAACTCCCGTTTGTAGTCCAGCATCTCTCGTCTTCCGGGTTGGTCGTGCGGCTACTTGGTATGATACAACCTTGCGAGTCGCGGGTGTGACGGCGGGGTTCCGCGTTCCGTGCCCCCAGTCGCGGATCGAGAAGCTGCGTGGGTGCCGTATCGAGCCGCGCTCGGGGTGTCCCCCATGTGGGTACAAAGCTTTGCGGGGGGACGATGGACGGGAGACAGGAGAGCAGGCAGTCGTGGCTTGACGCGATGGGGGTCTACCGGCATCCCCGCGTCATCGCGATGCTGTTCCTCGGCTTCTCGGCGGGCCTTCCCCTGCTGTTGGTGTTCGGGACCCTGTCCGCCTGGCTGCGCGAGGCCGGGATCGACCGCAGCACCATCGGTCACGTCTCCTGGGTGGCGACACTGTACGCGCTCAAGTTCGCCTGGGCACCCCTGGTGGACCGGCTTGGGCTCCCGGTGCTCACCCGCGCCCTGGGCCAGCGTCGCGGCTGGATGCTGTTGGCCCAGGGGGGGGTCGTCGCCGGGTTGCTGCTCATGGCCACTAATGATCCCAATCAGGCGCTGGGTCTGCTGGTCGCGGCGGCCCTGCTGGTGGCCTTCGCGTCGGCTACCCAGGACATCGCCATCGACGCCTGGCGCATCGAGTCGGTCGAGGCGGACCTGCAGGGCGCAATGGCGGCGACCTACCAAATGGGCTATCGGATCGGGATGATCATGGCGGGGGCTGGGGCGCTCTATTTCGCCGAGTACCTCTCCTGGTCGGAGGCCTACAAGATCATGGCCGCGAGCATGGGGGTTGGAGTGGTCACGGTCCTGTTGGTTCCGGAGCCGGTGCGCAAGGTGGACCGGGAGACCTGGCGGCAGGAAGAGCGGGTGGTGCGCTTCATCGAGAATTCGGCCCATCTGTCCGACCGCTGGCGCCAGATCGGCGCCTGGTTCATCGGCGCGGTGGTCTGTCCCTTCACCGAGTTCTTCTCCCGCAACGGCAAGCTGGCGCTGCTCATCCTGGCCTTCATCGCGGTCTTCCGCCTGTCCGATATCACCATGGGGGTCATGGCGAACCCCTTCTACATCGACATGGGCTATACCAAGGCGGACATCGCCAGCGTCACCAAGGTCTTCGGGCTGGTGATGACCATGGTGGGAGCGGCGATGGGCGGGGTGCTGGTGGTCCGGTTCGGTATCATGCGCATGCTGCTCGCGGCCGCGGTGATGGTCGCGGCGACCAACCTGATCTTCGCCTGGCTGGCGACCCAGGAGGCGGACATCGCCCTGTTGGCGCTGGTCGTATCCGCGGACAACCTGAGCGGGGGGCTTGCCGGGTCGGTGTTCATCGCCTACCTGTCCAGCCTCGCCAACCGCGCCTACACGGCCACCCAGTACGCCCTGTTCAGCTCTCTGATGCTGCTCCCGGCGAAGTTCCTCGGGGGCTTCTCAGGCGACATCGTCGACGCCACCGACTATGTCGTCTTCTTCAGCTACGCGGCCGTGCTCGGCCTGCCCGCGATCCTGCTGGTCCTGGCCCTGATGCGCGTCAAATCGCTGGGGGCGTCCGGTCCCTCTGCCGCCGAGGAGGCGTCCGCCCGGCAGGGGGCGGGAGACAGGTCGTGACCGCCGCGGGCTCGTTGGCGGCGGCCTTCCTCGTGGGTCTGCTTGGGGGCGTGCATTGCGTCGGCATGTGCGGCGGCATCGTCGGCACCCTCACCATGGGGCTTCCCCGGGAGGCGCGATTGGGGCTCGCGCGCCTGTTTCCCTACCAGCTGGCGTACAACGTCGGTCGCATGGCGGGCTATACCCTCGCCGGAGCCCTCATGGGCGCCCTGGGTACCCTGGCGGTTCAGGCGATGCCGATCCAGTACGCGCAGCGGGGGCTCTACGCCCTGGCCGCGGTCTTCATGATCCTGCTGGGCCTCTATCTCGGTGGCTGGTGGCGCGGGCTTGCTCGGATCGAACGCTTGGGGGCGGGGCTCTGGCGCCGGCTCGAGCCGCTGGGACGGCGTCTGTTGCCCGTCCGCAGCCCTCTGGGGGCGCTGGGGCTGGGCTTTATCTGGGCCTGGATCCCTTGTGGACTGGTCTACAGCGTGCTGATCTGGGCCGTTTCGGCCGGCAGCGCATTCGATGGGGCGCTGCTGATGCTGGCGTTCGGCCTGGGAACGTTGCCGAACCTGCTGGGGATGGGGATGCTTGCCGGTGCGGCGGCGCGCTTCACCGATCAGGTATGGATCCGGCAGGCGGCCGGTGTCCTGGTTCTCGGGTTCGGGCTCTACGCCCTGTGGCAGCTGTTCGCCGCTTGAGGGGAGAAGGGAATCCCCGAGTGGCTCAGGGATCCACGGATGGCTTGCATCCCGCCCGTCAATCGGTGAAGAACTGCTGGTCCATCGTCATCTTGTAGGTCTTGCCGCTCCCTTCGGGTGTGACCTCGATGGCGAAGTTCACCGTCTCCTCGTTGTGCACCGCAAACTCACCCACGTAATACACGGCGTCCTGGTCCTTGAGCTCGCGCATGGGGATGCGGCTGCCCTGTCCGGTGAGGGCGACGGCCTGGACCTCGACGCGGGCCGGTACGGACGTGCCCGTGGTCCCCGCCTTTTCCTTGATGACGCTGACATTGAGCATGCCCCTGTGCTTGCTGCGCTGCAAGCCGTACGCCTTGGCCACTTCCGGGGTCAGGGTGTCGGTCGTGAAGGCATTGTGGTGGATCGTGTAGTCGTCCACGCTGGTGCTGTTTTCCGCCACGGCCGACAAGGGTAGGGTCAGGGCGGCGGCAATGAGTAAAGAAAAGAATTCGCGGCTTTTCATACGAGCTTCCTCCATCGTCGTTTCGTAGTCATTGTGTTTGCTGAAAAGACTTCGCGAGGCTACACCAAAACAGACCGACTAGGCGAGTGTTTTGGTTCGCCGCTCTGCCGCGCAGGCCTTTCGGTTGCTCAGGTCTCGCCGGCGATCTGACGCGATCTGCCGCTGCGCCCTGCACGGCCCGGCGGGTCCGAATGAAGGGCATTGTCGATGTCGCGTACCGTCCTGGGCTGCTTTCCCCGCTCGAGCCTGTCAGTCGCACGGGATGGCCTCGGGCAGCCTGCTCGGAGCCCGAATGCGCAGGCGCTTGAGTCGGGCCTGTCGACCCGCCAGAAATTCAATCTGCGAGCGAGGAACCCCGAACAGACGGGCGAGGTAGCGGCACAGATGGTCATTGGCCTTGCCTTCCACAGGCGGGGCGGTGATCCGCACCTTGAAGTACTCGCCCGCAGGTCCGACCAGCTCGTCCCGCTTGGCTCTGGGCAGAACGCGCAGGCTGAGCAGCAGATCGCCGTCCTGCCAGCGATACCAGTCCGCCGGGGCCCGCTCTCGCGTTTGTCCGCTCAAAAGGGGCTCGCGGTCACCAGCTTTAGGGGCGGAATGATCAGCATTTCGAGCAAGACGAGACCGACCATCACCAGCATGGGGGAGAGGTCCAGACCGCCGATGGGGGGGAGTAGGCGCCGCGCCGGCCCGAGCACGGGTTCGGTTAGGCTGCCGAGAAGCGCGGTGGCCGGGTGGTAAGGGTCCGGGTTCAACCAGCTCAGGATGACCCGGACCAGGATGGCGATCAACAGGATGTTGATCACCAGGCCCACCAGTGCCGGCACCGCCCACCCGAGCGCGCCCAAGAGGTTACGGCCCATGCCCGCGACGAGCGCCACAATGGCGAGCTCGGCAGACTTGAGCAGCCAGGCGAGGGTCAGGGAGGCGAGATCGATCCCGCCGTAACCCGGGATCACCCGGCGCAGGGGGCGCAGGACGGGCGTGGTCAGCTTGACGATGAACTGGGAGATCGGGTTGTAGAAGTCTGCCCGCGTCCACTGTAGGAGGAAACGCAGCACGACCACCGCCGTATACAGCCCGAAAACGGTGTGGACCAGAAAAACGATGGGGTTTGTGAGATAGGATTCGGTCATTGCTCCTCCGCCAGTAGCCGGGACAGCTCCTCTGAGCGCTCGCAGGCCGCGCGGACCGCCCGGTCAACGATCGAGCCGAAACCACCCGATTCCAGAACACCCAGGGCCCGTTCGGTGGTGCCGCCGGGGGAGGTGACCCGCTCGCGCAGCTCACGCGGGGATTCGGTACTCTCCATGGCCATGCGGGCTGCACCCAAGGCGGTCTGGATGGTGAGCAGCCGCGCACTTTCCGCGTCTATACCCAGCTCGACCCCGGCCTGCTCCAGGATCTCCATGAACAGAAAGAAATAGGCGGGCCCGCCGCCGAACAGGGCCGTGACCGGATCCATGAGGGCCTCGTCTTCCACCCAGCGGGTTAGCCCCCCGGCGCGCAGGATGGTCTCCGCCTGGTTGCGCTGGGCGGGCGATACCTCCGGGGTGGCATGCAGGACGATGGCTCCGGATTGGATCATGGCCGGTGTATTGGGCATGGCTCTGACAAGGGCGTGCGCGCCGCCCAGCCACTCCTGGATGCTGTGCTCGCGGATGCCCGCCATCACCGAAATAACCAGCGGGGCCGTCTGCGCGACGACCGCAGCGAGCCCTCGGCAGACCCGGTGGGCCATCTGCGGCTTCACGCACAGCACCGCCGCGGCGGCGCCTTGCAGGGCGTCTGCGTTATCGGCCGTGGTGCGCACTGCGAAGCGCGCCGCCACGGCATCGCGCTTGGCTTGCTCCGGATCGCTCACGATCAGGCTCTGGGGGTCGTAGCCGTCGGCGATGAGTCCGGCGACGAGGCTGGTGGCCATGTTGCCGCCGCCGACGAAGGCAATGATCTCTTCTGTCATGGAAGCTCTACCGATTTCTCTGCAAAGACGTTGTTCATCGGATCAACCCTCACGCGGGCCGAAGACGGCCGTACCCACCCGAACGATGGTCACCCCCTCGGCGATCGCCGCTTCCAGGTCGTCGGACATGCCCATGGAGAGCACGCCGAGCGGGCGATCGGGTGTCTTGAGCCCGTCCCTCAGGCGGCGCAGCTCGCGGAAGGGTCGACGCTGACGCGCTTCGCTCTCGGCGGGAGCGGGCAGGGTCATGAGCCCCGCGATTTCGAGATTTGGAAGCGCATCGCATTCCTCCAGGAGATCCGACACCGATTCGGGTGGGATTCCTCCCTTGCTCGGCTCCCCGCTCAGGTTGACCTGTACGCAGGCCTTGAGCGGCTGCAGACGCCGGGGCCGCTGCTCGCTCAGCCGGCGGGCATGCCTGAGGTCACACAGGCTGTGCACCCAGGAAAAACGCTCGGCGATCTGCCGCGTCTTGTTGCCCTGGATGCGGCCGATGAAGTGCCACTGCAGGGCAAGATCCTTGAGCGCGTCCATCTTCTCGACGGCCTCCTGCAGATAGCTCTCGCCGAAGGCCCGCTGGCCCGCGGCGAAGGCGGCGCTGATCTTTGCGGCCTCCTGTCTCTTGCTCACCGCGAGCAGCGCAACGCTTCCCGGCTCCCGCCCGAATCGGCGCTCGGCGGCGCGTATGCGCTCGAGGACTCGCGCCAAGTGCCCCGCAACGCCGGTCGGGTCTGCAGGCTTTCCGGACACGGCCCGCGTCAATCGGCGCCCTGAAGGTAGCGCACCAACTTTGTGAGGGCCTGACCGCGGTGACTGAGGCGGTTCTTTGTGGCGGCCGGGAGCTCGGCGGCGCTGCAGCCCTCTCCGGGCACCAGGAACACAGGGTCGTAGCCGAAGCCGTTCTCTCCGCGGGGGGCGGTCAGGATGCGTCCCTCCCAGGTACCCTGGTAGATGACGGGTGTGGGGTCCTCCCCATGGCGCATGTAGACCATCAGGCACTGAAAACGTGCGCTACGCTCGGCCTCCGGGACGTCGCGCAGGTCCGCGAGCAGCTTGTCCAGATTCTCCGCGTCGGAGGCGCCGCGCCCCGCATAGCGGGCGGAGTAGATGCCGGGCGCCCCCTTGAGGGCATCGACCTCGATCCCGGAATCGTCGGCAATGGCGGCAAGTCCGCTGTGGCGGGCCGCGTTGCGGGCCTTGAGGATGGCGTTCTCGACGAAGCTCAGGCCGGTCTCCTCCGCTTCGGGCACCCCCAGCTCCCCCTGCGGGATGATGTGGATGCGCTCCGTGGCGAGCAGCTCGCTGATCTCACGGACTTTGCCTGCATTGTTGCTGGCGAGAACAATGGACTCGCCGGTGTGTAGTGAGCTCATTGGCAGGATCCTCTCGCGGACGGTTTTGCGGCGGCTGCGATCAAGCGCAAGTGGGGCTTCATTGCGCCAGCGCTCCTCGCTGCGCGGCGAGGATTTCGCCGATGCCGGTGGTGGCGAGATCCAGCATGGCGTCCATCTGCGCGCGGGAAAAGCTCCTGTCCTCGGCCGTCCCCTGGATCTCCACGAACCGTCCGTGCTCGTCCATGACCACGTTCATGTCCGTCTCGGCGCTGCAGTCTTCGGCGTAGTCCAGGTCGAGCACGGCCTGGCCCTGGTGGATGCCCACGGAAATGCCGGCGATCTGCGCGATCAGCGGCTCGCCTGCGACCTTCCCCTGCCGGATCAGGTCCTGCACCGCGTCGTGCAGGGCGATCCAGGCTCCGCAGATGGACGCGGTGCGGGTCCCGCCGTCGGCCTGGATGACGTCGCAGTCGAGGGTGATGGTCCGCTCTCGGAGGGCTTCCAGATCCGCTGCCGCGCGCAGAGATCGGCCGATGAGCCGCTGGATCTCCAGCGTCCTGCCCCCCTGTTTGCCGCGGGCGGCCTCACGCTGGGTGCGCTCGCCGGTGGAGCGCGGAAGCATCCCGTATTCGGCCGTGATCCAGCCCTTCCCCTGTCCCTTGAGGAAACCGGGGACCCGCTCTTCCACGCTGGCCGTGCACAGCACGCGGGTATCGCCGAGCTCCACAAGCACGGAGCCTTCGGCATGGCGGGTAAAGCCGCGGGTGAAGCGGATGGGTCGCAGTTGGTCTGGACGGCGGAGGGATGGTCGCATGAGCGCTCGCTTGTTGGTGTCAGGCACCTTGAACGGATACCCTAGAATCGAATCTTGAAAAGAATGCGTTGAACAAACCGTTTCGGCGGTGGCAGCGCATGAGCTCGGAAAAGTACGGTTTTCGGGCTCCTTCGAGCTCTCTCAGCGCCCTGCAGGCGCTGTAAAGGGCGGCGCGTTGGTGCCACGCAGGGGACGCCGAACAGCTCGGCGTGCCTTCAACCTGCCCGAAGCTCGCGCGATATCTTCGGCAACCCGACCGGTTACGTCAAATCCGCCGCCTTGCAATGGCCGCGGCTCTACGGGATTCTATCGTCGTACCGCCTCAACCGATCTGGAGCATCCATGACTAAGAGCATGACGGCCTTTGCCCGCGAGACCGATACGGGCGACGCCGGCGAACTGACCTGGGAACTGCGGTCTGTCAATCACCGCTTCCTGGAGCCTTTCGTCCGTCTGCCGGAGGATCTGCGCGGGTTGGAGCCGGCGGTACGGGAGCGCGTCTCATCGCATCTGCGCCGCGGCAAGGTGGATTGCTCGTTGCGCTACGTGCCGGCCCCTGGGGTGGGCGGCAACCTTCGCGTGAACCGCAGCTATCTGGAACAGCTCCTGGCGGCAGGGGGGGAGGTGGGGGCCTTGGTGGGCCGTCCGGCAGAGCCCGATCCGTTTGATCTCCTGCGCTGGCCCGGCGTGTTGCAGGAGCAGGAGCTGGACCTCGGTCCCGTCAAGGAAAGGGCCCTGGGGCTCCTGGACAAGGCCCTGCGCTCCATGATCGCGACCCGCGGTCGCGAGGGCGAGCGGCTCGCGAGCCTGATCCGCGAGCGTTGCGACAAGCTTGCCGCGTGCGTAGCGGGGGTGCGGGAGCGAATGCCGCAGGTCATGACCGAGGTGCGCCGGCGGATCCTGGATCGGCTGGCAGAGGTGCGGGCCGAGCTCGATCCAAGCCGGCTGGAGCAGGAGCTGGCGCTCTTGGCCCAGCGTCTGGACGTCGACGAGGAGATGGACCGCATGGGTGCGCACGTCCAGGAGGTGCGGACGGTGCTTCAGTCCGACGAGCCCGTCGGCCGACGGCTGGACTTCCTCATGCAGGAGCTCAATCGCGAGGCGAACACCCTCGGCTCGAAGTCCGCCGACGTGGAGGTGACGCGCTTGGCGGTAGACATGAAGGTCCTGATCGAGCAGATGCGTGAGCAGGTACAGAACATTGAGTGATGAGGCGAGGTGCGCCCCGGCGGGCGACTCGGCAGGCCCATGAGCAGTGGCATGCTCTTTATCGTCTCGGCACCCTCCGGGGCCGGAAAGACGACCCTGGTCAAGGCGCTGCTCGGGCGCGACCCGAGTCTGCGGCTGGCGATTTCCTTCACGACCCGCGCATCGCGCCCGGGTGAGCAGGACGGCGTCCACTACCATTTCGTCGATGCCTCGACCTTTTCGGGCATGATCGGTGCAGACGCCTTTCTCGAGCACGCACAGGTCTTCGGCAACCGGTACGGAACGGCGGAGTCGACGGTTCGAGCCGAGCTGGAGCGGGGTCGGGACCTGCTGCTGGAGATCGACTGGCAGGGCGCGCGGCAGGTGCGTGAGCGTTTTCCCGCGGCCGTGTCGATCTTCATCTTTCCGCCCTCGGCGTCTGCGCTCGAAGAGCGGCTGCGCGGACGCGGTCAGGACAGTGAGGAAGTCATCGCCGGGCGCATGGCGAGGGCACGGACGGAGATGTCTCATTACAGGGAGTACGATTACCTGGTGGTCAACGATGTCTTCGAGGACGCGCTTGCCGAGCTGGCCTGCGTTGTAAGCGCCGAGCGCCTTCGCCGGGAGCATTGCGAGGGGAGGCTGAAGGCGGTGCTGACAGAGCTCCTCGCCGCCGACGGGTCTTGAGCGCAGCCGAAATGGGGGGTGATGGGCTCTGGCGGCCTTGGCGGGGATCATGCGTCTCCCGGGTGCCTCGTTGATTTTGATACACTAAAACATTGTCGCGCGGAGATTGGTTCGGGCCTACCTCTCCCCGGAGGCCGTTTTTCTTAGCGCAGAGTACCGTTGCGCGCCCCCGAACCCTATCTACACTTTATGACATTGAGGAGTCGGCGCTTGCCCCGCGTCGTCACGACTGCTCAACAACTGGCTGGAGCGAAAGCACATGGCACGCATTACCGTCGAGGACTGCCTCGAACACGTGGACAACCGTTTCGATCTCGTCCTGCTCGCGACCAGACGGGCCCGACAGCTAACCGGCGGTGTGGAACCGCTGCTGCCCTGGCAGAATGACAAGGCGACCGTCATGGCGCTGCGTGAGATCGCTGCGGGTGTCCTCGGGCCGGAGTCCCTGGAGGCCGCCGAGCAAGAAGAGGAAGACGCAACCAAGACCCTGGAGCAGGCCCTCGCGGAGGAGCTGGCGGCGGATCTCCAGCCCGATAGCCGGGAATAGGCGGCAACATCCGTCAAGTATAGCGGTGGACGCCCGATCGACGACAGTGAGACCCTGTGGGGGACCGCCCTAAACGACGGCACTCAGATATGGCCGCAGCCGCTCCCCCCCTTCTGGCGCCGTTTGAGGAGATGGCGGACAAGCCGCGTTTCCTGGTCAGCGATCTGTGCGCTGATCTCGAATCCTACCTGACAACGGACCAGATCCGCGAAGTCTACCGGGCCTATCTGTTCGGTGCAGAAGCCCATGAGGGCCAGCGGAGAAAGTCCGGCGAGCCCTACATCTACCACCCCATTGCCGTGGCCCGTATCTTGGCGGAGATGCGCATGGACCACAAGTGTCTGATGGCGGCCGTTCTGCACGACGTGATCGAGGACACGCCGACGGCGAAGGAGCAGCTTGCCACGGTCTTCGATCAGGAGATCGCGGACCTCGTGGACGGCGTCAGCAAGCTGACCCAGATCGACTTCAAGTCCCGGGCAGAGGCCCAGGCCGCCAGTTTCCGCAAGATGATGCTGGCCATGACCAGAGACATTCGGGTCATCCTGATCAAGCTCGCGGACCGGCTGCACAATATGCGCACCCTCGGCGTCATGGCCCCCGAGAAGTGCCGGCGGGTGTCGCGCGAGACCCTCGAGATCTACGCTCCCATCGCCAACCGCCTCGGGATCAACAGCGTCCGCCTGGAGCTCGAGGATCTCGGTTTCGCCCACTATTGGCCGTGGCGCCACAGCATCCTACAGCGAGCCGTGAAACGGGCACGTGGTGCGCGCAGTGAGCTGGTGGCGAACGTGGAGACCGCGTTGGCGGAGCGTCTGCATCAAGAGGGGATCCCGGGCAAGGTGGCCGGTCGCCAGAAGCACCTCTACAGCATCTACCGCAAGATGCGCGACAAGGCGCTTGCATTCTCCGAGGTGGTCGACGTCTTCGCGTTTCGTGTCATCGTCGACCGGGTGGATACCTGTTACCGTGTTCTCGGTCTGGTGCACAATCTCTACAAGCCGGTGCCGGGCCGTTTCAAGGACTACATCGCCATCCCCAAGTCGAACGGCTACCAGTCCCTGCACACGGTTCTATTCGGGCCCCAGGGCGTACCCATCGAGATCCAGATTCGCACCGAGGATATGCAGCGTATCGCCGAGGCCGGCATCGCCTCGCACTGGATGTACAAGTCTGGGAGCGGCGACGGAGGCAGTCACAAGGCGCTGGCGGCGGACTGGCTCCAGAACCTGCTGGAGATGCAGCGCGGATCGGGGGATTCGGTGGAGTTCCTGGAGCATGTCAAGGTCGACCTGTTTCCCGACGAGGTCTACGTGTTTACTCCGCGCGGGCGAATCATGGTCCTCCCAAAGCGGGCTACGGTGGTGGATTTCGCTTACGCCATCCACTCGGACGTGGGCAACACATGCGTCGCGGGGCGCATCGACCGCCGTCTTGCGCCCCTGCGCACCGTTCTGCACAGTGGCCAGACGGTCGAGATAATCAACGCGCCGGGGGCGGTACCGAATCCCGCATGGCTCAACTTCGTGGTGACCGGCAAAGCCCGGGCGAACGTGCGCGCCTGCCTCAAGAGTTTGCAGCGAAAGGAGGCGGAGACCCTGGGCCGGCGCCTGATCGATGCCGAGCTGGCCGCGTACGACACCGATTTTCCGAGCTTACCGGGGGAGCGCCTAGACTCCTATCTGGCGCATACCAAGCTGGATGGTCCCCAGGCGCTCCTCGCGGAGATCGGACTCGGGAATCGGATGCCGGCACTGGTGGCGCGTCGTTTGATGGCGGAGGGAGAGAGCGGAAGCGAGGGCGGGCAGGAGGCGGCCGGGCGCGCCGAGCGCCTCGCCATCAAGGGCACGGAGGGCATGGTGGTCGCATACGCCCGCTGTTGTCGTCCCATCCCGGGCGACGACATCGTCGGCCTGTTCACCCCCGGCAAGGGGATCGTCGTTCACCGCCAGGAATGCCGCAATATCGGTGACTTTCAAAGCCGTCAGGACGAGTGGGTCGACGCGGAATGGGCAAACGATCCCGGCGCCGACTTCTCCACGGGAATCCGGGTTGATGTGGACAATCGTC
Organism: Pseudomonadota bacterium; assembly: GCA_034716535.1. Classification (GTDB taxonomy): domain Bacteria; phylum Pseudomonadota; class Gammaproteobacteria; order Chromatiales; family Chromatiaceae; genus JAYEJW01. Next base: position 18,995 of record JAYEJW010000660.1, read on the forward strand.
GCGGTGCACTGGCGACGGTGGCCGCCGCCATCGCCGAAATGGGATCCAACATCGAGAACGTCCAATCCCGCGAGAAGGACGGGGCGACATCGAGCCTGGATTTCCTCCTCACCGTGCACAGTCGCCAGCACTTGGCGTTGATCATGCGTCGCCTACGCCAGATTCCGCTGGTTATGCGCATCTATCGAGTTCCCCGATAACAGCGGTTCACCGGTGTCGAGAAGGGCAGAGGGGTGCACTTGCTCTGTTGTCTGTGCCTGTCTGGGAGAACGCCGCGTCGTGGGGACGGAGCGATCAACCGGGCTTGCATTACAGGACCTCAGCCGCATGTTGTTTCTACGTTTTGGCGCTTTGCGGGGTTTCCGGCGGGCCGCTGAGGTATTGCAGGCAAACAGGAAGCTCGATGAGTGAATTGACCCTCGACGAACGACTGGCGCTGACGCGCCGCACCATGAATTTGCTCGAAAACTGGGGGCTTGGCGCAAGGGATATCGTCACCATCCTCAGCCTACCGGCCACGGTCAAGATCCGCTCCGTTGCCCGCTTCCGCGAGGATGAGCCCTTTCCGGACGAGCCCGAGGTCAACCGCCGGGTGAGCTACCTGATGCGCATCGAGGAGGCGCTGCACACCTACTTTCCCCGCAATCCGGAGATGCGCAACCTTTGGGTAAAACGGGGCAACAAGCGGTTTGGCAAACAGGCCCCCGTCGCCCTGATGGTGGCGAGCGGTGAGAGAGGGATGGTCTCCGTGCTCTCCCACCTCGACTGTACCTTCGCCTGGGACATGACCGGCTCGAAGACCGAGTACAGCCAGCGCTGATGATCCCCCGTGACGGCGGCGCGACTCAGCGGAAGATTATCTCTAATTTTAGGTCGATCTCTAGGATTTTCCGGGTTAGGTACAGCCGCTTGCGAACGTCGAAGCTGGTAGGTCGGGTTAGCGAAGCGTAACCCGACGCGCGAAGCGGAAAACGTCGGGTTAAGGCCCGCATCGGGCGCAACGCAATCGATCGGTCGTGTCCCAGGCGCGTCCAACCCGACCCACGATTGATCTATGCCAAGAGCGCGCGGCAAAACCTACCAGCCCATGTGCGGAATGCCGCCAGGGAGATGCTGGAAAATGCCAAAGACTGAAGAAGAGCTCCTTGAACGGGACGCCGGAAGGGAAATCGGCGCCGAGCTGCTCGAGTCCTTCCGCGAGATACAGGCCGGTGAGAGCGGGGGGCCGTGCACAGCCCGGTTGCCATTGCCCGCCATCGAGTGGAGATGTCCCATTTCGGCGTTCACTTGGCGACAGTAGGACGAATAGTCCGTACGGCAATGCAACAATGCGAGAACTGACCATATGCTCGCGATGAGGTTTGGTGGTCTGGCCCCGGTTTCCGTGGCCCCGGTTTCCGCGGGCCCCGGTTTCCGCGCTGTGATGCGATTGAATTTCCTATACTTATAAATCTGAAGTTTTGTACTTTTTGGGGCGTTAGAATATTAGCCACCACCAATAGGCGCGCTATATTAGCATTCCCTGAATAACCATTGCGCAATGGGTTTCATTAACCGTGATGGCTGGTTTATTCAAT
>JAYEJW010000661.1:0-4796 GCA_034716535.1 Pseudomonadota bacterium
CATCTCCTTCTGGGACTATCTGGGTGACCGCATCGGACAGAACGGAAACATCGCGCCATTGCCCGATATCATCCGCGAGCGCGCCGCAGCGGCGAGCGTAGTGCCCTGAGATATTGAGAAGTTACCCTGACACTGGTGCCACATCCTTGTGCTGTGGAAAAAGCTTTGATCAGCGTTTTCCTTGGGTCGCGCCTATAAATGCCATCCTGGCACTATTAGCGCAGGGCATCCCGTAGACGCGGTTTCTGGATGCCGTCGTTCTTCCAGCTGATGGAGGTCGCTCTGCAAATGGCGGTAATCATGCTTACCTGTTCTCAAAGGGTCTAAACTTGGTAGTCGAGACAGTGTATGCTCCACCTCGGCCCGCAGAGCTTTCGAGCGTCACGTATTCGCGTTTGAGACGCTCGACGCAGGTCCGCAAGCTATCAACAATTGCCGAGAATGGGGGATCATATGCCGAGCTCTGCCAAGAACTGTGTCACGAAACTTAGCACTGCAGCCCTCGCGGGAGCATTGGTCCTGTCAGCCCTCCCGGCAGGTGGCCACGCCGGCGAACCTTTCCAGGTCTTCACCATCGATCCGTGCCGTATTCTCGACACGCGATTAGGAGGGGAAGACGTCGCCCGGATGGGACCAGACACGTCACTCGAGGTTCTCGTTGCCGGAGGGTTTATTCTGGACCAAGGCGGCTTGGAGGACTGCGGGATACCTTTTCCGGACGCAAAAGGAGTCTACGCCAACCTGGTCGCAGTGAATCCGTCAGGAGCGGGAGCCAACTTCCTTACGCTCTATCCGTTCGAGTCCGATCCGCCCACAGTTTCCAGCATCAACTATGCCCCGGGCACAGCCGCCCTCGCCAACGGCATCTTCGTCCCGATCTGTGACCATACTGGTCCGAACGATTGTTTTTGGGATCTTGTGATCTATAACGGGCCAAGCGCCAGTGTCGACGTGATCCTCGATCTCACCGGATACGTGGCCGAGTCCACGCCCATCTTGTAACAGAGCACCCTCCGTTCGAGCTATGCAATGCGATCGGCTCCGAAAGGCGTGGGAGCAGGTTGCCTTATCATGTGACGCAGCTGTGACCTGCTCCCTGTTCAGCTTGTTGGACGTGCTAGATAATAAAAGGAGTTTTTCCTGCGCCACCAGAGCCCTGCATTCCGGCGCGGCTGTACGGCTTTTCGCTTACGGACGCGACAACCTGGCCGGCCGGCTTGGGTCCGTCGAAGGTCTCCGTGCGTCCTCTACAAGACATCACGGGCGATCACGTCGGCCTGCCTCAAGGAGGCTAAACATGGCCGCCGAGAGAGTGTATGCTTCGACCCGGTTTGTGCTGGTTTCGAGCGTCAGGCTCTTACAATAAGGGCGCTCGGAACATGTCCTCAAGTCATCGACAATTTCCATAGAAGGGGGGATCCCACATGACGAGCTCTACCAAGAACTTAAAAAATCAGCTCAGCAGCGCGGCCCTTGCGGGGGCGCTGGCACTATCGGCCTTGCCGAATGGCGCCAACGCGGGGGGGCCTTACCAGGTCTTCACAATCGATCCGTGCCGTGCCCTCGACACTCGCTCAGGGGGTGAAGGCTTCGGCCGGATGAGCCCCGACACGTCCATGGACATCCTCGTGGCCGACACATTCAATCAACAGCAGGGTGGTCTGGAGACCTGCGGGATACCCTTTCCGGAAGCAAAGGGAATCTACGCCAACGTGGTCGCGGTGGGCCCGTCAGGATCGGGGGCCAACTTCCTCACTCTGTATCCGTTCGATACGATGCCGCCCCTGGTTTCCAGCATCAACTATGCCCCGGATACGGCCGCCCTCGCCAACGGAATCTTCGTGCCGATCTGTGACGAACCCCCTGCCCCGGGAACCGAATGTGATTTCGATCTGGTGATCTTCAACGGCCCGAGCGCCAGTACCGACGTGATCCTCGACATCACGGGTTACGTTGCCGAACCCCCGCCCATTTAGTAACGAAGCGCCCCCGTTCGAGCCGAGCTCAGTGATCGGCTGACATGGGCGTCGGGGAGCAGGTCACCGGATCGTGCAACACGACGGTGACCTGCCCCCTGTTCGGCTCTTTCGACCTGTTGAGGAACCCTTTTTCCACTTTCCAGCCCCATTCCCCGCAAGACCCCGATATCGAACAGCAACGCGCCGGCCCGAAACCATTTCCGACGCCCGCCGCCTGCACATGTATCGGAGAATCGTCTCAGGTCCGGAGCAGCGCGACATTGTAGAGCTCGAGCTGGCGGTCGTGCATTATCAGGGGCAATCGCTCAACGCACGCCTGGGCAACGAGCGTCATCCCGTCGCAGTCCGAATCCACTCCACGCGCTTGCGCATGACCCCGTAGTAGACCACCGGGATCACCACCAGGGTGAGGACGGTGGAGACGAAGAGGCCGAAGAGCAGCGACACCGCGAGCCCCGAGAAGATGGGGTCGTCGAGGATGAACACGGCGCCGGCCATGGCGGCGACGGCGGTGAGCGCGATGGGCTTGGCCCGCACCACGGCAGAGCGGATCACCGCCTGCTCGAGGGCCATGCCTGCCCTGACCTCCTGGTTGATGAAGTCCACCAGCAGGATCGAGTTACGCACGATGATGCCCGCCAGCGCGATCATGCCGATCATGGACGTGGCAGTGAACTGAGCACCCAGGATGGCGTGCCCCGGCATGATGCCGATGATGGTCAGCGGGATAGGGGCCATGATGACCAGGGGCACCAGGTAGCTACGGAACTGGGCCACCACCAGAAGGTAGATCAGAACGAGACCCACACCATAGGCGATGCCCATGTCGCGGAAGGTCTCGTAGGTGACCTGCCACTCGCCGTCCCACTTGAGGCTGTACTCGTAGGGGTTGAGCGGCTGCTGGATGAACCACTGCGGCAGACCCATGTCCTCGGTCAAGGTCGCTGAGATCTCGAACAGGCCGTAGAGGGGGCTGTCGGTCTCCCCAGCCATGTCGCCGGTCACATAGACCACCGGCAGCAGGTCCTTGTGGTAGATGCTGTGCTCACGGCTGGTGTCCACCACCTGGACGATCTCGGAAAGCGGCACCAGCTGCCCCCCCATGGAGCGCACACGCAGGGCCAGCACCTGCTCCAGATCGGCCTTGTCCGCCTCGGTGTACTCCACCCGGATGGGCACGGCGTACTTGACCTTGGCCCCGTGCAGATAGCTCACGTCCTCCCCGTCGAGCACCGTGGCCAGCGCCTGGGCGACCTCGCTCTGGTTGACGCCAAGGCGCGAGGCCTTGGCGCGGTCCACCACCACCAGGTATTTCTTCGACGGATGCTCCACCGAGTCGTCCACGTCCACGATATCGGCCGTGGATTCGAACACCTTTCTCACTTCGCGGGCGACCCCGATCTGGCCGTCGTAGTCGATGCCGTAGACCTCCGCCACCAGGGGCGAGAGCACCGGCGGACCTGGGGGGATCTCCACGACCTTGGCGTTGCCCCCGTGCCTGCGGGCGATCTCCTGCAGGGGCTGGCGCACCGATAGCGCGACCGCGTGGCTCTTGCGCTCCCGATGGTGCTTGTCCACCAGGTTGACCTGCAGGTCGCCCAGGTGGGCGCCCTCGCGCAGGTAGTATTGGCGCACCAGGCCGTTGAAGTTGATGGGCGCAGCGGTGCCCGCATAGGCCTGATAGTCGGTGATCTCGGGCACCCTGACCAGGTACTCGCCCATCTCGTTCAGCACGCGGGCGGTCTGCTCCAGGCTCGTCCCCTCGGGCATGTCGAGCACCACCTGGAGCTCGGACTTGTTGTCGAAGGGCAGCATCTTGAGCACGACGGCCTTGCTGGTCACCAGCATCAGGGACAGGGCGATCAACACCAGGATCCCAAAGAGCAGCAGCCAGCGGTTGCGGTTGCCCTTACCGCCGACGAGGAAGGGGGCGATGAGGCGGTCGAAGAAGGTCTGCAGCCACCCACTCTCGCCCTCCACCTGATCGCCATGCCCGTGGGCGGGGCTCTGCGCCTTCCTGCCCAGCATGAAATTGGTCATCCAGGGGGTGAAGACGAAGGCAACCACCAGCGAGATCAGCATCCCGGTGGAGGCGTTGATGGGGATCGGGCTCATGTAGGGGCCCATCAGGCCCGTGACGAACGCCATGGGAAGCAGGGCGGCGATGACCGTGAAGGTGGCGAGGATGGTCGGTCCACCCACCTCGTCCACCGCCTTGGGCATCAGCTCCAGGAGCCTCTTCGAGCCCATGGCCATGTGGCGGTGGATGTTCTCAACCACAACGATGGCGTCGTCCACCAGGATGCCGATGGAGAAGATGAGCGCGAACAGGGAGACGCGATTGAGGGTGAAGCCCCAGGCCCAGGAGGCGAAGAGCGTCAGGGCCAATGTAACGATGACCGCCGCGCCGACGATGATGGCCTCGCGCCAACCGATGGCGAGCAGGACCAGGGCCACCACCGACAGGGTGGCGAAGGTGAGCTTACTGATGAGCTTCTTGGCCTTGGCGTCGGCGGTGGCGCCGTAGTTGCGGGTGACCGTGACCTCCACGCCTTCCGGGATGAAGGTGCCCTCGAGCTGGGCGAAACGGTCGATCACGCGCTGGGCGACGGCAACCGCGTTGGTGCCCTCCTGCTTGGCCACGGCGATGGTCACCGCCGGCCTGTTGCCGGTCAGATCGATTCCCTGATGCGCCGCTCCCGGACCGGCCCCCATCCAGACGTAGGTCTGGGGCTGCTCGGGACCGCGTTCGATGCTTGCAACGTCGCGAAGATACACGGGCCGTCCGCCGTGCAGGCCGACCACCAGGTCGCCGAT
>JAYEJW010000662.1:0-4782 GCA_034716535.1 Pseudomonadota bacterium
GCCGGTTTGAAATTGCAGGGAGAAATCAGCGGGTCTGTCCGCCTGTTCTGAGGTATCCGGAGGCGGATCATGTCTCGATCCGATCCTTCATCCGGTAGCTTTTCCCCTCGATGAGGACGGTTTCGGCGTGGTGGAGGAGGCGGTCGAGCAGTGCCGAGGTCAAGGTGGCATCGTGATTGAAGATCTCCGCCCAGTTTTTGAACACGCGATTGGAGGTCAGGATGATCGCCCCGCGTTCATAGCGCTGGCTGATGATCTGGAACAACAGATCGGCGCCGGTCTTGTCGATGGGCAGGTACCCGAGTTCATCCAGGATCAGGACGGCCGGTTTGAGGTAGCGCTGGAATACCGGTTTCAACCTTCCCGCCTGTCGTGCGGCGTTCAGGGTATTGATGACATCGACGGCGGTGGCGAACAACACCGAGTGGCCTTGCAGGCAGGCGGCATAGCCAAGGGCCGAGGCCAGATGGGTTTTACCCAGACCCACGTTGCCGAGGAAGATGACGTTGGCGTGTTCGTCGAGGAACCGGAGTCGGAACAGGTTCTGTACCTGGGCCCGATTGATCTTGCGCGGCCAGGTCCACTGAAACGAATCGAGGGTTTTGACGACCGGGAAGCGGGCAAGGCGGATGCGCCGCTGGATACTGCGCTGTTGCCGTGCCAGCGCCTCGCCTTCGACCAGGCGGGCGAGATACTCGACATGTCCCCATTGGGCCCGGGCGGCTTCGCTGGCCATCGCCTCGTAGTGGTCGCGGACGAAGTGGAGCTTCAGATAGCTCAGGGGTTCGCCGAGCACCGGGGGCGCGGCCTTCGATGGTGTGGAGCGGCTCATGTGTCCTCCTCCGATGGCGTCGTGGGGTCATAGGCGGACAGATCCGGCGCCGGCATTTCCAGGTCGAGCAGGTCCTGGCGGCGGGTCAGCTGCAGGGCGCCGGGTTCGGGCAGCGGCCGCTGGCGGGTCTCGCAGATGTTGGCGATGTACTCGCAGCTGAAGGCCTGGAAGGCGAAGGCGTCGTCCATGGCGCGGGCCACCGCTTCGGTACCGTAGATCTCGCTCAGGGCGACGATTTTTTGCGCATGATGGCGGGGATTGAAGCGGCGCTCGGCCAGGGCACGATAGTAGGCCTCGGCCTTCGGCGACAGGCGCAGGAAGCGCCCGAGCAGCAGTTGTTCCCGGGCGTGGCGGCGCTGCGCCAGCAGGGCCTTGGGGTGGTCCGGATCCTCGATGTCGCGATGGCGGTCATAACAGCGCGGATGGCGCGCGACGAGCTGGTCGTGGTGATAGATGCACAAGCGCTGCGGATAGACCTTCAGGGTCAGCAGGGTGCTGGCGTACTCGGCCGGCACCGAGTAGCGGTTGGTCTCCCAGGTCACGCGAAAGCACCGTGAAGCGCGCACGGCTCGCACGGTGGCGATATCGAAGGGCTCGCTCGGCGCCAGGTGCAGCCGGGGTTGTTCCTGAGCGAACAAGTCCACCGGCCGTTGGTGCGTTTCCCTGTGCATGCGCACATTGGCCACGGTGTCGAGCCAGGTCCGCACCGCCGGGTTCATGGCGCTGAACTCGGTCAGGCCCAGGCCATTGAGGAAATTTTTTTTGACATACCCCACACCCGATTCCACCCGGCCCTTCTCGTTGCCCTTGCCCACATTGCACGCCCGGATGGTGAATCCGGCGTGGCGGGAGAAATCCAGGTAGCGCGGGTTGAACACCGGGGCCTCGCCGGTGAGCCGTCGCAACACGGCCGACTTGAGATTGTCCACCATGATCGCCGAAGGGACCCGGTCGCCGAAAAAGGCGAAGGCGTGCTGATGGCAGGCGAGGAACTGCTCCAGGGTCTGGGCGCAGGTGAACTCCACATACATCAGGCGGCTGTAGCACAGCACCATGACGAAAAACGAGAGCGTGCGCCGGGTCTGGCCGACGCAGATCGACCCGTATTGCCCCCAATCGACCTGGGCGCACTCACCGGGGGCGAACGACAGGGTGAGAAAGGCCGGTGCCCGGCGCGGCCGGACGCGGGCAACATAGGCCTTGACGATGGTGTAGCCGCCGTCGAAGCCCAGTTCGCGCAGGCGCTGCAGGACCTGCTGCGCGCTGTAGGGATGGTGCTCAAGCCATTGGCGGATCCGGGCCTTGTAGGGATCGAGCTTGCTGGTGTGCGGGGTCTGGCGGCGGGCCCGGAAGCGGGGTTCGGCCAGCCACTTGTCGACGGTCTGCGGATGCAGGTTGAGCGCCTGGGCGATCTGGCTCGGCTTGAGTTTGTTCTGGTGCAGATCGCGGATCCGGCAATAGGTCTCGTAGTCGATCATGGCGCCTCCCCCAGGGTGCGTCGCAGCACCTCGCCGATGGCCGTCAGGGTGCCCGCCCCGCCGCGCGCCGGCGGGGCGGGCTCGGGATCCAGCGCCAGGACCTGATACAGGGGTGCCTGATAGGCGATCAGTCCCGCATCGATCAGCCCCTGTCGCGCCCGGGCCAGGGGCTCGGGCCCCACGGACAACTGCCGGCCAATGGACGGGTCGGCGTAGTAGCTCAAGCCGCGGGCATCGGCGACGGTGAGCAGAAACAGATATAAGGCCCAGGTATCGGCCGGGGCGCCCAGCAGGCGGTTATCGCGCACCAGGCGTTGGTCGATCCAACTGAACTGACGGGGGATCTGGCGCACTCGCGCCGGAACCAGCAGGCGTTTTTGCATCATCGCCTCCTTCGGCGCGTGGGGCGCCGTTGAGAATGTCGTATCCCAATTGTCGGAAACGGCGGCTGGTTCGGGCAATGTCCTCTTGTAACGCAGATCCCGTTAAGTGCGCGATTAATCCAAGCAAAACAATGGGTTGCGCGCCGCAGAGATCTTGTAACGCAAAGGCGGCTAAAGTCGGCGATTTCTCTAGAGAATCAATCGGTTGCGCCAGGGAGTCTTCTTGTAACGCAGCATCGAATTGACGCTTCGCCCGCCAGTAGCCGGGGTGAGCCGCCCGCCAGGCCCGCACCCGCTCCCAGTTGGCTGCGCCACGGAAGTAGTCGCGGTTGTCTGCCTTGGCCAGCCAACGGCGCTGACTCGCCGCCTTGCTGGCCTGCCGGCAGGTGGGCGTCGAGCAGTAGTGTTGGTGCCGACGGTTACGCGGATCGGGATCGAACAACTCCCCGCAGTGCCGACACTTACGTCTTCGCGAGCGCTTCATTGTGATCTCCTCCCTTGCTACCACAAGGATGGATAATCACGGTCACTTGGGTGACAGAACGCGACTCAACCGTCTGCGCGAAGGAGACGGAAGAAGAAAAGAAAATATTTGAAATAGAACTGTGGGAACAAAACGGATAACAAAATGAACGTGACGTTCATACCGCCTGTTTTGCTATAGGATCAGAACGCCGCTGACACCTGCCTATTGTAGCCAGGCGGAACGCCGCCTACTCCTCCCGTAACACCATGTTTTCGCATGCATTATGCTGTTCTTGCCGGATTTTCGCAGGGGGAAGATGAGTCCGATTTCTTCTTCTGTCTGCGAGACACGAACATCAGCCCCGCCACCCCGGAAGCGAACAGCCAGAAAGCCGGAGGCAAGGGAACTGGAGATTGGCCATGATGCTCGCTCCCTTTTACCACGAAAACGCCGCCACCCTTACCATCACCCTTCTTGGAATAGCCCATACCGTATTTTCCTGCTACCAATGTCTCCGCCCACTTCTTAAAAGTGGGTCGAGAGCCAAGCTTCTTACTCAGACCGAATTTGGTACCTTTTGATTTTTTTATTTGCAATATTCTGGGCACTGCCCCCACATGGCTCGTAACGCCATTGCACTCTAGGCTGCTATTGTTGCAAAGTGCCGCACCCGCAACCCCCGAATATGCCATCGCTCCCGACAACAGCAAGCCTGACAGCCAAACGCCTCTGAGATCCCTTCCTGTCGCCCTACGCCTGGGAATTATCATCGTTCCATCGCCTCCCGCACCCTTGATTGAGCTCACACCGTGTCGACAGCGTACCCTGCGAAAGGGAAGCATCTAAATGGGCTGTACACCCCATAATCCACCCCCGTTTACCTACCATAACTAGGGTGCACTCGGTCGCCAGCCGGAACGAGACTCCATAGGTAGGAGTAACTGAAGTTTCACGGTTTTGAGTATCAGCAAACGCTAATGCGCGCCGATATTAGTGGATACTAATATTCTATTCGGTTAGCTCTGTAGCTGTACAAAAAAGCAGGACGCATTGTAGGAGAAATAATCTGATTATTCCTATAAAAACAAACCCTTAAACGTGAATGAGGGCACCTTTCATGGTATATTAAAGGTTCCGCAACCCATTGATATACCAACAAAAAGGCCCTCATTCAATGTTCATTCTACGCGATCTCATCAAGCCCATACAAAGCGTTTTTCCCGACACCGAAAATGGTCGCGAACGCTTTGTCTGGTTCGCTTACACGATGGTTGCCATTCTCATTCCCGTCACCAGCGCACGCTCCTCGAATCTGTTGCGTACCTTACAGAGCCTGTTCGGTCTTTCGATGACGCAACGGCGCTTCTACACCTTCATGGCCTCGCCTAAGATGCCGTGGCAACGTATCTGGCATTACCTGTGGGAACGTATCCCGGAACCGTTTACCGATAATCGATTGCTTCTCGCCCTGGATGACTCGATCAATCCGAAGACCGGGAAAAAGATCTTCGCCTGCCAGCGTTTCTTCGACCACGCCGCCAAAGACAATCAGGCGCGCTATCCCTGGTCGCAGAACATCGTCACAGTGGGGTTGTTGAAATCCATTCGTGGACGCTGGTGTTG
>JAYEJW010000663.1:0-4781 GCA_034716535.1 Pseudomonadota bacterium
GAAAATCTTCGTCAGGAATTCGGCGGGTATCATCAGGGCGTTGACGTTGCGCATCGAGCCCGTACCGAGATCGAAGATCAGCTTCTCGCCATTGCCGAACTCGAACAGAAAACAAGCCGCGGCCTGTCCGCGACGCGCATCCGGCATGCCGGTGCCGCAGGCCACGACGCGCACCTCGTCCTCGGCCAGGATCTCGGTGCCGGGGTAGTAGACGTAGCGGTCGGGCGCCTCGACATTCGGGCCCGTTACCACGCCGCCGGCCGCCTCGGCGGAGGAAAGAACCGACTCGGGGAGGTTCTGGACCAACAACAGGGATGAGGCTCCGAGGGCCGCCCCGGCGATCAGCAGGCTCAGATTACGTTGACGATGTTTCATAGGTACTTTCTCTCGATGCGGATGGTCCGACGCGTGCGTTGCTGCAACGAGCGGACCGATCGGTGCGACGTCAGAACCAGACACTCTCCCTTTCCTGGGATCGTTCGGCGCAACCTCTCCCTGGTTGCGCCCTACAGCCTGTCACGGTTTCGGTAAAGGTGCGGGATGATATCCTTCCCACTTGCCCGCGTTGATATCCGGCGAGATCCATTTTTCCGCGACACTCGGCGGTTCGCGCTTCGCGCTGCGATAGGCCGCGGTCGTGCCCGTGGGCGCGACGTTCTCGTCCACGAACGCCTTGCTACCCAGGCGCGGCTCGCTGCCCGAAGGCCCATAGAAATGCAGCGGCGTATGGCGTCCGTTCATCCAGCCGCCGATATACAGCTCCGCGAAGGCCCCTACATGATCCGAGTGCAGGTGACTGGCGAACACCTTGTCGACCTTCGACCAGTCCGGGCGCAGCTTGGCGAGGTTCTCCATGGTGCCGCTGCCCAGGTCGAACAGGAACTTCTCCCCGTTGCCCAGTTCCACGTAACAGCCCGAGGCCTTCTGCTTGCCGGTGATGGCGTTGGGCATGCCGGTGCCCAGCGCGGTGACCCGCATCTCCTTGGGGCCGAGTCTCTCAGTGTTCGGCGCGTACACCCGGGGGTAGACGCTGTTCTTGATTTCCATCGGCGTGTAGCCATCGGGAAAGCGCTCCCCGTCGATCATGTTGTCCGGGGGCGCAGCCTGGCCCCAAGCGGTTGCTGCTGCGAAGAGGAATGGGCAGGCAACTGCGAGCGCTTGGGATGTCTTCACCAGATACCTCCTTACTGCATCCAACTGAACAGGGCCGACGGCGCGGCGGGGATCATGTAGAAGCGGTAGTTCCACTCGGTGCCGACCACGTCGTCTGGCGTGATGGCCGAGTAATAGGCCTCCACGCCGAAGCGTACCGGCACCTTGCCGATGTTGATGGTCTTGTTGATGCCAAGCCCGATGGGGACGGTCCACTTGTTGCCGCCGGACTGCTCGAAGTTGGCGATGATGTTGGGGGCCGCGCCAATGGACGTTGTCTCGTCGAGGCTGTACATGTAGAAGTACTGAAGGTTCATGAGGTTGACGTTGCCCCGGTCGCTGTCGCCGGCGAAGTCCCAGTACTGCTGCACCAGGGCGCCGAGCTTCCACTTCGGCCCCAGGTAGACCCCCAGGGCCGATGGCCCCGCTCCCCATTTTCCGGTGCCGAGGATCTCCTCGCTCGCGGTCGGGAACATAACGTCGAATCCAGCGCCCCAGACTATCTTGCCCGCACCCATGTCAATGGGTTTCTTGGGGGAGAACAGAGCGACGTAGTACATGTCGCCGAAGCCGGTGGTCCGGCCGGGGAACAGATCGACGGGGAGTGCTCCCTCCGGCGGCAGAATGGCACCCTGGAGCTCGCCATACTGCGCCGCGGCAAGGTTCCCCGCCTGATCGATCTTGCTCTGACTCAGGGGCATGCTGGGCACGTTCCAGACGATGCGGTTGATCAGGTTCCAGTTCTCGCCGAGGCCCTTCGGGAACTGTGCGATGCCCATGTAGTTGTACTTGTCTTCGGTTCTCCCACTGTCGGGATCCTTCATCTGGTAGATATCGAACTGGGTGAAGAGCATGGCGACGTTGCCCAGCGGGTTGTCCATCAGCGCGGACATCTGCGCCAGTGTGGGCTCACAGCCGGCCCGCATGATGTCGCCGACATCCGCGTTGGGGTCCGCCTCGAACGCCGCGCATTGGGGGTTGGTGGGCTCGTCGCTGCCGGGAGTGGCGTCCTCGGCACTGACTGAGGCCGTGGGTTGCGGGTCGTTCATCGCGACCAGATCCGAGTACTTCAGTTTGTAGGGATCGGCATCGGGTTGCGCCGCACCGGCCGGGGTGGTGAGGATCAACACCGCCGTGAGGGTGGTGAAGACCGGTCCAGAGCTTAGGTGTCTTGACTTCATCGGTAGTGCTCTCGTTTTTCCGAGGGGTGTAGCGCTTCCTCAACGTAGCCCAATCCCTGGGTTTGCGTCACCCAGTCGAATCGGACCTCCGGTTGGTCGACCGACATGTCGACGACAGCAAGGACTGCGCGGAATTCGCGGGACCTGATGTGCCGGTTCAGGGACTCCTCGTTCTCCCAGCGCTCCAGCAACTCGACCCGGTTCCGGTTCTCGTTGTCCTGATAAAGATCGCAACCGCAACAGCCGGACATTACCCGGGTCGGTTCCAGGATACGCCGGAGCGTTCCAATCGCGGCTGCGCGCTCGGCGTCGCTCGTGGTCACTCGGGCCGTCAGGACGATCATCGAAGGGGTTGAAGCGCTCTCTTTTCGAGGATACTCAGATGTGCATCAGTATTCGTGCCAGAATTCCGCTTGATTCTTAACGCGAAGAAATAGTGAACGTTTTTGGCTATCTCGAGGAAACTTGACGCAGTAGAGGCATGCATATCTACGAATTACCGTAGATATAGATACGAATAATTGGAGATTTTTGTTTGCAGAGGCGCGGATCTCGGTCGAAAATACCCAGTGCGAACGAGGAAACTCTGGGCTGCGGTGACAAAACTGTGAGCGCGGACTCCGGCAAAAGGGGGTTCTCCAAATATTTGGAGACTGCGCAGCGAAGACCGAGAGCAGCGTCGGCAGAAGTGGGGATGAGTTTCGCGAAGAGACACCCGGTCTGGCGCAGATCCTTGCCCGGCAGATTTCGATGCTTGGCCGACACTCACGCCGGGGTGCTGCACTTCTGCCGCAGCGCGGCTTTCTGGTGTGCGATTCGCGTTGAGCTTGGCGCTGGAGCTGCGCGACCGCTAGGGATTTTAGCTTGCCGGACCGACGCGGCTGTGACAGTCTCAGGTCTCCGGCTGCAATCGCAATACCCTGCCATGCAAACCGCCGAACAATTCTCGCTCTACGACCAACTTGCCGCTTTGCCGGAGAACCTCACGGGAGAGATCCTCAACGGCCAGATCCACGCTCAGCCACGCCCGGCGCCACGGCATGCTCGGGCAGCGTCCCGCCTGGACCGGAGCATCGGGCGCGGTTATGACGATGGCGATGATGGACCTGGAGGCTGGTGGATCCTGCCCGAGCCTGAAATACATTTTGTTCGCAAGCTCGAGGTCGTCGTCCCAGATCTAGCGGGCTGGAAGCACGAGCGGATGCCGAAGCTTCCGGAAACAGATTATTTTGAAACCGTTCCGGATTGGGTCTGCGAAGTGCTTTCGCCGTCGACGGCAAGCAAGGATCGGGAGGTCAAGATGCCGATCTATGCACACTACGGTGTGCGCCATGCATGGTTGGTCGACCCCAAGGCCCGCACCTTGGAGGCTTTAGAGTTGCGAAGCGGTGTCTGGGCGGAGATCGGCCGCTTTTCGGGCTCCGACGCCGTCTCCATCGTTCCGTTTGATAAGATCAGGATCGAATTGGCAACGCTGTGGACATAAGGCGCAAAAGAGTCGCGAACAGGATCGAACCCTGAACCTGTTGCCGCCGTGTTGAAAAAGGCAGTGCAACATGCTCTGCGCAGCGAGGCAACGCTCAGGTCGCCGGCGGACGCTTGAGCCCGAGCTTCTTGATCCGGTATTCCAGCGTCGTCGGTTTAAGCCCGAGGATCGCGGCGGCACCCCCCTCGCCGCGGATGCGCCATCCGGTGCGGGCAAGAACGTCCTCGATGTGCATACGCTCCACCGCCTCCAGGGTCTCTGCCCCTTCGGGCGGGGCCTGTTGCCCTGCGTCACCCGAATGATTGACGCGCAGGGTTGAGCCCCGGGTGAGGATCAGCGCCCGCTCGATAAGGTTACGCAGCTCGCGCACGTTTCCGGGCCAGGCGTACGCCTGCAACGCCCGCATGTCCCTTTGGGGGATCGACTGGACCTTCCTTCCGGTCTTTTCGCAGCACTCTGCGACCAGCTCCCAGACCAGGGCGGGGATGTCCTCGGCCCGCTCGCGCAAGGGCGGCATCACGATGGGAAACACATTGAGCCGGTAAAAAAGGTCCTTCCGGAATCTGCCGTCGCGCACCGCCTGCTCCAGGTTGCGGTTTGTGGCGGCGATCAGACGTACGTCGACCTGGGTGGTCCGCGTGCTGCCCAGGCGCTCGAATCGGCCCTCCTGGAGCACCCGCAGCAGCTTGCTCTGAAGCCCTGTGGGCAGCTCGCCGATCTCGTCCAGGAGCAGGGTGCCGCCGTCCGCCAGCTCGAAGCGGCCGGCCTGGCGGGTCAGCGCGCCCGTGTAGGCGCCCTTCTCGCGCCCGAATAGCTCCGCCTCGATCAGGGTCTCCGGCAATGCCGCACAGTTGACCTTGATCAGCGGTTTGTCGCGGCGCTCGCTCAATCGATGCACGGCGGCCGCGACGAGCTCCTTACCCGTCCCGGTCTCCCCCTGGATGAGCACCGTAGAATCCGTT
>JAYEJW010000664.1:0-4752 GCA_034716535.1 Pseudomonadota bacterium
TGTCCATCAGCCGGGCATTGAAGTACATCCAGGGCCGCTTCTGACGCCGGCTGTATTGCTGAGCCCTGAAACCGCGCTTTTCGGATGCCGCACGCTGAGAAATCCAGGAGGGATCTATTCGGCGCTTCTTCCTAAGCAACGTCGGCGCTCAACGCCTCCCGGATGGCGCGGATACGGGCCTCACGGACACGCTCGGGAACCTTCCGAGGATCCGATACCGCGGCAGCGACGGCCCCCACGTCAAGCTTTCTGACCGAGGCAAGAAGTCGGCGCAGCCGTCGTCCCTGGGCATAGTCCCGCTCCTGGTAGCCCGTGCGGCCACGAAAGTCCGCCTCGCAGGCCACAAGCATCTGCTCGAAGCGCTCCGGACGGCGAAAGGCGTCAGCACCCTCGAACATGCCCAGGATGGTCCCAGGACGCAGCTCATCGAGCTTGTGCGCCAGCCCATGATAGCGCGCAGCCACCCGCGCGAGGTCGCGGAACCGGCGGGGAGCCTTGAGGCGATCGCAGACATCCTCGATCAGCGCCACGCTGCGCTCCTCGTGGCCCTTGTGGCTCGGCAGGATCTCGGCCGGCGTCGTGCCCTTTCCGAGGTCGTGGGTGAGCGCCGCGAAGCGCACCTCGGTGTCCGGAGACAGCCGCGCGGCCATGTCCACAACCATCATGGTGTGGATACCGGTATCGATCTCAGGGTGCCACTTGGCGGGCTGGGGGACGCCGAACAGACACTCCAGCTCCGGAAGCAGCCGCCCCAGGGCACCGCACTCGCGCAACACCTGAAAGAAGCGCGAAGGCTGGGGCTCGGCCAGCGCCTTGGAGAGCTCCTGCCAGACTCGTTCAGGCACCAGGGCGTCCACCTCCCCGGCCGCCGTCATGGTACGCATCAGGGCCATGGTCTCATCGGCTACCCTGAACCCGAGGTCCGCATAGCGCGCAGCAAAACGGGCTACGCGCAGGATGCGCACCGGATCCTCGGCGAAGGCGCCGGAGACATGCCGCAGCACCCGCTCCCTCAGGTCCGAGTGCCCCCCGTAGTAGTCGATGAGGTTGCCCTCTTCGTCCTCCGCCAGGGCGTTGATGGTGAGGTCGCGCCGACGCAGGTCCTCCTCCAGGGTCACGTCCGGCTCGGCGTGGACCACGAAACCCCGATAGCCGGGCGCCGTCTTACGCTCCGTTCGGGCCAGCGCGTACTCCTCTTTGGTCTGGGGATGAAGAAAGACCGGAAAGTCTTTACCGACCTGTTGGTAGCCCCGCGACAGCAGATCCTCCACAGTAGCACCCACCACAACGAAGTCGCGCTCTTCCACTGGCCGTCCCAACAGCCGGTCCCGTACCGCACCGCCGACCAGATAGATGTTCATGACTTCGCCTGATACGTCCCTAAGGCCTCACCGAGACAGCTGGGAAAATGCAGGCACCTCACCGCCGGGAGGTGGCGACAGAAAAGCCACCCATCAGGACGAGTCCCGTCGCTGACCGTCGCCCTCCTCCGCCGATCGCTGCGCCTTCGGTTGCTCGCGGCCGCCCCCGAAGAGCCTGGCGATCGCGCCGAAAACCCGTTTGATCCCCCGCCACAGCTTGGGCAGCAGCCAGATCAGCAGCAGCAGGAAGAGGCCCAGGAGTACGAGAAACACCACCGGGTGATTGATGGCGGTGATCAGGCCGGCGATGACACCGAGATCCTCGACAATGGAGGCGGTCCAGTTGGAAAAGGGCTCGGGGGACGTATTGATGAGCACCCGGGTGCCGGACTTGGCGGCATGGGAGGCCGCCGCCATCCCTCCACCCATCAGGGCGGCGGCTAGCTCCGTGCCGGCACCGACGTCGCCCACGGCACTCGCCGCCAGAATGGCACCGGCCGGGATACGGATGAAGGTATGCAGCGTGTCCCAGGCGGTGTCTACGCCCGGCACCTTGTCGGCGAAAAACTCCACCACATACATGACGCCGGCGGCGACCATGACCAACGGATCCGAGAGCACCTCCATCCCCTCGGGCAGCTCCATGCGCCCTGTGGCGCCGAGGAAGCCTAGTACCAGTATTGCCGCATAGAGGTTGATGCCGCTCGCCCAACCAGCGCCCAGCGACAGGGCGAGTGTTTGCGTCACGTCTTCCACGGAGTGTGCTCCTGCGTACGAGAACTCGGAAGATTATACCTCTTACCCGCCAGGCGGGATTTGGCGCGGGAAGTCCCCGTGTTAAACCTAGGTTAAAATACCGGCGGCGCTCCTGAGTGACTTCGGGTCAGCGTGGCGCCTCCGCGCCTCTGCGCGAGATTCACTGAGCTCTCCGCAATAGGAGCATCACGATGCGGTTTCTCGGCTACCTGTTCCTCTTCGCGCTCGTCGCTTTCGGTGTCTGGCCTTATTACCAGATCTTTCGCCTCGACGATGCCCTGGGCAAGGACGACATGGCAACCCTTCAACAACTGGTGGACGTCGACGCGATTCGCCGCAACTACAAAGAACGTGTCGAGGACGGGCTGGGTATTCAGCCTCAGGCGCAGGATCCGGGCAGCGCCCTGGCCTGGCTGCAGCAGAACCTCCAGCGCCTGGGAGACGCCGCGCTCGAGCAGACCATCACCCCGGAATGGGTACGCGACACCCTCAGGGAAGCCGCCGCCGGGGCCACCGACCGGCAACCGCCCTACTTCATGGCCGGCGTCACCTTTGCCTGCTTCGAGTCCTACGACAGCTTCATCATTCGGCTTGGTGAGCTGGGTCGGAACGCGACCCACGTCCGGATGAGGTTGGAGGACAAGGCTTGGCGCGTAACGGACATCATCCGTTAACGCCCGCGGCGAGATGGGCGCCGATGATCCTGGGGGAAACAGCCCTCAGGCGGCGATAGAGAGGGTTTCTACCGTCCCCCGCTTCTGTTCCTTGAGCAGGATTTTGAAGGAGTCCAGCGGATAGCCCATTTCACCGATCAGGCGCTTGATGACCTCCAGCAGAATGCCGGGGGCCAGGTCAGCCTCTGCGAAGATGGCATCGGCGATCGGCAGCGGATCCTCCAGGCTGTCCGGAACCCGGGCGAACAGCGGTCTGCCCGCGTATTCGAACCCGCCCGGAGCATCCGCCAGATGCGATAGCTTCTCCGGCGCCCGCCCGTAGAGCTCCTGCAGCAGCGCCTCGTAGAACAGGGGCCAGGCCGATGCGCTGGTATAGGTCTGAGCGCCGAGAACGAAGCCGAACGGCACCTTGTGCTCCAGGCTCCCCGCCAACGGTGAGGCCGCAATCTGTGCAGGAGGCACGGGCACCGCCGCTTCCGGACGCTCTTCCGGTGCCTCCTGAAGTGGTGCTTGGGCCGGCTTCTCGGCACTGGTACCGGGCCCGGACTCGGGATAGTCGCGAAGCAAGGCCAGCATCTGGCCCATGGCATCTTCCAGTGGCTCCCGCTTGTCGTTGTAGCGCTGCTTGAAACGCACGCCCTCTTCCAGCTTGCCGGCATCCTCGTGGTCGATGCTTCGCCAGATCGCCTCGGACAGCGCCTCCAGCTGGGTATGCATCTGCTCCAGCTGATCCCGTACACCACGCAACGTCACTTCAACCCCAGTCGTTTCCTGCATGATTCTGTACCCCTCTCTTCGGTGGCTCGGTCCATTGTCTGGCCCGTTTCCAGGGTCTTATGCTCGACAAATCCCCCGGCCTTCCCCTCATTATGTGATCGCCTTTCTCCGTGCTCCAATAAGTTGCACCTATGGGTTTACCTGTTCTCTTTATCGCCGGACGACTCAGCGCACACTGCCGATCCTCCGAATCGCTGCTTGGCCTGTTTCGCGCATCCCTCGGCAACGGCGTTGCCGACCCCCATTTCTTGTGCTATACCCCACCCAGTACGACGAAAAGAAAAGTCGCCGGAATATGCCACCACAACGACGGCGAGGCGCTCTCAGCTCTTTCTCCAGCCGAATACCCTTGCAAACTCGTCGCGCCGTCAGGATTCGCTGGGACGTTGTCCCTCAGTTCGCGACGTTTCGATCCTCGACAATTGTGAACTCGTGACGGACACCGCAGACAGCTGATTCAATGAGCGTCCTCGAACTCGAAAAACTCCTTGCACCGGTCTCCCCGGACGCCCCGTCTGGAGAGGACATGGAGTACGACCCCGCCTTCCAGGTAATGCGGCGCGCCGCCGAAGGGCAGCCGGAAAGACACATGGGTAGCAGCGTCGTCCCTGCCGAGGAACCGGACTGGCAACTGGCAGGCTCTCTAGCCGCCGAACTGCTCATGCGAACAAAGGACCTGCGCATAGCGGTCACGCTGACACGGGCACGGCTCCATACGGAGGGATTCGTCGGCATGCGCGACGGGTTGGCACTGACGAGGCGGCTGCTCATCGAGCTTTGGGACAGCGTCCATCCGCAACTGGACCCCGAAGAGGATAATGACCCCACTGAGCGGGTCAACGCGCTCCTGGATCTCTGTGGCCGCGAGACTCTGCTCAATCCGGTGCGGACAACACCTTTGGTCAACTCCCGGGTCTTCGGTCCCGTCACCCTGCGTGACATCGAGATTGCCGAGGGCAAAATTGCCCCCCCTCCCGAGACCGACGCGCCATCCCTAGATATGGCGGCAATCAACGGTGCGTTTCTGGACTGCGAGCTTGGCGGGCTTCGCCAGACGGCGACCGACATCACGGCCTCCCTAGCCGATCTCAAGGGCATAGAAACAGCGGTCACCGAGCGGGTTGGCGCCTTCGGTCAGGAGGCCGGAGAGGGGGGCGAGATCCGGCGCCTGCGAGGCACCAACC
>JAYEJW010000665.1:0-20400 GCA_034716535.1 Pseudomonadota bacterium
CCACTGGTCCAGGGACTTCCCCTCGGCGCTGAGCTTACCCTTGACCACATGGGCGAGCGCAAGGTCCATGTTGTCACCGCCGAGCAGGATATGGTCGCCGACGGCCACGCGGGTGAGCTCCAGTGAGCCATCCTGTTCGGTTACGGCGATCAGGGAGAGGTCAGTCGTTCCGCCTCCGACGTCGATCACAAGGATCACGTCGCCTACGCGCACCTGGTTTCGCCATTCGCCGTCGGTTTCGTGAATCCAGCTGTAAAGGGCCGCCTGAGGCTCCTCGAGCAGGACGAGGTGCTCGAAACCGACGGCCTGAGCCGCCTCGGCCGTCAGCTCTCGAGCGGCAGGGTCGAAGGAGGCGGGCACGGTAACCGTGACCTCCTGTCCTGCGAGATCGTCATTGGGATGCAAATGGTTCCAGGCGTCGCGGATATGATTGAGATAGTGGACCGACGCGTCGTAGGGGGAGAGGCGTGCAACCTCTTCTTCCGGTGCTCCCGGAGGCAGAATGGCGGCTCGCCGATCAACCCCCGGATGGCACAACCAACTCTTGGCGCTGGAGATGAGACGGATGGGCGTTCGCGCCCCAACGCTGCGGGCCAGCTCGCCCAGGATCAAGCCTGGACTGCTGTTCCAGGGCAAGGCGAGATCCCCCGAGGCAAACTCATCCGGATGAGGAAGGTAAAGGAACGAGGGCAGGAGGGGCAGTTCTTCCACGGAACCGGGTGCCGTGAGCTGAGGCACCCGCATCAGATCCTGAGTGACTTCTTCGCCCTTACTGCTGCTGAGGTCGACGTACGACAAGGCACAATGGGTCGTCCCCAGATCGATGCCTACGGCATATCGCGCTTCACTCACAGCTCCACCTCTGCAGGGGCTACAATGGACAAGTCATGACCGGCGGCAACCTTTGGTAGTTTGACGTCGGTAGCCCGCCAGCCCCGGTGAACCAAGCTGCCACTAAAAGGCGGCTGGCCGACGACGTTGCCCGTGAGCCGCACGGCCGATGAGTCGAACCCTTCCGCCAGGGTTACGCGTGTTCCCTCCGGTTCAGGGCGCACGGCCTCAATGCCGAAATGCTGCCTCAGCGTCTTTTTGCATCCTTCATGGACGACGCGCGCCGCCGCACCGACGTCGGCGTCTGGATAGGACGCTACGTCTTCCTCGAGAAAGTCGATGAAGCGCCCCTCCTGTTGTAGTAGGCCAAGCAACTGTAGCGCCGCGTTCGGCTCAGCTTCTCTAAATAGCGGAGACTCGGGGCTCGGGGCGCCAGGTAGGGCGGATGGACCCCCCGCCCGAAGCTTGGCGACCGTGCCCGCGAACCGGGGGTCCACAAGGATGCGCCAGAAGGTGGCTAGGGCGATGGAAAGTCGGGTCAACATCGAGGGCGTGGACTCGGCCATAGGCGATGCTCCTTCATGGCGTCTCAATAGGCCAGGACGTGATGCGTCTGATTCGGGGAGGTCGGATGCTATCACAAGCTGGGCATTCGCGGATGGTGCTCGGATGAGTCGGAGCCGGATCGGACTGTCGTCTTTGTTAGGGTCAACAGAGATGTCATAATCGAGCGCCGTCAGGCTCCCGAGCGGTAGCTACGGAGCAATGTATGGCACAGCGTCAGGTGAAGGCGGCAAATGACGACACGGATTGCCCGGGATGATCCGAACTTTGACAATCGGATCAACGTCTCACCAGAGGAGCGGCATGAGATGATCGCGGTCGCGGCCTATTTCTGTGCCGAGCGCCGGGGTTTCACACCTGGGCGCGAGATACAGGACTGGTGGGAAGCCGCCGCCGCCATCGATCAGATGCTGGAGAACATGTGCAAGGCGGGAGTGACTCGCCGGTACTACGAGCGCGTCGGGTTGCGTAACGCGCTGCGCCTGTGGATGAATTAGGCGCTCTGCGCGTGCGGCGTTTATGGAAGTGTCGAGTTGCTTCGCCGTCCGCGACGGAGGGATGGGCCGCCATTTTGGGCCGCGCCAAGCGATACACGACAGGCCGGGGCAGTTTGCGGCGTGTGGCGCTGCTCGCCGGTTTAGGCCAAGAGGCCGGTGTTGGGCGGAAGGTCCGCTGCCAAGATCGAGTTGCCGTTCATCCTTCGTGGTGAAATCGCCCCCATGGGGCGCAAGTGCTGAAACCCTCCCGCTGACCGCTCTAGACACGTGGAAGCCCTCGAACCTGAATCCCTCCTGTTTGCCCTGGCCGTGATCGCCGGGCTGGTGGACGCGATCGCCGGGGGTGGTGGTCTGATCACGGTGCCCGCCCTGCTATGGGCCGGACTGCCCCCTGTGGAGGCCCTTGCCACGAACAAGGCCCAAGCCGTCTTCGGCAGCTTTACAGCCACCGCCAACTTCATCCACAAGGGTGCGCTGGATCTGCGCCGGGCCGCCTTCTCCGTTCTGTGCACGTTCGTGGGCGCCGCCAGCGGCGCGATCCTGGTCCAGTTCCTGGGCGGGGAGCTGCTGGCGAGCCTGATCCCAGGACTGCTCATCGCCTTCGCCCTCTACTTCATGTTCTCGCCCCGGGTGTCCGATCTCGACTCCCGGCACCGTATCGGCGAGCCCGTCTTTGCCCTCACTGTTGGCACCGGCGTCGGCTTCTACGACGGTTTCTTCGGCCCTGGGACCGGTACCTTCTTCGCCGTAGGCTTCGTGTCGCTCCTGGGTTACAACCTGCGCCGAGCAACGGCCCATACCAAGCTTCTGAACTTCACGAGCAATCTGGCCGCCCTGCTCTTCTTCCTCGCCGGAGGCTACGTGGTGTGGTCAATCGCGCTGGTCATGGCCGTCGGCCAGTTACTCGGCGCCTGGGTCGGCTCCCACCTGGTGCTGCGCCATGGCACCCGAGTGGTACGGCCAGTGCTGGTGGTGGCATCTCTGGCCGTCTCCTTCAAGCTGATCCTGGACCAGTTGGGAGGGTAGGGGCACCTTCGCCGGGGGTTAGCGACACAGCAGATGTAGCCTCGGCTAAGGAACTGAGATCGACGCGTTCCTCGATCAGTCCATACGGTGGAATACGCCAGCGCCTATTCCGCCCTAGGATTGCTGCATCGCCTCCGGCTCGGCCTCTATCAGGTACTTGAGATTGCCGACGACCCGCTTGGCCCCGTCCTGAGCCGCGACGCGGATGAGCCTCTCGAAGGGCCGCATGGTCAGCTCCAGCCGTTGAAGCTGGAAGCTGAAGGTCAGCCGCGTGCGATCCGCCAGCGCTTCGAATCGATAGTCCACCAAGAAGGGGCTTGAGATTCCCTGGAAGGTGACGCGCCGACCTTCCTGAAGCAGGATGACGCGAAAGCTGGACTCGGACCGCCGCCCTTGGTCGACCCGTACCTGGTGCCCCATGGTTCCGACCCTGAGCCGCCCCCCGGACAGGACCTTGAGCTCCACGACCTCCGGCGACCAGCGGGGATAGTTACGGAAGAAGTCCACCGCAACGAAACGGAAACAGGTATCCACGGGTTTGCGGATCAGCGTACTTGCTTGTGCCCTGACCATTCTCTTGGGCTCACAGGTTTCGCGCTACATCGGTGTCCGTGTCGGGTAAGATACAGGAATGAGGAACCGAATCGGAGTCTACGGCGGCGAGGAGCTTGGCCGCTATGGTTTCGGCGATGGACACCCCTTCGGTCCCGACCGCTTAGCCAGTTTCTGGGACCTCTTCATTGCCTCCGGACTCAACGAGAAGACGCAGGTTCTGCGCCCGGTGTCCGCAACGGATGAGGATATCCTGCGCTTTCACACCCGCGAGTACCTGGACCTGGTCCGAGAGCGTTCCCGCACGGGTGAGGGCTACCTGGACGCAGGCGACACGCCCGCCGTCCCGGGCATCTTCGAGGGGGCGCTCTACGTGGTGGGCAGCGTGCTCGACGCTGCCGCGCGGATCATGGCGGGCACGCTGACCCGCGCCATGGTGCCCATCGCCGGACTCCACCACGCCCGTCCCGAAGGGGCCTCCGGATTCTGCGTCTTCAACGACTGCGGCATTGCCGTGGAGACCCTGCGCCGGGTGCACGGCCTGCAGCGTATCGCCTACGTGGACATAGACGCGCACCACGGCGACGGCGTCTACTACGCCTACGCCGAGGATCCCGAGCTGTGCATTGCGGACATCCATGAGGACGGACGCTACCTCTACCCCGGCACCGGTGACACTGGAGAGATCGGAATCGGTCCCGCGCGGGGCACAAAGCTCAACGTCCCGCTCCCCCCCAACGCGGACGACGACCTGTTCTTCCGCCTGTGGCCGACGGTGGAGCGCTTTGTCGACGCCTTCCGTCCCGAGTTCGTCCTGTTCCAATGCGGCGCGGACGGACTTGCCGGAGACCCCATTACCGACTTGCGATTGAGCCCCGCCGTGCACCGGAAGGTCACCGGTTCTCTGTGCCGGATCGCCGATCGGCATTGTCGGGGCCGGCTGCTTGCCCTGGGCGGTGGCGGTTACAATCGTGAGCACACGGCCCAGGCATGGACCGCCGTGATCGGCGCCATGGTGGATAGCTTAGAGGCGGCAGGGAGAACACAGACATGACGGCACTCGAGGCAAAGTTTCACATCGGACAACTGGTGCACCACAGGCTGTTCGACTACCGGGGCGTTATCGTCGACGTGGACCCGATCTTCCAGGGCAGCGACGACTGGTACGAAGAGGTTGCGCGCTCCCGTCCGCCGAAGGACAAACCCTGGTACAGGGTGCTGGTGCACGAGTCGGAGCAGGAGACCTATGTGGCAGAGCGCAACCTGGAGCCCGACGGTTCCCGGGACCCGGTCCGGCACCCGCGCCTGAACGAGTTCTTCTCGGGAATCGAGGGCGGCAGCTACCGCCCGGTCACACCCCACAACTGACATTGCCTCTCCTTCGGCAGGGCTGAGCCATCCTTCTCCGTCCGAAAGCGCTCTGCGACCTCGCGCATGGCCCTGGCCTTGACGGCAATCTCTGCGGCCTCCTCGGCGCAGGTGGAATCGGAGACGATTCCGCCCCCGGCCCAGAAACGCAGCTCCCCGCCCGCGTGGATCATGGTGCGGATGGCGATGTTGCCGTCGAAGCGACCGTCGAAACCCAGGTAGCCGATACTCCCGCAGTAGACCGAGCGCCGCTCCCCCTCCAGCTCCTCGATGATCTCCATGGCCCGGATCTTGGGCGCGCCGGTAATGGAGCCGCCGGGAAAACAGCCGCGTAGCAGGCTCAAGGCGTCCTCGCCCGGCGCGAGCCGGCCCGTGACGGTGCTTACCAGGTGATGGACGTTGGCGAAGGACTCCACCTCGAACAGACTGGGCACCCGGATGCTGCCGAGCGCGCAGGTCCGGCCAAGATCGTTGCGCAGCAGGTCCACGATCATCAGATTTTCCGCCCGGTCCTTGGGGCTTACCGCCAGTTCCTCGCGCAGGCGCCGGTCCTCTTCAGGGCTCAGGCCGCGGCGACGGGTCCCCTTGATTGGCCGCGTCTCCACCGCACCGCCGCTGACGCGCAGGAAACGCTCGGGGGACGAGCTCAGCACCTGCACCGCCGGGGTGTTCAGGTACGCGGCGAAGGGCGCAGGACTGAGGCGGCGCAGCGCGCAATAGGCGGCCCAGGGGTCGCCGTTCGCCGCCAGTGAGAAGCGTCGCGCCAGGTTGATCTGATAGCAGTCCCCGTCTCGGATGTAGCGCTGAACCCGTTGGTAGCGCTCCGCGTAACCGGCGTCGTCCATGTTGGACGCCAGCGGCCCCTGGACCAGGAATCGCGGGGGCGGGCTCCCCGCCCCCCCGCGAGCCACTGCCTCCAGCCGCTCCCGGCCACCGGGCGGGCTATCGGCCCGACCCACAAGCCAGCTACGTCCTTCGGCGTGATCGACCACCAGCGCCCAATCGTAGATGCCGACCGCCATCTCAGGCAGACCCAGGGGATCGGCGGCGGTGGCCGGGAGGCGCTCGATGTGGCGCCCCAGATCGTAGGAAAAGTAACCGATGGCGCCCCCGTAGAAGGGAAGGTCGCCGGGCGCCTCCACCGGCGGGCCAAGGTATCGCCGCAGCAGCTCGAAGGGGTCTTCCCGGGAGAGACGCGCCGCTCCTTCGCAGCGGATCTCCGTGACCTCCCCGCGCGACTGCAGGGTCACCCGCGGCTCCCAGGCGATGACGTCGAAACGACCGGTAGCACAGCCGGGAGAGCAGCTGTCCAGAAACGCCGCCCAGGGGCGCGAGGCCACCGAGGCGAACAGCTGCGCGCTGTCCGGCCGGTAGGGAAATGCCTCGACGATGGTCCCCATGGCGTGGGCGGGCGGCGCCGTGTCAGACCTTGACGTGATCGTAGATATCCAGGTATTGGCGGCCGGGGCGCGCCCAGGAGTTGTCCGCCCGCATCGCGTTGAGGCGCAGCTGGCGGAAGTACTCGGGATAGCGGAACCAGAGGCCGATCGCCCGGCTCATGGCGGATTCGAGCCCGTCGGTCGTGAGCTCGTCGAACAGGTAGCCGTTACGCTCCTCGAACGGCTTGTCGCTGTAATTTGCATCGAAGACGGTATCGGCCAGGCCACCCACCCGGCGCACGATCGGCACCACGCCGTACTTCATGGCGATCATCTGGGTCAGCCCGCAAGGCTCGTAGACACTCGGGATCACCATCATGTCCGCCGCCGCGTAGATCTGGTGCGAGAGATCCTCGTCATAACCGAGCTCCAGGTGGCAGTCCGGACTGCCGTCGGTCTGACGCTTGAGCTCCTGAAATTGCTCATCGAGCGCTGGATCCTGGGCGCTGCCCAGGAGGACCACCTGGCAACCGCTCTCCAGCGCGTAGAAGATGGCGTGCCGGATGAGGTCGACACCCTTCTGGCGGTCCAGGCGACTGATGACGGACACCAGCGGTTTGGCGGCATCGTCCAGACCCAGCCGTCGGCGCAGGTCCGCCTTGTTGAGGGCCTTGTCGGGGAGGCTGTCTTCTCCGTACGTGTGGAGGATGTGAGAATCGGTCTCTGGACTCCAGGTATCGTAATCGATGCCGTTGAGCACCCCGCCGAACTTGCGGTCGTGAAGCTGGAGTGTCTCCTGCAGCCCCATGCCTTGTTCCGTGTTCTGGATCTCCCATGCGTAGCGCGGAGAAACGGTGGTGACATAGTTGGAGTAGACGATCCCGCCCTTCATGAGGTTCACCGCGTGGGGAGTACCGGGGTCGAGCATCCGATCGCCCGTCATCAGCCGCACGGGATTGAGCCCCACCTGGTGCAGCACGAACTCTCCGGTGGTCCCCTGGTGGCCCAGGTTGTGCAGAGTGAAGCAGACCCGCGGGTGGGTCATGCCCAATCCCTCATACATCTCGAACAGGAGCACGGGCACGAGCCCGGTCTGCCAGTCGTTGCAGTGAATGATGTCCGGTTGCTTGTCCGCCTTGAGCAAAAATTCCATGACGGCGCGACAAAAGAAGGCGAAGCGGTCCACGTCGTCCGGCTCGCCGTAAATCGTGCCGCGCGTGAAGAAGCCCTGCTGGGAATGAGGATCGATGAAGTAGCACTTGATGCCGTCCACGGAGCCGCACTCCACGTCGCAGTGGATCCACTCCTCATAGAAGGGCACCCAGAGGTCCCCGTGACTCTTGTGCAGGTCTTCGATTCGCTCGGAGCGCAGGCAGTCGTACTTGGGCAGAATGACCTCCACCTCGGCGCCCCCGTTGGCCAGCTCCCGAGCCAGCCCATGGACGAAGTCCCCAAGGCCTCCGGCCTTGGCGGCCGGAGCACACTCCGCACTAACCATCGTAACGTACATAAGGATTTCCCTTTACTGCCTTGAACATGGGCAGGAATCTTCGTTCGCGCCGGCGCCGAGATCCCTCAGACGAAATGCGCGAGATCAAGGCGCGGAAACAGGTTGTCCATCCGTTCGAGCGCCGCGAGACGACCCTCGACCGAGGCATCGCCGCGTAGCGCCCCGGTCAGAAACCGAAAGCGGGCGAGCTGCTCACGCAAACGCGACTCGGCATAGGCCGCACCGCCACCCCCGCCCATGTGAAACGTCCAATCCGAGCTCTGCGCCAACAACAGCGATCGGGCCGCCTGGCGCAGCAACCGCGATGTCCGATCATCCCCAAAGCCCGGGTTGTACCGCCTCACCAGGTCCTTCATCTCAGCCGCCGCCTGATGCAGTTGAACGTACACCCAGCCGGTGTCCGGACGTAACCACGCGGCATTATACCCCCGCTCGCCCCAGCTCGACGCCGCCGGCCGAGCCTCCGCAACGGTCCCGCAGGACTCCAGGTGCTCACTCAGGGTCACGGCGGCGAGACCCGATGCAGCATCCAGGTGACGGATCACTGCTGCGAGAAAGGCGGGCCCCTCGAACCACCAATGCCCAAACAGCTCGGCGTCGTACGGGGCCACCAGGATGGGCCGCAGCCGATCCTGGGGCAGACGCAGGAGGAGCCGGCGACGCCGTGCGACGAACCGCTGCGCGTCGCGCTCCGCCTGGCCGAGCGCGACGCCGGGATCGTAGAGGGCCTTCGGGCCAGGCCCGCCGGTGACGCGGTAATACTTGATCCCGGTCGGGGCCGCGTCGACACCCGGAGGAAGAAACACGGCCAGATCTCCGGGGTCTGACTCGAAGCCGAGATCCCGGTGATACTCGCGATAGAGCGGATGGCCGGGATAGCCGGTCTCCCGGCTCCAGACCTCGCGCGCCGAGTCGGGATCCCGGCCGAAGACTGCAACCCCTTCGCTCGAGACCGCCGCGTACACACCCATGGGCGGCGGCGGAACCGCGCCCTGCAGGCCGTGAACATCCAGGATGAAGAAGCCGAACCCCGCGGCAGCCACCTCCCGCTCCAGTCCCGGGTAGTAGCCGCACTCGGGGAGCCAGAGCCCGTTCGGGACGCAGCCGAAGACATCGCGAAAGAAATCCCGCGCCACGCGGAGCTGGGCGCGGACCGCCGCAGGCTCGCTGCGCAGCAGGGGCAGATAGCCGTGGGTGGCGACGGTGGTCATCAGCTCCAACGTGCCCGCTTGCGCCAGCTCCGCCCATGCCGCGATGAGATCGCCTCGAAGCACATCCAGGTAGAAGTCCCGAGTGCGCAGCAGTCGCCGCTGATAGAAGCGGGCAAGGGACCTGTGCGGCGGATCGTTCCGCGGACGCGCGATCTCCTGCTCGCAGAGCCGGACAAGGCGCTCCAGGTAGGCCAGGTAGCGCTGCTGAAGCAGCGGATCGGCGAGCATGGACAACAGGGTCGGAGAGAGCGAGAGCGAGGACCGAAAACGCGACCCCCGCTCCACTGCCTCCCGCAAAACACGCACCAGAGGAAGGTAGCAGTCCGTGATCGCCTCGAATAACCAGTGCTCCTCCAGAAAGTGCGGATACTCCGGGTGGCGGACGAAGGGCAAGTGCGCGTGCAGCACCAGAGCAAAGTGACCGCGAGGCGTCACTCCGCGTCGGACTCCCCGGACGACTTGGGCGCGTCGGCGCTAAGGGCTTGGGCCAGCACCTGCGGGTCGGTTAGGGGACGACGCACGAAAAAGTGGCCGTCCGGCCCGACCCGCAGCCCCTGGCCGAAAAGGTCGATGAGGCTCCCCGGGCGCGCGCGTCCGTAGATCAGGAGCTCGGCGTGCACCTCCAGCTCCTTCTCCTGAGAAGGGGCGCCATGAAGGGCGCGGCTGGAGATCGCCATCGAGGGGCTGTGAAAGGACGTGAACCAGGACGCGGAGACCGCTCCAGGCTGTGTGGACGGAAGCAAGGGTGGCGGCAACGAGGTCTGCGACGAGCTCCCGGGTCCACCAGATCCTGGCGCGGCCCTCGACTCCCCCGCAGGCGGGCCTGCCGTCTCCTCATGGGCTCTGGCGTCCGGGTGTATCGTCTCTCGCCTCAACGGATGCTTGAGCGCCATCCCCTCTTCCGCTCGCCCCGCCAGCGGAAAGGCGGGAGCCAAGGGCTGGCCTTCGGCCGCGAGAGCGGCCTCCTCCGAGGGTTCCGGGGCCTCGCTACGGATCTCCGCCGCGTCGCGAAGACTGGCCTCGACCTCGCTGGGTCCCCGGACGTCGGCAGGCGCCGGCGTCGGCTGGCCCGACGGGCGGGCCACCCGGACCCGGTTCGAGCGCAAAAGCGAGAGCCAGCCGCCGTCTTCACTCGCAAAACCCAGCTCCGCCTCGAACGTGGCACCCGGGGCGTCGACGGCGAACCGGGCCTTGCCCCGCAGCGCGGATCTCTGCATCTGCTGCGGCGCGAACGCCACCTCCTCCACCCGGCCATCGTCTCCCACCCGCCTTAGCCGGAGGACCGGCCGTACCCCCGCGGCACCAACGGGGAAGGTGCTGCGAGCGTATGCGAGATTCTCGTCCGTGACCTGCCACTGGGCCTGAAGCTCATGCGGATCGACGTCGTACAGAACAAGACCCGAGCGCTCGACCACAAGCGGAAATTCCCGGTTTATCTCCTCCGCGACGGCCCGCAGCGCGAAGGAATCGAGATCGGTGGGCTCACCGTTTGCGCCTTCATCGTCCGCCGGAGCGGGCTGCGCCTCCCGGTCCTGCTTCGGGACAGAGGCGACCGGTTCTTCTGTGTTTTTTTTGTGAGAGTTCAAGTCAAAGCTCTTGCACGCGCCCTGGTCGGGCATCGGGTCCTGGGTATCCCAGCCCGGCCTTGGCCGCTAGACGCCGTCCGTGGGTGCCCTCGGGCGATCGCCGGGGGGCGAGAGCGCACCGGCTCCGGCGGAGATGCCCAGATCCTGCTCCGCGTGCTCCAGCTCCCGTTGCGCGGGAACCGTGCGCTCGTAAAGCTGCGGTATCCAGGCATCCCCCCAGAACAGAAAGCAGCTGGTCTGCGCCTCGAGAATCAGGGATCTCGCCCGGCTCAAGGCCCGGCGCCCCGCCTCACCGAGCTCGCTCTCGCGCCGGCGCAGGTCCCAGTAGCGGCGGCTGAGATCCTGGATGACCGCGGCCGCCTTTCTCTGACTCTCGGAGCCGGCCCACTGGCTGAAGTCGTAGC
The DNA here is from genome assembly GCA_034716535.1 of Pseudomonadota bacterium. Taxonomy (GTDB): domain Bacteria; phylum Pseudomonadota; class Gammaproteobacteria; order Chromatiales; family Chromatiaceae; genus JAYEJW01. The sequence goes on from JAYEJW010000665.1 coordinate 10,929, forward strand.
CGCTTGTGGAGCCCACATTCCAGGCGCCGGTCTGAACCTGGGCGTGGATCCCGGGCGGGTTCTTGTGCAGGTAGTCCGAGAGGCTTACCGGGATCACCGGAAACTCCGCCCTTCGCACCTGCTCCATATAGGGGGAGAAGAAATGGCCGAAGAAACCGGATGGTTCGTGAAGCTGGCGGAACCAGCCTCCATTCTCGCCGTCGGACCAGGTGGTGACCAGCCGCTGTTCGCCCGGTCGCGGTGAGCTTTGGGTATGGCTCAACGACTCTCTGGCAAACCATCCGGGGTCGAGCCCGCTCTCCTGACCGTTGGAGATGGCGCGGTCCCGCGGCACAACGGTGATGCACACCCCATCGCAGCAGGCCAGATAGGGGCGGTAGATGTCGTTGAGGCCGTCCTCGGGCCACACGTGGACACCGTCTACAACGACGTATTCGTATCCGGACCTTGCCAGGGCCGGAACCATGTCCATGGAGAAGGCCATCTCAGGCGGCCAGAAGCCGCGTGGGGCGCGCCCGAAGGTATCCTCCATGATGGCGCGTCCGCTCGCGAGCTGCTCGTCCCAGTCCGCCTTCGGGATCAGAGGAAAGATGGGATGGTAGTAACCCATACCGATGAGCTCGACATTCTCAGCCTCCCGATAGCGGGCGAGCATCTCCGGGATATCCACGAGGTGCTGGTAGCTGTCGACGATCGCGGGATCCCGGAGCTGCTCCAACAGCACACCGGAGAATCCGACATGAAGATGCGCCACGTCTCGGTACTCGAGGGCATAGCGAGCGGCCCGTTCGTAACAGCGGATGATCTGCTCCGCCTCCCAGGCGTTGGTCTCTATCAACAGCTTGAGATTGCCGGGAGGCTGATGCATGTGCAGCCCCAATGCGTGAAAGACGTTGGTCCCGATCATCGAGTCCACCCGTGTCATGTCTTCGCTTTCAATCAAATGTCAGGGAGCTTCGGCGCGAGGTCCAGCAACATTAAACAAACCCGAACGGCCGGTCAAAGTCGCGCCGGCCCGCCCTTTTCAGCGTCCCTCCAGCACGACTAGGCTGCGCGCGCAGACCCTGTAGCCGCCCGCGGGCAGCTCCGACTGTTCATCCGGCGGCGCAATGTCTTCCGGGGTTGGACGATCCGTGTCCAACGCGAGGTGCCAGGAGCGCCCAGAGAGTACCGGCAAGACAAAGACCTGGGTCTCATCGCTCATGTTGAGTAGGACGTGAAGATCTTCCTCGGTCACATCCATACCCGCCAGTGTGAAAGCCAGCGCGCGCCCGTCCGGGTCATCCCACTGGGGGGAGCTCGTCTCCGGGCCATGCCAACTGATATCCGGCAAGAGGGATCCGTTCCTCGCGCGCCCACTCAGGAAGCGCCTGCGCTGCAGGGTCGGATGGCGCTTGCGCAGCGCAATGAGCTCGGCGACAAAGCGCAGCATGTCGGCGTTGCGCTCCACCAGCGTCCAGTCGAACCAGCCGGTCTCGTTGTCCTGGCACCAGGCGTTGTTGTTTCCCCCTTGGCTGCGCAACACCTCGTCCCCGGCCAACAGCATGGGTACGCCCTGGCTCAGAAAGAGAATGCTGAGGAAGTTCTTGGCCTGGCGCCGTCGCAGGGCCTGGATCTTCGGATCGTCGCTCTCACCCTCCGAACCGCAATTCCAGCTCAGGTTGTCATTGGTACCGTCGCGATTGTGCTCACCGTTGGCCGCATTGTTTTTGCGCTCGTAACTGACGAGGTCCCACAGCGTGTAGCCGTCGTGACAGGTAACAAAGTTGACGCTGTTGATCGGCAGCCGCAGGTTGGCCTGATAGAGGTCGCTGCTGCCGGCGATACGGCTCGCCACCTCGCCCAGAATACCTGGATCGCCGCGCACGAAGCGGCGCACACTGTCGCGATAGCGCCCGTTCCACTCCATCCAGCGGTAGCCCGGGAAGGTACCCACCTGGTAGAGGCCGGCCGCGTCCCAGGCCTCGGCGATGATCTCACTGCGGGCCAGCACATCGGACAGCTCGATCCCCCACAACAGCGGCGGGTTGTGCATCGGCTGCCCGTACTCGTCGCGGGCCAGTGCGCTCGCCAGGTCGAAGCGAAAGCCGTCCACGTGCATTCGGCGCACCCAGTACTCCAGGCAGTCGAGTATGAAACGCGCGACGAAGGGGTGATTGGCGTTGATCGTATTGCCGCAACCCGTGAAGTCCAGATAGACACTTTTATCTATCTGATCAAGCATATAAAATGTTTCGTTGCCAAATCCCTTTAGGTTAAGGACCGGCCCTCCCCCAGCCCCTTCCGCGGTATGATTGAAGACCACGTCCAAGATCACGCCGATACCGGCCCGGTGCAGGGCCTTGACCATGTCCCGAAACTCGCTGCGGTGGGTACCGTCCCGGGGGGAGATGCAGTACCCGGGATGGGGCGAGAAGAAGCTGTGGGTACTGTATCCCCAATAGTTGGTCAGGCCCTGGTCCCAGACCTGCTCGGGTACGTCCTGTTCGTCGAAGGCCATGACCGGCATCAGCTCGACGTGGGTTATCCCCAAGGACTGGAGGTAAGGGATCTTCTCGATGACGCCGGCGAATGTCCCCGGGGAGCGCACACCGGAGGACGCGTGGCGGGTAAAGCCGCCGACGTGCATCTCATAGATGATCACCTGCTCTGCGGGCAAGTGAGGAGGCGTGTCGCCCTCCCAATCGTAGTCCTCGGCGATCACTACGCCTCGCGGCGAATCGTGCGGTCTGATCCCTTCCCGCTGACGTACCCAGCGCTCCCAGCCGCAACTGTTCACCGCCCGCGCCCAAGGGTCCACCAGCTCTACCTCAGCGTCGAACCGCCAACCGCTCCCCTTGGGATCATTCGGACCCTGCATGCGCCAGGTGTAGTGGGTCCCCGGCGGCAGGTCCACGACCAGCAGGTGCCACGAGAAAAAGGTGTGATTGACCTCCGGATCGAGAGAGATGACCTGAAACGGCTCCGGGCTTTCCGCGCCCTCGTACAACAAGAGATCCGCCCCCGTGGCATGACGGCTGTAGACGGAAAAGTTGACGCCTTCATCTTCCACGGTCGCCCCGGCGGGATGGCGGCGCCCCGGACGGAATTGATAATGACCGGACTGGCGGATCATGGCGGACTATCGCGCTTAAGCAAGGAAGACGCACCGTTGGTTGCGTCGACCCGCGACCGCCCGGCTCCGGCGCAGATTCCGCGTCCCGTGGCCGGACAATCGACAGGCGTTTTGCACGGGACTCTCAGGCCGTGTACCTGCCCTCGCGCAGCATCTGTGCCTCCATGATCTCGATCTCTCTGGCACCGGAAATGACGATCTCCGGGTCTGGCACATAGTCGAGCTTCGTGTTGCCGCGCTCATAGGGAACCGCGTTGAGAATCACCTTGATGGCGTTGATTCGGGCCCGGTATTTGTTATTGGACCGAATCACCGTCCAGGGCGCATGGGTGGTGTGGGTACGCTTGAGCATCTCGTACTTCTGGTGTGTGAAATCGTCCCAGCGGTCCTGGGCCTGTACGTCGATCTCGGAGAGCTTCCACTGGCGTAGCGGATCGGTCTTGCGGCGCTCGAAACGCCGCGCCTGCTCGTCCCTGGTGACGCTGAAATAGAGCTTGATGAGGATGGTGCCCTGCCGAACCAGGTCCTTCTCGAAACCCACCACCCCGTGCATGAAGTTGTCGTATTCCTCGGGGGTGCAGAAACCGAAGATGGGCTCCACCACTGCCCGGTTGTACCAGCTGCGGTCGAACAACACCACCTCGCCGCCGCGGGGACACTCTGCCACGTAGCGCTGAAAGAACCATTGAGTCTTCTGCTCCTCGGTCGGCTTGCCGAGGGCGACGACACGGTAGTGCTTCTCGTTCATGTAGCGCGTAACACGGCGAATCGTACCGCCCTTGCCCGCCGCATCGCGTCCCTCGAACAGGATGATCATGCGGGTGCTCGTCGCTTCCAGATACTTCTGCAAGCGGATGAGCTCCGCCTGGAAGGGCTTGAGACTCTTTTCCTGCCGCCGCCGGACGACCGCCTTACGATTCTCGTTCTTGGTCTCGGCCAGGCTGTGCCGGAGTCGGCTGTAGTCCTCGAGCAGGTCCGACGCCTTCACTTGCTCGCCTCGAAAGGAGATGTACTCCGGATTCGCTTGTTCGTCCATCATGCTGTTCCCCCTTGAAATCTGACTTTGACCCCGCGCAATGGCCTAGTTTACCACGCCGAGTCCTCTCTTCGGATCGTCAGGGAGCATTCGCGGGATGATCAATCTCGTCGGTCGGCCCCCCGATTTAGAAACGTCGCTCCCGGTCAACCCACACCCAGGCCGTCAGCCAGCCCACCGCAGCGGCCAATGCCGAAAGAGCGAACGTGGCCGCCGCTCCCGCGCTGCTCCAGAGGATACCGCTGGCCAAGCTGCCCAGCGCGCCGCCCGCGCCGAAGCTCGCGCTGCTGTACAGGGCCTGGCCGCGTCCTTGCGTGCGGCCGGTGAAATAGTGGTGGACCAGATGAATGGCCGAGGCGTGAAAGGCCCCGAAGGTGGCCGCGTGCAAGGCCTGGGCGACGATCTGCACCGCCAGTATGTCCACGAAGCTGCCGATCAACAGCCAGCGCAGAACAGCCAGTGCAAGGCTCGCAAGCAGTACCCGACGGGCTCCGAAACGCTCCAGCAATCGGTGCATACGCAGAAAGACCAACACCTCCACCGTCACGGCCCAGGCCCAGAGGGCACCGACCGCGGCACTCGAGTACCCCGCGCCGGTCAGGTAGATGGAATAGAAGGCGTAGTACGCGCCGTGACTTGCCTGCATGAGCGCGCAACTCACTAGAAAGGCGACGATCTCCGGACGCTTCAACAGCCCGACGACGGAGGCGCTCTGATGCTCGAAATGGCCCTGCGTGCTGTCCGGAATCAACAGGCTGCTGAGCCAGATTCCGGTGTAGAGTGCGAGCGCCAGCTGAGGAACCACACCGGTCCCGCTTTGTTCGAGAAAGGCGCCAAGGGAGATGACGGCGACGATGAAGCCGATCGATCCCCACAGCCGAATGGTGGCATAGCGGCGCATGCGGCTGCCCAGGTGATTGAATGTGACGACCTCCATCTGGGGCAAGGAGGCATTCCAGAAGAAGCTGAACAGGGTCATCACCAAGGCGATCCCCCAGAATCCCTGCACGGCGAAGATGCCCGTGAAGATCAGCAGCGACAGCAACGAGGCGAGGCGCACCATGGGCATGCGCGAGCCGGTGTGATCCGCCATCCAGCCCCAGACGTTGGGGGCGACGATCTTCGTGGCCATCAGGATGGCCATCAACTGACCGATGGCCAACGGAGAGAAGCCTCGATCCTGCAGGTAGAGACCCCAGAAAGGGATCAGCGCGCCCAGGGACGCGAAGTAGAAGAAGTAAAAGCTGGACAGGCGCCAGTAGGGCATGGGGTCAGAGAAAGCAACGGGCGTTGTGCAAGCGCGGGACCTGATTGCCTGTCGCAGGCCACCGTTCACGCGAAGAGGCGGCTTACACCAAAAGACTCACTGCCGCTTCTCGCACTTGGGTGGATCCAAAATCCGCCGATCAAGGTGGAACCTCAGACTAGGCGATCCGCGGTGTTCCGGGGTCCACCTCGGCGTTCTGGCCTCGCTGTCGCAGCAGGTGATCCATGACGGCGATGGCCAGCATCGCCTCGGCGATGGGCGTGGCCCGGATTCCCACGCAGGGGTCGTGCCGCCCCTTGGTAACGATCTCGGCGGCTGCCCCCTTCGCGTCGATCGTGTTCCCCGGGAGGCGAATGCTGGAGGTCGGCTTGAGGGCGATGCGCGCAACGATGTCCTGACCACTGGAGATGCCTCCCAGCACCCCCCCGGCGTTGTTGCTCCTAAACCCGTCTGGGGTCAGCTCGTCCCGATGCTCGGTGCCCTTCTGGGCAACGCTGGCGAAACCGGCACCGATCTCGACCCCCTTCACCGCGTTGATACTCATGAGGGCGTGCGCGATGTCGGCATCAAATCGATCGAAGATCGGCTCGCCGAGCCCCGGCGGTACCCCCGTGGCAACCACCGTCACCTCCGCGCCGATCGAATCCCCCTCCTTGCGCAGGGCGTCCATGTACGCCTCGAGCTCCGGGACCGCTTGCTCGTCCGGGCAGAAGAACGGGTTCTGCTCGACCTGTCCCCAATCGAAGCCTCGGGGACGGATCGGCCCGAGCTGAGACAGATACCCCCGTACCTGCACCCCCAGGCGATCGCGCAGATACTTCTTGGCGATGCCACCCGCGGCGACCCGAATGGCGGTCTCCCGTGCAGAAGAGCGGCCGCCTCCGCGATAGTCACGCACGCCGTACTTCATCTGGTACGTATAGTCCGCATGTCCCGGGCGAAACCTGGCGGCGATGTCCGAATAGTCCTTCGAGCGTTGATCCTCGTTATAGATGATCAGCCCGATGGGTGTTCCCGTTGTCCGGCCCTCGAAGACGCCGGAGAGGATCTGCACCCGGTCCGATTCGCGCCTTTGGGTCGTGTGGCGGGACTGCCCGGGCTTGCGCCGATCCAGGTCGACCTGCAGATCCGCCTCGCTCAGATCCAGTCCTGGGGGACAGCCGTCCACGACGCCGCCGATGGCCGGCCCGTGGCTCTCGCCGAAGCTGGTCACTATAAAGAGCTTGCCGAAGCTGTTGCCGGACATATTCCTTCAGGTGGGTCGGGGCCGAAAGCCCCTCGCTCGATTCTCAATCAGCCGGAGGTGGAACTGTGTCTTTCGGATTCAGCCAGGCGTTACCCTTGGCCAGCACTTCGCGGGTCAGGGTGCTGGTGGCCTCGTGCAGCAGCACGCCGTTGATGATGTAGTCGTAGCGGGAGCTCAGGTAATCGAACTCCGCCTGGAACAGGTTCTGTTGGGCGTTCAGCACGTCTACCTGGGTCCGGGTGCCCACCTCCAGACCGGCCTGCGTCGATTCGAGGGCGCTGCGGGCCGAGACCACGGCGGCCTGACGCGCCTGGACATCGCTGATACTGGAGATGATCCCGCGAAACGCGTCTTTCGCCTGGCTCAAGACCGCCCGCCGCTGCTGGTCGAGCCGGTCCTGCGCCGCCCGGAAATCGTAACCCGCCTGCCGGGTACGGGAGGTCACGCCGCCGCCCTGATAGATGGGCAACGTCATGTTCAGGGAAACGAACGCGCTGTCACGGTCGTTGCCGAACTCGGCCCCCGTGCGAGACAGGTCATAGCCGGCCTGCACGTCAAAGGTCGGATAGTGCCCGGAGCGCTCGATATCGATCTGCTTCTTGGCCGATTCAGACGCCTCGCTGGCGGCGATGATGCCGTAGTTGCTCTTCAGGGCGGTTTTCGCCCACACCTCGATGTCATTGGGCTGCGGCGGCGTTAGCGGCAACCGCTCGCCGAGTCGGGCCACGGGGACGCGCGCCGGCCCGATAATCCTGCGCAGGGCCTCCCACTGGTTGTTCAACTCGTTCTTCGCGGTGATCACGTTCGCGCGGGACCGGTCGTATGCGGCCTGGCTCTCGTTGACGTCGGTGATGGCCACCAGGCCCACGTCGAAGCGCTGCGTAGACTGCTCGAGCTGGCGCTCGTTGGCCCGCTGCAGGGCCTCCTGAACCCGTACCGCATCGGCGGCCCGCAGCACATCGAAATAGGCCCGAGTGGTGCGCGTCATGAGCCTGATCTGTGCGTCGCGGTACTCGGCCTCCGCCTGGGCGATGGTGTCGCTCGTCTGGTCGAGTCGGATCCAATCCGCACGATCGTAGACCGATTGGGTGACGGCGGCCGTTAACCCCTTACTGTTGTAGGTATCGTTTCGGCTTCCCGCTCCGGAAAAGGAGAATCCGTCGGTCTTGTCGTTTTGATAGTCGAGGTTGCCCGTCACGTTGAAGTTCGGCAGCAGGAGCGCCCGCGCCTGAGGCTTGACCTCACGCGTGGCGAACATTGTTTGCTCCGCTTCCATCAGCGTGGGGTCGCTCTTGACCGCCAGATCGTAGATCTGGATCAGATCTTCGCCTGAGCAGGCGGCCCCGTAGCCGACGCCGAAGGCGGCGAAGATCGCGAGTATTTTGGTGCGCATGTTCTTTCGCCCCACTGTGACGACATCCTAAGGTTCGTTGACCGTCGATTGACCAGCGCGATTATAGGCGACAGGCTTGGTCCCGCTCAATGGATAGCTCCCACCAAAATGACGGTTTGGTCCGAGAATTTGGAAAATACTTCCGTCGCTTAGGAACAAAATCTCAACCGGCTGCTGAAGCGACCGCCCGATTCTTGCCTTGCACAGCCGGCGCCCTGGACCCATGCTTCTAGACACTGGCGCAACCGTCTTCAGCCGTCGATAGCCCTTCCTTGATCACGCCGTTGCCTGCTTCCACGAACATTCCCGCCTCGAACCGCGAGCGCTCCTACGGCTGGCGCGACCTGATGCAGATGGTCTTGAGCCGGCGAAAAGAGCTCATCCTGGCCAACGTCATCGCGATCCTGGGAACCCTGGTCAGCGTTCCGATTCCGCTGCTCATCCCCCTGCTCGTGGACGAAGTGCTGCTCGGGCAGCCGGGCAGAGCGGTAGCGACGATCAATCGCATGGCTCCCGAGTCCTGGCAGGGCCCCGTGCTCTATATCCTGGTCGTCCTCTTTCTGACGCTTTCCCTTCGGCTGTTGGGTCTCGTTCTCGGTGCCTTACAGATTCGTCAGTTCAGCGCTATCTCGAAAGACGTGATTTTCCGCATCCGACGGCACTTGCTGCTGCGCCTGCAGCGGGTGTCCATGGCGGAGTACGAGACCTTGGGCAGCGGTACCGTCGCGTCGCATCTGGTTACGGATCTCGACGCCGTGGATCAGTTCGTGGGCGGTGCGACAAGCAAGTTCCTGGTCTCGGTTCTGAGCATCCTCGGGACCGCCATCGTACTTCTGTGGATGCACTGGCAACTCGCGCTCTTCATCCTCTTGCTCAACCCCCTGGTTATCTACGTCACCACCCTCTTCGGACGCAAGGTCAAGGATCTCAAACGCAAGGAGAACACAGCGTATGAGGCCTTTCAGGACGCTCTGTCCGAGACCCTGGGGGCGATCCAGCAGATACGCGCCAGCAACCGGGAACGCTTCTACATCCGGCGCATGATCGAGAAGGCCGATGAGATTCGCGGCTTCTCCACGGCCTTCGCCTGGAAGAGCGAGGTCGGCAACCGGTTCTCCTTCATGCTCTTCACCTTCGGGCTCGATATTTTTCGTACCCTCAGCATGTTCATGGTCCTGTTCTCCGACCTGACCATCGGGCAGATGATGGCGGTCTACGCCTACCTCTGGTTCATGATGGGGCCGGTACAGGACGTGTTGGGTATACAGTACGCCTACCACAGCGCCGGCGCCGCGCTCAACTCCTAAGTTTAACATATCATTATGGTCAAGTGCTTTGACACTAGCTTGAGTACCTACAGGCATAAATACAGGAGTTTGAACCTCTCCATGGGCCATACTTAAAGTTGTGGCTCT
>JAYEJW010000666.1:0-20381 GCA_034716535.1 Pseudomonadota bacterium
TCCCTCGCCAGGCACCTCGCAAACGAGGGTTTCGGTATCGATTGCCGGGACCCCGGCAAACCAGACCGAAATCCTCTGATCTCAACGCTCATGCGGCTCGTTGCATGATGAAAGTAAGAAACTTCAGTTATAGAATACAACGCCGTATTGATTGGAGGATTTCTTGTAAGACCAATCGTATGCACGTTGTCTAGCTGGGTTTTCCTCATTTTCCGCCAGAAGCTCGGCACCAATTACCGCAAATACAACACTAACCAAGAAACCACCACCAACGGAAACTAGCTTTGATTCACTCGCGCGGGATAATAAAATTGCGCTAACAATCCAGGAGCCTAGCCACAACAAAACAACAATTGCCATCATCGCATTACCCGTTCTCTATACGAAAAATCCCCGACACTGGCTTGCAGACGTACACACCCGACTTCGCGATTTATCACAGCGCAACCTGATCCATCATCCGCCGCCGGTCAGTCGCCATGAACTTTCCGTAGTGCTTTTCCAGCATGCGAATCGACGTGCCCGAGTTGTCCGCGACAACCTGAGCGGGTACGCCGGCCAACAACGCCCTTGAGATGTGATAGTGCCGCAGCGAATAGAAGACACACTCCTGGGGCAGTTTGGCCGCTCTGACCGCGCGTTGCATGGGCCGGTGTTGCTGGGACTTCGCCCAATGCGTACCGTCCTCCTTCATCAGCAGGGGGGCATCAGGCAGTTTCCCGCGTGCCATGGCTCGGAAGAACGTCAGGGCTTCGCCGCTCAGGTAACAGTCCCGCGGACCGGTCTTTCCGCGCAGGTGCAAGGTTCCTCCCTTGGTGTCGAGGTCTCGCACTTTCGCACCGCACAGCTCACCGTATCGAGCGCCGGTCAGGATCGCGCCTCGCACCAGCTCCCGGAACGCGCCGCGGGTCTCGGTTAGCAGGGCTTGAGCCTGGGAGGGGGTGAGAAACAGCTTGCGGGCCGCTCCGACATCCCGAAATGTCGGAACGCGCCGCCACTCTCCATCAGACGGGGCGATCCCCGAACGGAACGCAAGATTCAACGCTGCCTTGAGCATGGACAGCAGACGGTTTGCTCCATCCTGGGAGCGCCGCATATCTTCAGGGTCGCCGGAATGGCGAACCAGGGAATCCCGCCAGCGTTTCAGTTGCAAGGTGCGCAGGTCAATAATCTTCACGTTTCCCAACTCGGGTAGGGCGTGAATGCTTAGACGTTGCTCTACGTCCCGCGCGCTGGCCTCCCCGTTGCGAACTCGAAGATCCGAGACATAATCCCGCACGGCATCTCGAACCAGATAGTCCGGCCGCTCGGTCTTTGCGGCCAGATCGGCAAACTCCCGGGCCTTGTCTTCGGCTTCCTCATAGTTCAGGGAGTCGAGGTCCCCCAACACTGCATAGCGGTACTTCCCGTCAGGGCCCGTCGCACGCGCCCGCCAGGTGCCGCCGGTCTCGCTCTTGTGCAGCCCAACATGAACGCCGCGCCGCACGGTTGCCCAATAGGGGGTATGCCTGGGCTTGAGCGCCCGCCGCTTGCGGGTGGTGTTGATCGGGTTGCTTGCCATCTGCCCTCCTTCGGGTGTAAGTTGGGTGAAAGTTTGTCCGCGAATCGTTATGGACAAGTTTAGACGATGGCTGATAACAATGCGGAGAAATCAATATGTTAATGAGCTTCAGGGAACACGGAAAGACAGAAAGTTTCGCCCTCTCACGTCGGTAACAGGGGTTCGAGTCCCCTAGGGAGCGCCAAATCGCCCTACCGACCTTGCTTCGCGCGCGCGCTCGCTTCGTCCGAATGGAATCCCACGAGAGAAACGGACCAAAGCGCGTCGCCTTCATCTCCACACGTATCAGCGGCTCCGACGGCGTGAGCCTGGAGATAGACAAGTGGGCTGCCGTCCTCGAATCCATGGGTCATGCCTGTTACTACATCGCAGGTCAGTGCGACGACCGCCCACCCGAGCGGTCCTGGGTCATCCCCGAGGCCCACTTCCGCCACCCGGCGATCGATGAGATCAACCGTCGGGCCTTCGGAACCCGGGTGCGCACGCCGGAGATCAGCGACCGGGTCCGGGAAATCGCCAAGGCCATCAAGACCCAGTTGCGCGAGGCGATCAGTCACTTCGAGATCGACGTCCTGATCGCCGAGAACTGCGTCACGATTCCCATGAATATCCCCCTCGGAATCGCGGTGGTCGAGACCCTGATGGAGAATCCGATCGCCTGCGTGGCCCACCACCACGACTTCGTCTGGGAGCGGGATCGCTTTCTCTACAATGCGGTGGACGACTATCTGCGCACGGCCTTCCCACCGCCCATCGAGCAGATCCAGCACGTTGCCATCAACAGCCAGGCCGCCCGTGAGTTCAGCCGCCGTACCGGCTTACCCTGCGTCGTGATCCCGAACGTCATGGACTTCGATCACTCCCCACCCCCACCGGATACGTACTGCGACAGATTTCGCGCGGATCTGGGAATCGATGACGATGATGTCCTCGTGCTCCAGCCCACACGCGTCGTCCAGCGCAAGGGGATCGAGACGTCGATCGAGCTGATCCGGGTGCTCGGCGACCCCCGCTTCAAGCTGGTCATCACCCATAGCGCCGGCGACGAGGGCGCCGGTTACGCGCAGCGGATACGGGATTACGCCAAGCTGCTGGGGGTGGAGGTAATCCTCGCCGATCGCCGCATCGGCGCCGAGCGCGGGGAAGACGAGCAGGGCCGCCGAATCTATACGATCTGGGATGCGTACCAGCAGGCGGATCTGGTCACCTACCCCTCCACGTACGAGGGTTTCGGCAACGCCTTTCTCGAATCCCTTTACTACCGCAAGCCGATTCTGTGCAACCGCTACTCGATCTTCCGCACCGACATCGAGCCCCTCGGCTTCGATGTGATCGAGCTCGACGGCTACCTGACCGAGGAAGTGATCGCCGAGGTACGGCGGGTGGTGAGCGATGCCGCCTACCGCAACAGGATGGTGGCTCACAATTTCGAGATCGCCAGGCACTATTTCTCCTACCGCAGGGTGGCGACCGAGATGCACACCATTCTGTCCACGCCGCAACTTGTGACTCACGGGCTTCCAACAAGCCTCGATAAGGGCTAGTCTTTGCCCCCTTTGGCGGGGCCCCGAGACAGAAAGAACCATCCGAGGAAGCGAATCGTGAAGAGCAACAGGGCATTGATTACGGCAGTTACCCTCGCCGCCATGCTGACGACACAGGCGCAGGCGGACGAGGTCACCGACCAATTGGAGAGCGCGCGTAAGGCCTACGAGTCGGGGGAGCTGCGCTCCGCCGTCCAGACCCTGCAGTTCGCCGTCGCCAGCATCCAGGAGAAGATCAACCTCAGCCTGCTCAAGCTGCTGCCGGAGCCCCTGGAGGGCTGGCAAGCGGACGAGCCCCAAGCCCAATCCGCCGGCATGGCCGCAATGATCGCGGGCACCAATCTTACCCGGCGTTACTACCGGGACGGCGGCGCCGAGGTGGAGCTGAGCATCATGGCCGATTCGCCGCTGATGTCCATGATGACCATGATGCTCGCCAACCCGATGATGATGCAGACGGACCCGGGCACACGGCTGTTCACCCACGGGGGCCACCGGGGGATGGTGAAGCATGAGAAGGACAGCGAGCGCTGGGAGATCAACCTGATGGTCGGCAGCAAGATTCTGATGCAGGTCACCGGGACAGGAGTAAAGGAGAGAGCCACCGTGGAGGACTACCTCAAGGCGGTCGACCTGCCCGCGGTCGAACAGGCGTTTTCGAGCTGAAGCGCGTTTCCGCGCGGCCGAATGGCTGTGAACGCAGCCTTAGCGGACTAGGGATCCAAGCGCTTGAGATAGGTCGTGAAGTCCTCGCCCAGCTCCGGGTGAGCCAGGGCGTATTCGACGGTCGCCTCCAGGTAGCCGAGCTTGCTGCCGCAGTCGTAGCGCCTGCCCCGGAACGGATAGGCGATGACCGGCTCGTCGGCGAGCAAAGCGGCGATGGCGTCCGTGAGCTGAATCTCGCCGCCTGCACCCGCCCCCGTTTGCTCCAGCTTCTGAAAGATCCTGGGGGTCAGCAGGTAACGACCAACCACCGCCAGATTGGAGGGTGCCTGCTCCGGGGCCGGCTTCTCCACCATAGAGACCACGCGTAGCTCCCCGTCAGTTCCAGCCTGGGTCTCAACGATTCCGTACTTGTTGGTTTCTTCCCTCGGAACCTCCTCCACCCCCAGGATGCTGCAGCCGTATCGCTCATACAGGGCGACCATCTGCTCCACCACGCTCTGACCATCGCCCCGAATGAGGTCGTCGGCCAGGATCACTGCAAAGGGCTCGTCCCCAACCACGGGCTTGGCGCACAGGACCGCGTGACCGAGACCCAGGGCCTCGGCCTGGCGCAGGTAGATGCAGCTCACGTGCGGGGGAAGGATCGTCTGGACGATCTCGAGTAGCCTGTGCTTGCCGGCCCCCTGCAGCTCCATCTCAAGCTCGTAGGCCTTGTCGAAATGGTCCTCGATGGAGCGTTTGTTGCGTCCGGTGATGAACACGAGCTGATCAAGCCCGGCTGCCTCGGCCTCCTCGGCGGCATACTGGATCAGGGGCTTGTCCACGACGGGGAGCATTTCCTTCGGGCTGGCCTTCGTGGCCGGCAGGAATCGGGTACCCAGTCCGGCGACGGGAAATACTGCTTTGCGGATTGCTGCCATCTTGACTCCCTCCTAACTACTACTGGTTCGTGTCCCAGCCGCCGCACCCGGCAGTTGGGTCCAATTGGGTCAGAATGCCGCTTGCGCTGAACAGAGACGATGGGCGGAAACCCGAGCGACGGCTTGTTCCGCCCATCGAGGCAGGTCACTCGTGGCCCACCCCGTGCAGGTCTCGCTCAATGTCCGCCAACGCCCCGAGGGGATCGCGCGCCGCGGTTATCGGTCTACCGATAACCAGATAGTCGGCGCCGGCGGCCACCGCCTCGCGCGGCGTCATCACCCGCTTCTGATCACCCGTCTCGTTTCCTGCGGGTCGCACTCCGGGGGTGACGAGCAGGAAACCCGGGCCGAGTCCGTCGCGCACCAGCGCCGCCTCCCGGGGCGAGCAGACGACCCCGTCCAGTCCCGCGGCCTGCGCCAACCGGGCCAGACGCAAGACCCGGTCTCGTGGTTCGCCGGGACAGCCGATCTCGCCCAGGTCCGCCCCATCGAGACTGGTCAACACCGTCACCGCAATCAGCAATGGCCTCTGTGACCTGGAAGCCAGTCGTTCCCTGGCGGCCTCCATCATGGCACGCCCGCCGGATGCATGAAGATTCAGCATCCATACGCCCAGGTCCGCCGCCGCCGCACAGGCCGCCGCCACCGTATTGGGGATGTCGTGAAACTTGAGATCGAGAAAGACTTGGAAACCCCGGCTGGTCAACCGCTCCACGAATCCTGGTCCCAGCCGTGTGAACATCTCCTTGCCGACCTTCAGGCGACAGCGCCCTGGATCGAGACCGTCCACCAAGTCGATCGCCGGGGCCTCCTCCGGAAAATCCAGGGCGACGATGATTCTGGGCTCTTCGCTCACGAGGATCTTTCTCCCGAATCGCTTCGCCGCTCAGGCAGTGCGGCGGGCGGTCACGACGTCCGCTCCAACAGTGACAGGCTCAGGCTGGACCGGCTTGATACTCCCCCAATGCTGACAGCTCGGACATTGCCAATGCAGCCGCCGAGCGACGAAACCGCAGTGATCGCATTGGTACTCGGGTTGCCGCTCCCGCAGAAAACGCACGACTCCCGATACCGCCCAGTGCATCGCCCGTTCCTGCGGGTCACCCGGCGCCCGCTCTCCGTCGAGCTCCAGCAGGCGCTCCAGCCCGGCCAGATCGGCATGCCCGGCGACATAGGCCGTCAGGAAGGCGATGGCCGCCTCGCCGCCTTCCTCCTGCCCGATCGCGTCGGCCAGGGTCAGCGTCAGCTGCGGGCTAGGGTGGTCACTGTAGAGGCGCCGAAGCTCGCTCAGCAGGTCCGTCCGGCCACAGCGCCGGTAGGCCTCGAGCAGGTCGGGCAAAATCTCCGGCACGAACTGTGGCCCCCGGTCTGCCACCCGGTGATAGAGCGCCACGGCCTGTTGCGCATCGCCCCGGGCCGTCTCCATCCTCGCCTCCAACATGGTCGCGCGCACACACCGGCGGTCCACCGACTGGGCGTCCCTCAGATGCGCGCTGGCGCCTTCTCCGTCGCCCGCCTTCAGGGCCTCTTCGGCCAACTCACAATGGTACTGGGCGATCTCGGTGCGCATCGGCTCGCCGGTGAGCGACTCCAACTGCTCGGCCACGTCCAGACAGCGTACCCAGTCCTTCTCCTGCTGATAGATCTCGCGCAGCCCCTCTAGGGCGCGCTTGCGGTGGAGCTTCATCTCCACCAGCTCGCCGAACAGACTCTCCGCACGATCGAAGAGACCGGCGCGCATGTAATCCTGACCAAGCTCGTAGAGAGCATAAGCGCGCTGCTGGCGGTCGAGATTGGAGCGTGCAACCAGATTCTGGTGGATGCGAATGGCCCGATCCACCTCGCCGCGGCGCCGAAACAGGCTGCCGAGGGCCAGATGGGTCTCTGCCGTCTCCCCGTCCACCTCGGCGAGCTTGAGAAAAACGTCGATGGCCTTGTCCGGTTGTTCGTCGAGGAGGTAGTTTAGGCCGCGGAAGAAGGCCGGGTCCCGCGCCGCTCCAGCGGCGTTTCGGCAACCGAGACTGCGCTTTGCCGCCCACCATCCCGACGCGGCGGCCACGGGCAACAGGAGCAGCAACCACTCGATCATCGCCGGAAGCGCCTAGGACCATTGGGGCGCAGGCATGACGGTCGCTTCAAAAACACCCACGCCAGAAAGCTCCGCAACGGGACGGCGGAAACCCCTACCGCCACCCGATCGACAGAAAAGGCTTCCGGCGGCTCCTGCATCGGCGAGTCCACGACAATTGTACCCAGCGAGATCAATTCCTCCGTATCATACAGGCATCCGACGCAGACCGCATCGCGGCGTCGACTTATGAGTCGGTTTTTACAGTGTTTTTCCAGAGGATCAAATCAGATGCAAGACTTTGACGGAAAGGTGGCCATCGTCACGGGCGCTGCCGGCAACCTGGGACGCGCGGTCTGCCAGGCCCTGCTGGCACAAGGCGCCCGGATAGCGATGATTGATCTGAACGCACAGTCCCTGGAGTCAGCCCGTGCGGAGCTTCCCGCCGACGGCGACACCGCCCTCTTCGCCGCAAACCTCATCGCACCCGACTCGGTGGCGGACATGGTCGAGCGCGTGCATGCGCATTTCGGCCAGATCGATATCCTGGCCAATATCGCGGGCGGCTTCACCATGGGGCCGCCGGTACACGAGACCGAGGACAAGGACTGGAACTTCATGCTCGACCTCAATGCCCGTACGGTCTTCAATACCTGCCGTGCCGTGATCCCGCACATGCTGGCACGAGGAAACGGCAGTATAGTGAACGTTTCCGCCCGTGCCGCGACCGAGGGAAAGGGGCATATGGCGCCCTACTGCGCATCCAAGGCGGCAGTCATCACCCTGACCGAGAGCCTGGCAGCCGAGCATAAGGACACCGGCATCAACGTCAATTGCATCCTGCCTGGTACGGTGGATACGCCTCAGAACCGAGAGGCCATGCCGAACCAGGACCACAGCCGTTGGGTGCCGACCGCGGCCCTGGCGGATGTTATCCTTTTCCTCGCTTCCGATGCCGCACGGTGCGTCACGGGCGCAGCCGTGCCCGTGTATGGCCGAAGCTGATCCGCAAGACAGCCGATCGGCGAGCGTCGGGCAACGCCGTTTGCAGAGACATCACAGAGGGGGTGACGGTGAGGGAACACAACGCATGGCACGCGCTTTCCCGGCAGCCTTACGCGTGAAACCATTCATCACACCGATTCCGATCGCGCTGCTGATTCTCGCGGCATTGGCGCGACCCCTTCCAGCCCAACCGCTCCTCGACGAGGACACGGAAAGGCTTGTGGTGGAGGCCGTCGAGGCCGCAGTCGAGCTCGACCTCTACAACGCGCGCTGCCGGAGCGATGTTTCAGGGCGCCGATCCGATAACCTCAACAAGGAGCTGATCAGCAAGTTTCGGCTAACCGTGCTGAAGGTCGAGGACGATTATTTCCCCGACGGATCCTACCGCAAGGCGCAGGAACGCATGCAGCGGGAATTCCTGGCCAAGCTCAAACAGGCAGGTGGCTGCAAGGGAGCCAAGACGGCCGGGATGCCCGAGACGCTGCGGGAGCGCTACCGCAGCCTGCTTGACGAGGTCGACGCCTTGCCCTGAGCTTCGCACCCGGCCATCGGGGGTGCTCTCTCTCGCGCCGAAGAAACAACTCGGTTACCCCTTCCCCGCGAGTCCCAGTCGACGCAACAACAGCGGCATGGTCGGCGCCTGCACCGCCAGGGTGAACAGGACCACACCGAAGGCGATGGACTGGATGGTCCACCAGTAATCCAGCTCGATGGGCAAAGAGAGCGCAAGCGCCAGGGTGACGGCACCGCGCAGTCCGCCCCAATACATGGCCGTCTGCACCTTGAGGGGAATGGGCTCGATCCCCGGCAACCTGCCCGCCAGCGGCAGTAAACTCAGCAGTCCGGCCCCACGGGCCACCAACACACCGCCGATACCGATGAGCATTGCCAGCCAACGCTCCTCGAACATCGGCAGAGTGACGGTAACCCCCATGAGCAGGAAGACCAGGGCGTTGGCCGCAAAGGCGTTGAGACTCCACAACCTGTCCACAAACCCGTCGGGCTTCTCCGGAGAATCCTCGTGAACTGCACGCCCCATCACAAGCCCGGTGACCAGTACGGCCATGACGCCAGATACGTGCAGCAACCACTCCGCAGTCAGGAATGCCCCATAGGCACTGATCAGGCTCAACAGCCCTTGTTCCACCGGATCGCCAAAGCGCCGGACCAGCAGAAGGAAAACCAGACCCACGCCCAAGCCCACGACAGTGCCGCCGAAGAAGAGCAGCCCAAAACGCGCAGCGGCATCGGAGATAGTCACCTCTTCCCCCGGATTCAGGGCCAGAGACAAGAAGATGCCGAAGATCACGATGGCGGTCGCATCGTTGAACAGGCTTTCCCCCTCCATGAGCACCGTCAGGCGCTCAGAGACCCCCAGGCGTTTGAAGAGATCCACGACCGCCACAGGATCCGTGGCCGAAAGCAAAGCGCCGGTAAGGAGGGCGGCAATCCATGGAAAGCCTACCGGATGGTTGATGCCGACGTAGACCAGGGCGGCGGTCACCGCCGTGGACAGCAACAACATCGGGATCGCGATAATGAGGATGAGCGCCAGGTTTCGCATCAGCAGCTTCGCGTCGACCTTGAAGGCGGACTCGAAGATGAGCACCGGGAGAAAGACGTAGACGATGAGGTCATGGAAGGACGCGGCCCGCAGACCGAGATCGTAACCGAGTCCCACCCATATCTCAGAGCCCGCGAAGCCCGTTACAACGAGCAACAACGCAAAAGGCAGGTGGACACGGCGGGCCAGGGGCTGCAGCAGCAGGGCCACGACGAGCAGGCCGGCCAGCAGCATCAGGGTCAGCGGCAGGGGCATGGCGGTCCTCCTCGGCCAGTCGCGGACTGGTGACGGATACCTCTGGATCGAACCTCCCCAACCGGGCCGAGACAGCGTCGGTTGATAGCAACCGAATGAAGGGGATGAGACAGGGCCCGTCATCCTTGCCTTGTTTCAGAAGACCTATCGATAGACCATTTTGTTTCGTTTCGGGAACCGTCATGGAGAACAAGATGCAGCAAGGCATCCGCTGCGAGATCGTCTCATGGGGCCAGGTTCACCGGCTCGCCCGGAATCTGGCATTGCGCATCCTGGAGGACGGTTTCGCGCCCGACATCCTCGTCGCGATCGGCCGTGGAGGCTGGATCCCCGGTCGATTGCTGTCCGACTACCTCGGCAACCTGAACCTGACCGAGTTCAAGATCGAGCACTACACAGGCCCCTTCCAGGAGAAACAGGCAGCACGGGTGCGCTACCCGTTGTCGGCAGACATAAGCGGGCAGCGAGTGCTGGTGGTGGACGACGTGACAGACACCGGGAACAGCTTCGAGGTAGCGATCTCACACATCCGCAGCATCGGGGAGCCGCGTGAGCTCCGCACCGTCGTCCTCGATCATAAGGTGGTCTCGCCCTTTGTACCGGACTACTTCGCGCGCAAGGTGATCAAGTGGCGCTGGATCATCTACCCCTGGGCGGTGGTGGAGGACCTCACTGGGCTCATCGGGATGATGCCGGACCGCACGGCAGAACCCGAGCTGGTGTCAGAGCACTTGCGGCGGACTCACGGTCTTCGCATTCCCCTGGCAACGATCCGGGACGTGCTGGCGCTGATGGACAGAGGGTAGCGAAGGAACGAGGTACTGACCCTACTTGAACCTGTAGTGCTTTTCCACCGGCACCAGGATCTCCCAGGTGCAAGAGAGGCCGGCCGGAAAGCTGATGAGGTCTCCGCGTCCGAACTCCTCCGGCTCCCCGCCGTCCGGCGTGACGATGAAACGCCCTCGCAGCACGTAGCAAGTCTCGGTCTGGTCGTAGCGCCAGGGAAACGTTGATACCTCCTTTTTCCAGATCGGCCAGTCATCCACGCCGAGAACATCCAGCTTGGCTGGGGAGGGCTTGTGCTCGCACAGAATCTCAAGTTCACTCACGGGTCTTCTCCAAAATCGCAGGGGGCCAAACGGCAAGACATTCGGGTTTCGTTTTTCTTGGGAGAGGATCGGGTTTTTTCAAGGATCGGACTTGCCGGGCCCGGGCCGTTGGTGGAAACTCATCGGTATGTCCGAGTCATTAGATAGATTGGCGCGCGAGCTAGGACGGCATATCCGGGCCCAGAACCTGCAACTTGCAATTGCGGAGTCCTGCACCGGCGGTTGGGTCGCAAAGGTGGTTACCGACATCCCCGGCAGCAGCGACTGGTTTGACCGCGGTTTTGTCACCTACAGCGACGACGCAAAGCGGGAGATGCTTGATGTCTCACCCGATTCCATCGCCGTCCACGGCGCGGTCAGCGCAGAGGTGGTGTGCGCGATGGCACAGGGCGCGCTCGCCCACAGCAAAGCAGGCGTCGCGGTGGCCGTCAGCGGAATCGCCGGTCCCGGTGGCGGCAGCGAGGAGAAGCCCGTGGGCACTGTTTTCTTTGCCTGGGTGCGGAAGGGGCGGGAGCCGCTGACCCAGCGGGTGCAGTTCGCCGGCAACCGCGAAGAGGTGCGCCATCAATCGGTGCGCCTCGCGTTGGAACGGCTGCTGGAGTTGCTCTAGTACCTCGTTTCACCTTATTTTGCGGTTTCAGCAAGGCGAGAAGCGGCCATATGCTAGGCGCGCGACTGCAGGACTAGCCGAAGCTAATTCAAGGGAGCGCAACAACGCAGATGGCCGCTTCTCGCCTTGCCCGAAGGGAGCCCCTCAAACGCGCCAATACGGCGTTGCAGCCCTTGGAAAGGGAATGAGCCATTCCCTGCGGGCTGCGCCTTGCCTTGGCGCGTTTGGGGGGCTCTGATACTCGCAAAATAAGGTGAAACGAGGTACCTGAGCGGTGACTGAACGCCTGTTCTTCGCCATCTGGCCTGGTGACGAGCAGCGGTCGGCACTCGCGCGTATCCAGCGGGAGCTGCCTGACCGCCATGGCCGCAAGACCCACCCGGAGGATCTCCACATCACCCTCGTCTTCCTCGGCGATGTCGGCGCGGATCAGCGCGGCTGCGCCGAAGCGGCGGCGGACCAGGCGCACGGGGTACCCTTCGAGCTGACGTTCGACAGCATCGGTTGCTTCCCGCGAGCGCGCGTTCTCTGGTGCGGCGCCTCGATCCTACCCGATCCGCTGCTCAAGCTGGCGCGCGGGCTGAATCGACACTTGCTCGGCTGCGGCTTCCCACCGGAACGACGCCCTTACGCTCCCCATGTGACCCTGGCGCGAAAGGCGCGCCCCATCGAAGCGAAGAGCCTGACGCAACCCATCCAATGGCCCGTCAGCGAGTTCGTACTGGTCGTCGCCCGAGAAGGCCCAGCGCCGCGCTACCAGGTGCTGCGCCGCTGGCGCTTGGCGTCATGACTGCACATCGCTGGTGTGTGATAATACTGGACTTCACGGGGCGCTGACACCATCGTTGGCGGCGCTCCGCTAGGATTGAACGACGAGCCGCAGACGTGCCCGAGCCGCTACCTGTCGCCGTGGGATGGGGCAGTCCCTCCGCTTGAACTCGGGGGGCGGGGCGGGACACCGGCTGGGGTGCGCGAATAACCGAGCTTTTCCGGGTGGCGCGAGCGCCACGTCCGGCCTGGAGATCCGATGGACGACAACCGCAAGAAAGCGCTGGCAGCCGCCCTGAGCCAGATCGAAAAGCAGTTCGGCAAGGGCTCGGTCATGCGCATGGGCGATGCCGGCGCCGTGCGCAACGTGGAGGTCATCTCCACCGGCTCACTGGCGCTCGATGTGGCCTTGGGCGTGGGGGGCGTCCCCAAGGGCCGCGTCGTGGAGATTTACGGTCCTGAAGCCTCCGGCAAGACCACGCTCACCCTTCACGTCGTGGCGGAGGCGCAGAAACAGGGCGGCACTGCCGCCTTCGTGGATGCCGAGCACGCACTGGACCCGGGTTACTCGGAGAAACTCGGCGTCAACATGGACGAGCTGCTGGTGTCCCAGCCGGACACCGGTGAGCAGGCCCTGGAGATCACCGACATGCTGGTGCGCTCCGGCGCGGTCGATGTGGTGGTGGTGGACTCGGTGGCGGCCCTGACCCCAAAGGCGGAGATCGAAGGAGAGATGGGCGACTCCCATGTTGGCCTGCAGGCGCGGCTCATGTCCCAGGCCCTGCGCAAGCTTACCGGGAACATCAAGCGCTCCAATTGCGTGGTGATCTTTATCAACCAGATCCGCATGAAGATCGGCGTTATGTTCGGCAACCCGGAGACCACCACCGGTGGCAACGCGCTCAAGTTCTACTCCACCGTGCGCCTCGACATCCGCCGTACCGGCGCGATAAAGAAGGGCGACGAGGTCGTCGGCAACGAAACCAAGGTGAAGGTGGTCAAGAACAAGGTGGCGCCGCCGTTCAGGCAGGTCCACTTCGATATACTCTACGGAGAGGGAATCTCCCGGGAAGGCGAGCTCATCGACCTCGGCGTACAGCAGGGCGTGGTCGAGAAGTCGGGTGCCTGGTACAGCTATGGCGGCAACCGCATCGGCCAAGGCAAGGACAACGTCCGAAACTTCTTAAAGGAAAACAAGGACGTGGCCGCCGATATCGACCAGAAGATCCGCGCGCTACTCCTGCCCCAGGCCGTGAGCGAAGGACCTGCCGCAGCGCCGGCGGAGGCCTGACCCTGGAGCCGGAGATCCAGCGTCAGGCGTTGAAGCTGCTGAGCGCCCGCGAACACAGCCGGTTGGAGCTGGCCCGTAAGCTGATGACACGGGGTTACGCGCAGACCGCCGTGGACGAGGTGCTCGGGAGCCTGCGTGAGCAGGGTCTGTTGAGCGAGGAGCGCATGACCGAGTCCTATGTGGCCGAGAGGCTGCGCAAGGGCTTCGGGCCCTTGCGGGTGCGCCAGGAGCTTCGCCAACGGGGAATCCCGGACGCGCTGATCGAGTCCCATCTGGAGAGATCATCACACGAGTGGCTGGAGTTGATCGCCGCAGTGCATGAGAAAAAGTTCGGCCCGGACCGCACCGCCGATGCGAGGGAGCTTGCGCGCCGCGCCCGGTTCCTGGAATACAGGGGATTCCCGTCGGAGCTCATCCTGCGTTTTCTGCGCGGCCATGACGAACCTTGAGCCCCCGAACGTCCTCCAAGTCCTTTCCTGAGTTTCCCGCCATGAAGAGCAGCGCAGAGCTTCGATCCGGTTTTCTCGACTTCTTTGCCGAGCGCGGACACCAGGTCGTTCCCAGCAGCCCGCTGGTTCCGGCCAACGACCCCACGCTGCTGTTCACCAACGCCGGCATGGTCCAGTTCAAGGAGACGTTTCTCGGCCGCGAAAAGCGCGCCTACACGCGTGCCGCAAGCGCCCAACGCTGCGTACGCGCGGGCGGCAAGCACAACGACCTCGAGAACGTGGGCTACACCGCACGCCATCACACGTTCTTCGAGATGCTCGGCAACTTCAGCTTCGGCGACTACTTCAAGCGCGAAGCGATCCGGTACGCCTGGGACTACCTCACAGGGGTCCTCGCCATCCCGGAAGAACGCCTGTGGGTAACCGTCTACACGGACGACAACGAGACGGCCTCCATCTGGCTCGACGAGATGGGCGTGAGCGCGGAGCGCTTCTCCCGCTGCGGCGAGAAAGACAACTTCTGGTCCATGGGCGAGACCGGACCCTGCGGGCCCTGCTCGGAGATCTTCTACGACCACGGCCCACAAGTATCCGGCGGCCCACCCGGATCCCCGGGTGAGGACGGCGACCGCTATGTCGAGATCTGGAACCTGGTGTTCATGCAGTACAACCGGGATGCGCAAGGCAACCTCTCTCCCCTGCCCCAGCCCTCGGTGGACACCGGCATGGGGCTCGAGCGCCTGGCCGCCGTCATGCAGGGCGTACACAGCAACTACGAGATCGACATCTTCAGCAACCTGATCACCGCGGCGGCGGCCATCACCGGGTGTCAGGACCTAAAGGAAAAGTCGCTGCGGGTCATCGCCGATCACATCCGTTCAGCGGCCTTTCTCGTCACCGACGGGGTTACACCCAGCAACGAGGGACGCGGCTATGTCCTGCGCCGGATCATCCGCCGCGCCATCCGTCACGGCTATCAGCTGGGCTGCAAAGAGCCCTTCTTCCACGCCCTGGTGCCGACCCTGGTGCGAGAGATGGGGGACGCTTACCCCGAGCTCACAGCCGCCCGCACTCAGGTGGAGCGGGCACTGCGAATCGAGGAAGAACGTTTCGCCGAGACCCTGGAGCAGGGAATGCGCATCCTCGAGCAGTCCATCGCAGGGCTATCGAGCAACCGCATCCCGGGCGAGACCCTGTTCAAGCTCTACGACACCTTCGGCTTCCCGACGGACCTCACTGCCGACATCGCACGGGAGCGGGGGCTCGCCGTCGACATGGAGGGCTTCGAGCGGGAGATGGCGCAACAAAAGGCGCGGGGTCGCACCGCCAGTCAGTTTGGCTCGGCACAGAGCGCGGTCATAGAGATCGAAGGGAAGACGGACTTCACCGGTTACGAGCATCTTAGCGACCAGGCGGTGATCTTGGCCATCTACAAGGACGGCGAGCCGCGGGACCACCTGCGCGAGGGGGAACAGGGTCTGGTGGTGCTCGACACCACCCCCTTCTACGCCGAATCCGGCGGACAGGTCGGGGACCTGGGTTGGCTCACCGGCGAGCGGGTACGGGTAGAGATCCTGAATACGCAGAAACAGGGCGTCAACCTGATCGTCCATGTCGGACGCGTCGAGGAAGGCGAGCTTCACGTCGGCGACCGGGTCGAGGCCCGCGTGGACGCCACAAGACACCGGGCGATCGCGCTCAACCACTCGGCGACGCACCTGCTCCACGCCGCCCTGCGCCAAATCCTGGGAGAGCATGTGCAGCAGAAAGGCTCGCTGGTTCAAGCGGAGCGACTGCGCTTCGACTTCTCCCACTTCGAGCCGCTGAGCCGGGAGCAGATCCTCGACATCGAGCGCCTGGTCAACCGGGAGATCCGCGAGAACCACGGGGTGGAGACCCGGATCATGTCCCTGGACGACGCCAAGGCCACGGGCGCGCTGGCGCTGTTCGGGGAGAAGTACGCCGACAAGGTGCGGGTGCTGCGCATTGGCGACTTCTCCACCGAACTGTGCGGCGGCACGCACGTTGACGCCGCGGGGGACATCGGGCTGTTCAAGGTCGTCTCCGAGGCCGGCATCGCCTCAGGGGTGCGGCGCATCGAAGCGGTTACGGGCGATGCCGCCCTGGACTGGGTAGAGGCGGACGAGGAACGTCTGCTGCGCCTCGCCACCCTGGTCAAGGGCAGCCGAGAGGACCTGAACGACAAGGTGGTCCAGCTCGTCGATCGAAACAAGCGCCTGGAGAAAGAGCTCGGCGAGCTCAAGGCCAAGCTGGCCAGCGCCGCCGGGCAGGACCTGGCCTCGGAGGCGATGGATGTGGGGGGCATCAAGGTGTTGGCCGCGCGCCTCGACGGGGCCGACGCAAAGAGCTTGCGCGATACCCTGGATCAGCTGAAGAGCAAGCTGGGCTCGGCAGTCGTCGTTCTCGCCGCGGAAACCGATGGAAAAGTGAGTCTGGTGGCAGGCATCACCAAGGATCTGACAAGCCGCATGAAGGCGGGCGACCTGGTCAAGGCCGTGGCGGAGAAGGTCGGCGGCAGGGGCGGCGGACGACCGGACATGGCGCAAGCCGGGGGCAATGATCCCTCCGGGCTGCCCGACGCGCTGGAGCTGGTCGGCGACTGGGTACGCGCACGGGTGGCATGAGCAAGGCTCGCGGTCCGGGCGAATCCTAGCGAACAAACATCCATAGAAGAGTCTTATGGCCCTCATCGTTCAGAAATACGGCGGCACCTCGGTCGGCAGCATCGAGCGGATTGAGGTCGTCGCCGAGCGCGTGAAGTCCTGGCGGGACCGGGACGATCAGGTCGTCGTGGTGGTCTCGGCCATGTCCGGCGAGACCGACCGCCTGGTCGGGCTCGCCAAGGCGATACAGGAGCAGCCCGCTCCGCGCGAGCTCGACGTGCTGCTCTCCACCGGCGAGCAGGTGACCATCGCCTTGCTCAGCATGGCCTTGGAGGAGCTCGGCTGTCCGGCCCGCTCCTATACAGGCGGCCAAGTCCATGTTCTCACGGACAGCGCCCACAACAAGGCGCGCATCCGCGATATCGACGGCGCGAGGGTCAAGGCCGATCTGGATGCGGGACGGGTGGTCGTCATCGCGGGCTTCCAGGGCGTGGACGAGCAGGGAAACATCACCACCCTGGGGCGGGGTGGATCGGACACCTCCGCAGTGGCCGTTGCCGCGGCTCTGAAGGCGGACGAGTGTCAGATCTACACCGACGTGGATGGCGTCTACACCACCGACCCGCGTATCGAGCCCAAGGCGCGCAAGCTAGAGCGCATCACCTTCGAGGAGATGCTGGAGATGGCGAGCCTGGGCTCGAAGGTCCTGCAGATCCGTTCCGTGGAGTTCGCGGGGAAGTACAAGGTTCCGTTGCGCGTGCTCTCCAGCTTCGAAGAGGGCGAGGGCACGCTGATCACATTCGAGGAGGAAGCCGTGGAAGAGGCCGTCATTTCCGGCATCGCGTTCAACCGCGACGAAGCCAAGCTCACCATCCTGGGCGTTCCCGACCAACCCGGCGTGGCTTACAAGATTCTGGGCCCCGTATCGGACGCCAACATCGAAGTGGACATGATCATTCAGAACGTCGCGGCAGACGAGGCAACCACGGACTTCACCTTCACCGTCCACCGCAATGACTACGCACGGGCGATGGAGATCCTCAACGCCACCGCCCAGGCATTGTCCGCCCGGGAGGTGCTCGGCGACGAGGGCATCGTGAAAATATCGCTGGTGGGCGTCGGGATGCGTTCCCACGCAGGGATCGCAAGCAAAATGTTCGCCGCTCTCGCCAAGGAGGGCATCAACATTCGCATGATCTCCACATCGGAGATCAAGATCTCGGTGGTGGTGGACGAGAAGTATCTCGAACTCGGCGTGCGGACCTTGCACGACGCCTTTGGCCTGCGCGAAGGGGCGTGACCGGGGTCGAAAACATCCCTTGACGGCCCCCGCTCACGGGCAGCCTATGGGACAGCGGTGACGGCATCCGGCCCTCGTCCCTCCTTGGCCGGAGACCGAGACAACTGGGGCCCGCAGAAGGTCGCGGAGACAGCCGGTGGCTTGAATTTTCACGGAAACTCCCAAATTCCCTGGCAGTGAGCGTAATCAAACTGTAGTAAAAACCTTTTAGCACAGTCTTCGCTATGTTTAAATCGATACTTGCGGAGATCAAAATCCGACTTCCGTGCTTGGTTGGCTGCGGCTCGGCCCCGGTCGATAGACATCGGACATGGTTTCGAGCAACCCATGGCCGAGCTGCAATCTGGAACAAGGAA
Source organism: Pseudomonadota bacterium (assembly GCA_034716535.1). Classification (GTDB taxonomy): domain Bacteria; phylum Pseudomonadota; class Gammaproteobacteria; order Chromatiales; family Chromatiaceae; genus JAYEJW01. Next base: position 18,091 of record JAYEJW010000666.1, read on the forward strand.
AAAAAGGAGATACGACAATGTTGATACTGACCCGACGCGTCGGTGAGACCCTGATGATCGGCGACGAGGTGACCGTAACCGTGCTGGGTGTCAAAGGCAATCAGGTTCGCATCGGCGTGAACGCACCCCGTGACGTGGCCGTACATCGTGAGGAGATCTACGAGCGCATCAAGCGGGAGCAGGCGGAACAGAACGCGCAACAGGGCGAAGGCGGATCGGAATCCACGCCGGATTAGGTGGCCAAGGAAAAAAGGCAGGGCTATAATCCCTGCCCCACCGATTGCGGATGCCGGGGTTCCACCGCCTAGATACCAATCGCGCGAGAGCCCGGTGGCTGGCGGCTCGCCGCCCACTGAACGAGGGCTCGACGCCTGGACGGCGGTCTCTAAAGGAAGCGCTGAACAAATCCATCCTGGATTTCCCAGCGCACGGAAAGCGAAAACGCGGTTCCCGCTTTCCTTCGTTTTCAGCCACTTGCGTGACTGAAAATGGCGGCGCATCCTGCCCCGCACGGGAAACGCTGACAAGTCAGCGCCTCCCTTAAAACCGCGACACCGGGTACTCACCCACACCAGTTTTCGGAGAGATGGCCGAGTGGCTGAAGGCGCTCCCCTGCTAAGGGAGTATGGGTTAAAAGCCCATCGAGGGTTCGAATCCCTCTCTCTCCGCCATTCATTTGTCGTAACCCTCTGATAGAGAAATGGTTACGTTCGATCTTTTTTGCATGTACCCACAAATCGGTCGGCGCTAGGACGTTATCGATAGCCGTTCCCTATCCAGATCGAACTGGCAATCAGCCGGTCGGTCCAGTTCTCGGTACTGCTCCCGCAGCATCGGACGCACGTCACCTTCAACCTTGGCTTCGACGTCCAACTTGTTGCATGCGCCGCGTCAACTGGAAGGCAGCCGTGCGTCGCTCGGCGTTTTTCCCGTCCAGGTTGCACGCCTGCTTTCGACCCCAAGCCGACCAATCAGCGGAGTTTCCAGTGGGCGGAAGGAATCTTTCCATCTGCTGAGGCAGAGGGGTCTCCTGCTTCGGGTTTCATAACCAAACGGCCATCAACCCCGACTTCCGTTCTGTCCCATCTGCGGACATTGAAGCCGCGGGCAGTTCTCTCCTGGCCACGGCCAGAGAACGTTCGCTTGTGCCTGGCGACTGACTGGCTGGGTTACGTTACATACACGGGAACGCACAGGTAGACCAGGGCCGCGCAGGCGAGCCGGATCAGGACCAGGAATACGAATCCGCGCGGCGGCGGAAAGTCGGCGGCCGCGTGCGCAAGCAGCAGCCAAGTGCCGAAGAAGATCCCTGCCGCTCGGAGTGCGATCTTCTTGTGGGCTGTCATGCGGAAGCAACTGTCGGAAATGTTTGAGATCCGGAGGGTCATCAGGATCTGTTTGGCGCTTCGGAACCGTCGCGAGAGACGTCTCTATGTGTGTTACTTGTTTCACCGTCCGAACGCGACGAGCCTGACACCGCATATCGCTAGGGCACCCGCCCCGGCGAGCAGAGCCGGACGAAGCGCGGCATAGGGCATGTAAGGTAGATTGGAGACGTCGTCCCGACATCGGTCTTCCCGATCGTCGTACACGCGGCCGGCATCCAGGCAGCGTTCAACGGCGATGTAATAGCGACCGTAGTCGCCGAGAACCCACAGCGCCGGAACCCGCCAGCAACAAGAGACCGAATTTGCGCGGCAGATTCCCCCTCGATCGCATCCGGTCGATCCTACAGCGGGCCGGTCACGCTTCCGCCAAACGCACGGCGTACTCACGCAGCCGATCTCGCCTCCCGTCGGCGTCGATGCGTCCGGCATCGATGAGGACCTGCAGCCGGCTTGAGAAGAAGAGATCACTCAGGAGGTTGTGCCCGTCGCACCGGCTCATGGCTGTCCCCACGACACGCGGTGCACGTGTCCAGGTCGATACGCAGGATGCCAACAGCAACGGGTCGTATCGATCCATCGGCACACCCAAGATCCGTCCCTCCTCCCAGCGCCGCAGCAGGCCGGTTTGGCCGCGGATGCGCTCGAAGTCCTCGGCGAGGTCGGCGCGCTCGGTGTCTTTCAGCGCCCGGGCGGACGTGAAAAAGCCAGCGAGCTCGGCCGGGTAATGGGTCGCAACGAGGTGGCGGCCGTCGTTCCCCGGCATCGGGACGCGGAGCACCGGCTCCGATCGCCCTTTGAGCCACCAACATGCCATGGCGAAGAAGGTGGACTCGGAGACATTGTCGCCGCTCCAGATCAAGACGGCCTCCGGCCTTTCCTCGTCGAGCCGCTCGATCATCTCCC
>JAYEJW010000667.1:0-4718 GCA_034716535.1 Pseudomonadota bacterium
ACCTGCAACAAGAGGCGGCTTACCCAATGGCGCTCGTCTGTCAGTTCGATCACAAGGGTGTCCAAGGCCCTGCTGATCGCTATCATAATCCACCGTGCCAAGAACAGGCGGCGGGCCTGGTGCGGGTCACTCAGGGAACCGTCAGGAGTCGTGCTCCAAGTCGCAGCCTTTTGGTCACAGAACAGATCGAACTTCAGCGCGACAACTAGCCAGCCTTCAGCCCCGCGACTGGATTCATACTGGACCACTCGCAGGACGTCTGCGGAGCATGGATAGGCGATACGCTCGCTGGGAGAGACCGCGTTCCAGATCTCGTGCCCCGCCGACTCCAGGCGATCTCCCGTGCGGCTGCGCCGTCCTCCGTCGTCGCAAGTATAGGCGTCGCTTGGCGGCACACAGAACAGACTGTCGATAGGTGCATTCCCGGCAGCCGTGCTGTCGTTGAGCAAGGAATCGAGCGATCCCGAATCCAAGAAGTCCCCCACCACGATCTCAATCCGCCCGCCCGCCAATTCTCCGCTCGGCTCTAGGTACCAATCGTCCAAGTCCAATGCGAGGGCGACACGATTGGCAAAGCGGGTCAAGCCACCTTTCATGCGCAGGGATCGCGCGAGACGAACCGTCGTATAGCCCGCCCGCGTGAGTCCTTTGCGCCAATCGGGTCTGCCAGCGCGAACGAATTGATCTACTCCATCGGCAACCGTCATCACCGAGCGTGGAAACAGGGCACCGAGCAGGCGTATTTCATCGTTCGGCCAATCCTGTCCTTCATCTACGAACACCAGATCAAATCCGTACTCGTTGGCCTCGTCGCTCCTCAATCGGTCCAAATCGGATTCGGTCAAAGCCCCCTGATCGAGGTACTCCAAAGCGCCACTTTTGGCCCGGGCGTACGAGGAGTCGAAATCTTCCGACTCGACCGAGAACCCCAAATGACGAAGCAAACGACTCATGTAACCAACGATGGTCCGTACTTGGATACTCTCCCGAGCGACGTCGTCGGGTACGCGCAGTAGAGCAAGCAGGCGCCTGAGATCCGCCGCGAGCACCCTGTTATACGTGAGGACCAGGCAGCGATCCCCGGAATCTCGATAAGCATGCCAAGCCATTTGCAGCAGTGCCATGGTCTTACCGGTCCCGCCCCGACCACGCAGAAGCAACAGACGCCGACCGAGTTCGTCGGCCATACTCTGGGGCAGCAGATGAGCGCTGATGCGTTCCATGCGAACTCTGTCGAGAGCGCCCGGCGCAACTCGCTGGGCCAGGACTCGGCGAACGTCTGAAAAGCTGGTCCCCTTAGCGAAGGCGTCGATTTGCCAGTCCCTACCCGTCTGGCGTCCCCCGAGTCGAGCCGCTGTGTTGACGAACAGTTCCCAGGTCGCGTTCGAACCCAAGAAGTTGTGGGGGCCGGGGGGCAGTTGATTCTGGCGGATGCCTCTGAACCAAAGCAGGTTCACGACGAAGGGCGGTTTCACTCTGCGTCCAGTCAGGTAATTGCGCAGAGAAACCTGCTGGTTCTCGCTTTGCACAGTCGCGTTGTGCGGCCTACCCCTATAAAGCACGCTCGCCTGATTTCCGTTGAAGTGAACGTCATCCGGTGGATGGTCCTTGACTTCTATAGCCAGACAAAGGCCATGCACCAAAAGCCTGCGGGGCTCGAACGACTCACCTCTGGATCCCTGAAAATCCAGCAAGGGATCAAGCTCAATCGGCTCGCTCGCTTGAATCAGTAAAACAAGATCGATGTCTTGCGTGCGCTGACCAAAGCACTGCATGCCCGCAACTATCACACCTTGGATCCTATCCGCTAGCACGCCCCACTCGGAGTCTATGACGGCGGCAAGCTCTCGAGCCGCTTCCAGCTCGTTGGTACCTTCTTCACCGCCGATGATCTCGATCACGACCCAAGCTCCGATCCCCGCGCCCGCACAACCAGCTCGATCTCACCATTGGCAAACGCCTGCGCTAACTGATCGAAATTCGGGCCAGACGAAGGATCGTTGTACGTTTGCTCGAGCTGATACGTTTTCTTGAATCCGTCTTTGAGACGCCGCTCCAAAGGCAGCAACGCCTCAATTGCCGCGCTGTCGGCCTGAGCGAGCCCCAAGGCTTTAGCGAAGCGTCCGTGCAGCTCGCGAAAGGTCACCTGAGTCTCCATGGGATCTTTCCAGTTCCCAGGGCTATAGGCAGACTCCAGTCGCTGCAACGCCCGCTCGGCCGCTTCAAGCACCCAACGATCCAAGCTATCGAATGGAGTCGGGTCTTTGACATCAAGCCCCCAAGGGGCGGGGCGCTTCGCTGCCCAGCCGAATGCTTCCACGAGATCACGCCGGCGCCGGTCGAAGGCTATACGCTCATCGAGTTGATGGGTGTCGAGGCGTTGCTCGATGGCCTGAATCTCGTCGATGAAGGTGTTGGACTCGGTAAGCGCTTGCACACCATTGGTAGCGAAACGTTCGCGCCAGCCACGTATACATTCCGCCAGTTGTTGGCGAGCATCTACCAGCGCTCCGGATGCTGGCCCCTGCAGACGCTCCGCTCGTCGCTCGAGGCCAGCGAGTAGAGTTGCAGCATGACGCCACCGTTTGCACCACGCGTGGTCATCCAAGATGCGCTCCATCATTGCCTCGGTCTCACGGGTTCGGCGCTCAAGTTCGCCCACCTTTGAGAACGCGTCTTCTTTTGCACAACGCGTGCGCAGGGCCTTTGCCTTGACGAGTCCCCCATCGATACGACGAACCACATCGTGAATATGAGCTTCCACGTGCTTGGACAGGGAATTCGAAGGCGGCAAAGCTAGCTCGTCGAGAGCCCTAAAATGAGCCAAGACCTCGATCAGCCGGGTGTCGATACGAGTTATCGCGTCGTGTTTGCCCGCTTGGTCTTCTACCTTAGCGACCTCTTCCTCGGGCGACGCCGTGCCGAAACCGTCTGCTTCCGGAAGACTAGGACCCACAAGACCATCGGCATCCATCTCGATCGCCCGTCGAGCCAACAGCAAGGAGACAATTTCGTCGGCTTCGGCGACGCTACAGCCATGGCGCCGCAAAAGATCGACCAGAGAGACACTGGGCAATCGACGCTTGCCTAGTTGATCCAGAACCCATTGCTCAAGCTCATGCAAGCTGAACCACAGGCAATAGTCCTCCTTCGCCCCCTCCGCGCGCAGCAGAGATTCGAGTGATCGCACTAGGCTGTCACCAGCCGCGACGCTTTGCTGCTCCAAACGTTGCAGCACCTCATGCTTTGCACCTCGCACAGGCGAGATTCCAACGCGCTGCCCCGGACTCAGATCCGGCGCTGAGAGTGCCCGGCGATAGCGTGTCAATTCGTCACGCCAACGAGGAACCCGGCGCAACGGCCGGTAATCAGGATAGCGTTGCCGCAACCCCCGGGTTGCCACGGCGCGCAGCACGCGCACCCCTGAGAGCCTGAGCCGCTTATTCCTCCCTGTTTGGATATCACCTTGAAGCAGCAAGCTGCCAAGAAGATCGCAGACTTCTCGGCTAAAAGCTTCCGCGCGCAGGCGCGTTTGATCGGAGACCTCGGGCTGCTCCTTCTGCGCCTGCACATCGGCGAGGGCAGCGAGCAGATGGATCGGTCGAATGGGCTCTGGGTCAAGGAACTTGCGATAGCGCAAGAGCGCAGCAGGCAACTCCGCGATCGGCGTTAACAACGGGAGCGTCACCGTTAGAAGCACCGGTTCGCTCGGATCATCCGCGGCCTCCAATGCGCAAGCGCAGGCGCCTTCGCCGGAGAGGAGGAAGCGCACGACCAACTCGGCGTCATCGGACGGATCCAGCGGCGTTACCTGATCGCGCACCTCGACGCGTATTCTGCGATCCGGAAACGCCGGATCGAACTCGCCATCGAACCAGCGATCCGGTCCGACAGTGGACTCCGGTTCCCGCCATCGGCCACTAGACTCTGCATGATCTCCGAACCACCAGGACACCAGTGTTGAGGACACCAAACCCACCGCGTGGGACATCAGGCTGTCGAGCGCCGGCAAGGTCTCCCAGCAGCACAATATCAATTCGTCAAGTTCCCAAGTCTTGCGCCTTACTCGTTGCAGGACCTCAAGCGCTGGGCCCTGCCCGCCATTGACCAGCAGAGGTCCGAACAGCTCGCGGCGCACCCGGTCCCAGTCCTGGGTTTGCGGCAAGGTGCGCGCAAGGGTTTCAGCGGGAACGCCATCGGGAAATCCAGCGAGAATCTCCACAAGCTGTCGGCGCTCCCAGGATTCATTGACCCAGGCGTCGTCGAGAATGCCAGAGATCAGTGCCTGAGCACTCTGAGCTCCGGAGAAGAAGCGAAATCCTCCGGTGCGCAGATCTTGCACGAACTCGGGCAGTGCGTAGACGCGATTCGGATACTCGACCACTCGAGCGAACACCTCAACGACAGTGCGCGGACCGTTGGCCAGATCTTCGCGTTCCACGTATTGACCAAGCGCGATCTCAAGATCTTGGTCTAAGGATCTGTCTTGGGTGACGTGGAGACCTTCACGCCAACGTGACCAGAGCCAAGCGACGAAACCCGCGTCGTAAGCGCGGCGCAGATCCAAGCGGTGGCCCCCATCGGCGATGCGATGAAGGATATCCGAAGCCCAACGATCCAAACGACGCAGCAGAAGTGGGTCGAGAGTCAACAACAGGGCGCAATTGACGCGCTCCGTACGCAAGCCCCAGGACCTGCGATCGCTGGTCTGGGGCTTG
>JAYEJW010000668.1:0-4707 GCA_034716535.1 Pseudomonadota bacterium
AGTTGCAATTGGAGAAGCGCGAGCGTCTCGAGCCGGCGCTGGCCTTCTATATGATCATCGCTTGGCGTGTGTTGTTTCTGACCATGCTCGGGCGCGACTGCCCGGAGATGCCCTGCGATACGGTGTTCGCCGACGAGGAATGGAAGGCCGTCTATCTGGTTACCCAGCGCAAACCGCCGCCCGATGAGCCTCCGTCACTCGACACCATGGTGCGCATGGTCGCCGGTCTCGGCGGCTTTCTCAACCGCAAGAGCGATGGCTTCCCCGGACCGAAAACGCTCTGGATCGGTCTACAACGCGTCCCCGATTTCGTGCTCGCGCTTGAGGCCCAGCGCAGTATCGGGGAGAGTTGTGGGTAATGGTATGGCCTAGGAGACGGCCGCTGTCTTCGATTTCGTGACTGTTTCCCATTTCCTTGCTGCGCTTCGCGAGCTCCTGGGAGCGAACAGGATTTTAATGTTACCAGAGCCAAGGCGCGGGATTCCACGGGACAGCCCACGTTGTGACGGATCCGAGGCGAAATAGTCGCGCTGTTGGGCCTCACCTTTTCGGTGAGGACGCAACGCCACTCAGTGCACGCACCCTGGGCGGCGCCCAACTGCCGCATCTAGTACAGCAGCGCCTAAGTTTCTCCAACAGTCACCATGCCGTTAGATTGTCTTCGCGCCCTTCGCGGCTTCGCGGCGTCGCGTGAGACTCTCTCTTCCTTCTTCTTGTTAAGGACTCTTAAGGAGCGCCTGTACTAGGATGATTGTCTGGCCTCTTCGACTGGCGTGCGAGTTCTTTCATCGGGTTTCGGTCGAACGATGAGTGCGGCTATGCTGCGCCCGGACTGTGGCCATGCCGGTGGAAAAATCGCGCGACGTGCCAGCGACGCAGACCAGGAAACTCGTTACAATACAAAAGTTTTGAGCCGAGGAACGATCCATGTTCGAGAAGACGATGCAGATTGCCGGTTACGACGACGAAATTTGGCAGGCGATCCAGGATGAGGAGCGCCGCCAGGAGGAGCACGTCGAGCTGATCGCCTCCGAGAACTACGCCAGTCCCCGGGTGCTGCAGGCCCAGGGCACGGTGCTGACGAATAAGTACGCCGAGGGCTATCCTCGCAAACGCTACTACGGGGGCTGCGAGTACGTGGACGTGGCCGAGCAGCTCGCCATCGATCGCGCAAAGGCCCTGTTCGGGGCGGACTTCGCCAACGTGCAGCCCCATTCCGGTTCCCAGGCCAACGCCGCCGTCTACATGGCGCTGTGCCAGCCCGGGGACACCGTGCTTGGTATGAGCCTGGCCGACGGGGGTCACCTGACTCACGGGGCCAAGCCGAACTTCTCCGGCAAGCTCTACAACGCGGTGCAGTACGGGCTCGATCCGGCCACCGGCGAGATCGACTACGTGGAGGTGGAGCGTCTGGCGAGAGAGCACAGGCCGCGCATGATCGTCGCCGGCTTCTCCGCTTACTCCCGCGTCGTCGATTGGGAGCGCTTCCGTGCGATCTCCGATGAGGTGGGGGCCTATCTGTTCGTCGACATGGCCCACGTGGCGGGCCTGATCGCCGTCGGCCTCTACCCCAGCCCCGTGCAGATTGCGGACGTGACGACGACCACTACCCACAAGACCCTACGTGGTCCGCGCGGCGGCCTGATCCTGGCCAAGGCCAACCCGGAGATCGAGAAGAAGCTCAACTCCCTGGTCTTCCCCGGCACCCAGGGCGGACCGTTGATGCACGTGATTGCCGCCAAGGCGGTGGGCTTCAAGGAGGCCATGGAGCCGGGGTTCAAGGCGTATCAGGAGCAGGTTATGCTCAATGCTCAGACCATGGCCGAGGTCTTCATGTCGCGCGGCTTCGACGTGGTTTCCGGCGGCACCAGCGACCATCTGTTCCTAGTGAGCTTCATCGAGCAGGGACTCACCGGCAAGGACGTGGACGCCTGGCTGGGTGCGGCCAATATTACGGTGAACAAGAATGCGGTGCCCAATGATCCACAGTCTCCCTTCGTGACCAGCGGTATCCGGGTCGGCACTCCCGCCATCACCACCCGTGGCGTGGGAACCGAAGAGGCGCGGGATCTGGCCACCTGGATGTGCGATGTGATCGATAGCCGGGGCGACCAGGGAATGATCGATGGGGTGAAGGAGAAGGCGCTGGAGCTCTGCGCGCGGTTCCCTGTATACCAACGTTGAGGTTTGATGCCGGATGCGCTGTCCTTTCTGCGGTGCCCAGGACACGAAGGTGATCGACTCGCGCCTCTCCGGCGAGGGGGAGCAGGTGCGCCGACGCCGCAAGTGCGCCGTGTGCAAGGAGCGCTTCACCACCTACGAGAGCGCGGAGCTCAACCTCCCGCGCGTGATCAAACACGACGGCAGCCGGGTCCCCTTCGACGGGCGCAAGATGCGCTCGGGTATGATGCGGGCGCTGGAAAAGCGTCCGGTGAGCACCGACGAGATCGAGGCCGCCCTGGCCCGCATCAACCGACGCCTGATCTCCACCGGGGAAGGGGAGATCTCCTCGCGCAAGATCGGCGAGCTGGTGATGGAGGAGCTGCGCGGCTTGGATCAGGTGGCGTACGTGCGCTTCGCCTCCGTCTACCGCAAGTTCGAGGACGTCAACGCCTTCCGCGAGGAGATCGAGCGCCTGGAGCGTCAGCCCACACCGGAGGCCAAGCGCCAGCAGATGGACCTTCTCGACGAGCTGGAAAAGAAGCCTTGACCGCGGCCGCCGATCAGGCATTCATGGCGCGGGCCGTCCGCCTCGCGCGCCTTGGGCTCTATACCACGGAGCCGAATCCCCGAGTGGGCTGTGTGCTGGTGCGCGGCGGCGAGATCGTGGGGGAGGGCTTTCACCGCAGGGCCGGCCTGCCCCATGCGGAGCGCATCGCCCTGGCCGCCGCCGGCGAGCGCGCCCGGGGCGCGACCGCGCACGTGACCCTGGAGCCCTGCTGCCATCAGGGTAAGACCCCGCCCTGTACCGAGGGCTTGTTGGAGGCCGGTGTCTCGCGCGTCGTCGCGGCGATGCGCGACCCCAATCCCTTGGTCGCCGGCAAGGGTCTGGAGATCCTGCACGCAAGGGGCCTGGAGGTGCAGGTCGGCGTTCTCGAGGCTCAAGCACGCGACCTGAATCCCGGCTTCATCAAGCGTATGGAATCAGGCCTGCCCTACGTGCGCTGCAAGTTGGCCGCGAGCCTGGACGGGCGCACCGCCATGGCCAGCGGCGAGAGCAAGTGGATCACCTCCGACGCCGCCCGTCGTGATGTCCAGCTCCTGCGCGCCCGCAGCTCCGCGATCGTCACCGGCGTCGGCACTCTGCTGGCGGACGATCCTTCGATGAACGTGCGTCTGCCGCCCCGGGATCTGCCCGGTGTGGAGCCGAATGACGCTGTCCGGCAGCCACTGCGCGTGGTGGTGGACACCGGTCTGCGCACGCTGGCGGATGCCCGTATGCTCTCGCTGCCGGGCCGGACCCTCATCGCCTGTGTGGACCAGGATCCGGTCCACGCCGTTCGGTTGGAGTCGGCGGGCGCCCTTGTCTACGTCGGCGCGGAGAACGAAGGCCGTGTGGACCTGGAGTCCCTGTTCCGTCACCTGGCCCGTGAGGAGATCAACGAGATCCTGGTCGAGGCGGGGCCGACGCTGGCTGGTGCGGTGCTGACCGCGGGGCTGGTGGACGAGCTGGTTATTTACCTGGCGCCCCACCTCATGGGCGACGGTGCCCGCGGGCTGTTTTCCCTCCCCGGGCTCGAGCGGATGAAGGACCGGGTCGAGCTCAAGATCACGGACCTGCGCATGGTCGGGCCAGATCTGCGCGTCACCGCCCAGCCTGCGGCAAGGGGTCAGCAGAAGTGAGAAACCCGGTCCGTTTCTCGTGCTGAGAACGTCGGACTAAATTTACCTCATCTCTGAAGTAAGTCATCTAATACTATGTTTACCGGTATTATTCAAGCGGTCAGTGAGATTCTTCGTCTGGAGCCTCGCGGCGGCGATGTCCGCCTCAGCGTCGGCACCGGAAAGCTCGACATGGAGGGCGTGGCAATCGGCGATAGCATTGCCGTCAATGGGGTCTGCCTCACCGCCGTGGTCCTCAATTCAGAGGGCTTTGCTGCGGACGTGTCCCGAGAGTCCCTGTCCCTGACGACACTGGGGGATCTCCGGACCGGCAGCCGGGTCAACCTGGAGATGGCATTGACGTTGGCCACGCCCTTGGGCGGGCATCTCGTGAGCGGCCATGTGGACGGTGTCGGGCACGTGCTCGACCGTCACGACGACGCCCGTTCCGCTCGCTTCAGGATAGAGGCACCCGCTGAGCTCGCCCGTTACATCGCCCACAAGGGCTCCATTTGCGTGGACGGGACCAGTCTGACCGTGAACAAGGTTTCGGGCCGGGAGCTCGAGCTCAACATCGTGCCCCACACCCTGGATGAGACCATCATCGGGGAGTATCGGGCGGGTACGCGGGTCAATCTGGAGGTGGACCTGGTGGCCCGGTACCTGGAACGCCTGATCCTTGGCGATAAGGCGGCGGACCCGAATGTCTCCGGCATCAGCGCGGAGTTTCTCGCCAAGCACGGTTTCATGAAGTAGCCAGCTTCCTTCTACTGGTACCTCGTTGAGAAACCCGCAGACGTTGGGCGCGTTTAAGGGTTGATAATTTGCTAAACTACGCGGCTCGGATTTTTGCATCGCAGCAGCAAGCGTACAGCCATGGCCCTG
>JAYEJW010000669.1:0-20252 GCA_034716535.1 Pseudomonadota bacterium
TCATCGACGCTGGAGTCGCGGCGGTAAGGGGTATCGGGAGAGGGATACTTCTCATTTATGCGCTGAATCGCTTCGCCGCTTGGGTCGCGAAGATCAGCGTCGATGAATCTTGGGGACAGATGCTGTACACAGTGTCCACAATCTAGCGAAGCGCTGATTTACCCGGCGCTTACCGCGGAGCAGGGATGCCCCGCCATTCTTCAGGCCTGTAAGGCGTGGAAGATGAAGGAACCGGGAAACCGCGCTTTTGCGGTTCAGTGCCGATTTGGCCAGGATGGCCATAGATCAGCGTTTCCCTGGCGCCGTCCCGGCATGATCAGCGCACGGCATCGGGAAGCCGTAGCTTCTCGATGCCTTCATCCGTAATCGTTCGGATCCCCTTGGCCATTTGGGAGAGGAGATGGGGGTCAAGGTAAACAAGATCAGGGCCATATGCCCCCCGCTCCCTAGCCCCCTCAAGGGGCGAGGGGGCTGAACGGTTAGCTTCATCCTCAGCCACTTGGCCTGGCCGAAAATCGCGGCACATCTTTTTGTCGGTGAACCGGGGTTGCCCGCCCCTTGGTCTGAGGTTCCCAAAGAAAAACCCGTCACTCGGTCCTCGCAACCGCCCAGACGTCGACCCGCTCGACGCCCGCCTTCAGCAGAACCTTCGCCAGCTCGGCCACGGTGCTGCCTGTGGTGACCACATCGTCAAGTAGGGCTACATGGGCGGCCTCCGGTGCCCGCTGAACACGGAAGGCACCGCGCACGTTGCGCCGACGCGCTTTCTGTTCAAGGCCCGCCTGGGGCGCGGTGGGCTGGGCCCGGACGCAACTCCTGGTGTCGACGGGGATGGAAAGCTCCCGCCTCAGGGTGCGAGCAACCTCCAGCGCCTGGTTGTAGCCCCGCTCCCTCTGGCGCGCGGGATGCAATGGTACCGGGATGATCAGCTCGGGCATCGCGCCGCCCTGCTCGCGCAAAGAGAGGGCGAGGCACTGCCCAAGCAGTCGGGTCAGGTTGAGGCGAGCACGGAACTTGGCCCCGCCCACGAGGGCGGGGACTGGATCCTTGTAAATGAAAGCGGTGTGACAGGCCGAGAAGGGGGGCGGTCGGCGCTGGCAGGCACCGCACAGGGCACCCCCGGGACGCGAAGCCGGCAGGGGAAGGGCACAGCGGCCGCAGCAGGAAAGGTTGCGGGGAAGGTCCTCGAAGCAGCCAGGACAGAGATCCAGGCCGCGGTGGCCCGGTGCCCCGCACAAGACGCAGGTCGGCGGATAGATCCCTGAAAGCACCCTGTTCGGCCGGCGATGAAACATGTTTGATCGATGGATAGCCGTCAGCTCGGTGTGATGACGTACCTGAGCGCAGATTAGCCGATCGCGGATTGCTTTTTCTGGGTCGATGGCTCCGACGGCTCTATCCCGCCCTCCGCGCTCGTCTCGAAGCTGCAGAACATGATTCCCAGATTACGTGGATTTGAGCAGGTCAGGGCCGTTCTATGTCCCGAAATCGGCATTCATCTAGGAAATCTGCGGATAAAACCGCGGTTGCTGCCGCTCGTAGCGCTCCCAGGAAACGACGGGCGCTTGTAAACCACCGGAGCCCGCGCAGGTTGACAGCGCAGGGCGCCCGATTATCATTTAGGGGTTTTGCGGCGCAATACCGTCGCCGCTTGGCCGTCCACACGATCGGAATCCCCACGATGCCAATCACCGAGGTCCGCCACGACTGGTCCGTCAATGAGATCGAGTCGCTGTTGAGCCAGCCCATCAACGACCTGCTGTTCCGCGCGCAGGGGGTGCACCGTGCCAACTTCGACCCCAACCGAGTCCAGGTAAGCACCCTGCTCAGCATCAAAACCGGTGCCTGCCCGGAGGACTGCGGCTACTGCTCCCAGAGCGCGAAGAACGACACGGGTCTTGTGCGCGAGCGCCTGTTGCCCGTCGAAGAGGTCATGGCGGCGGCGGGGGCGGCCAAGGACAAGGGCGCCACCCGCTTCTGCATGGGTGCGGCCTGGCGCAACCCGACGGATCGGAACCTCGAGCAGGTCATTCGCATGATCGAGGCGGTGAGCGAGCTCGGGCTCGAGACCTGCGTCACCCTCGGCATGCTCACGGCCGATCAGACCCGTCGCCTAAAAGAGGCCGGGCTCGACTACTACAATCACAACCTGGACACATCCCCCGAGTTTTACGGCCAGGTCATCACCACCCGGACCTACCAGGATCGCCTGGAGACCCTGGATCGGGTGCAGAGTGCGGGCATCAAGGTCTGCAGCGGCGGCATCCTGGGCATGGGGGAGTCCAGGCGAGACCGTGCCTCCATGCTGCGCCAACTCGCCAACCTGCCCAAGCACCCCGAGTCCGTTCCCATCAACCTGCTGGTCCAGGTGGAGGGCACGCCCCTGCACGGCACGGCGGAGCTGGACCCCTTCGAGTTCGTCCGCACCATCGCCGTGGCGCGAATCCTCATGCCCGGCTCCTACGTGCGCCTTTCCGCCGGTCGCTCGCAGATGAGCGATGAGCTGCAGGCCCTGTGCTTCCTCGCCGGCGCCAACTCCATGTTCTACGGCGAGCGGCTGCTCACCACCCCCAACGCGGAGTCCGACCGCGACCGGGATCTTTTCGAGCGCCTGGGACTCGACTTCGAGGCCGCGAGTGCCGACGAGCGCACCGAGCCCGGCCCCTGCCGGCGGGCCGGTTGATGCAGCGATGCTCGCCCTGAACGCCGAGCTCAATCGCCTGCGCGACCGACACCTCTACCGTGTGAGGCGGGTACTGGACGGTCCCCAGGGACCGCGGCCGGTCATCGACGGCCGCCCGTTGCTCGCCTTCTGCAGCAACGACTATCTGGGTCTGGCCAACCATCCGGAGGTCGTCGCCGCGCTCAAACGGGGCGCGGACAGCTACGGTGCGGGCAGCGGCGCAGCCCACCTGGTCACGGGCCACAGCAGCGCTCATCACGCTTTGGAGGAAGAGCTCGCCGACTTTCTCGGCCGTCCGCGCGCCCTGCTTTTCTCAACCGGCTACATGGCCAATCTCGGCGTGATCTCGGCGCTGACGGGGCGTCGGGATCGGGTGTTCCAGGACCGGCTCAATCACGCCTCCCTGCTCGACGGCGCGCTGCTGAGCCGCGCCCAGCTGCGCCGCTACCCCCACGCGGACGCGAAGGCGCTCGCCCGCATGCTGGACGGCGAAGGCGGGCGGCTCGTCGCCACGGACGGCGTCTTCAGCATGGACGGTGACCTGGCGCCCCTGCCGGAGCTGGCCGAGGCCGCCCGTCAGGCCAACACCTTGTTGATGGTGGACGACGCCCACGGACTGGGTGTGCTGGGGGAGTCCGGGCGCGGAAGCCCGGATCACTTCGAGCTGGATCCCCAACAGGTCCCGATCCTGGTCGGTACCCTGGGCAAGGCCTTCGGCACCTTCGGGGCCTTCGTCTCGGGCAGCGAGGAGCTGATCGAGACCCTGATCCAGAGAGCCCGCAGCTACGTCTATACGACGGCCCCTCCTCCTGCCGTGGCAATGGCCACCCGGGCAAGCCTGAAGATCGTCCGCCGCGAGTCCTGGAGGCGGGAGCGGCTCGGGGACCTGATAACGCGCTTCCGCGCCGGCGCCGCGCAGCTCGGCTTACCCTTGATGGACTCGCGGACCCCCATTCAGCCGATCGTTGCGGGCAGTGCCGAGCGGGCCCTGAGCTGGAGCCGGCATCTGGAGAAATCCGCCATCCTCGTGAGCGCCATTCGCCCGCCCACGGTACCGGAGGGATCGGCGCGTCTTCGAGTCACCTTCTCCGCCGCACACTCGGAGGCGGACGTGGACCGGCTGCTGGACAGCCTGTCAGAGCTGCCCCAGGGGGAGGAAACGTGACGCCTTGTAAGGACCCACAGGGTGGGGGGCCGGAGCTGGTTCTGCTCCACGGCTGGGGCATGAACGCTGCCGTATGGGAGACGCTGGCACCCGCATTCGGAGACGTCAGACGCCAGAGCCGCATCGAGCTTCCGGGCCACGGCGCGAGCCCCTTCGAGCAGGGCCACGACAACCTCGCAGCCTGGGCGCAGGCCTGCCTCGAGGCAGCACCCGAACAGGCTGTCTGGGTCGGCTGGTCTTTGGGCGGATTGGTGGCGCTTCAGGCGGCACTGCAGGCCCCGGAGCGGATCGCCGCGCTGATCCTGGTGACCGCCACGCCGCGTTTCGTCCGCGCCTCCGACTGGTCCACCGCCGTACCGGCGCAGACCCTGGAGCAATTTCACACGTCTCTGGTCGCGGACCCCGCCCCGGCCCTGGAGCGCTTCCTTGCCTTGCAGGTACGGGGCAGTGACGAGGCCCGGACGACGCTCCGCGCCCTGCGCCGGGAGATCGCCCGGCGTCCGTCCCCAGACCCGTCCGCCCTGGCGCTCGGACTGGACTTGCTGCGAGAAGAGGACCTTCGTGGCCGGCTCGCCGAGGTCACCTGTCCGACCCTGTGGCTGTTCGGGGAGCGCGACACCCTGGTCCCGGCGGCCGCCGCCGAGGGGGTTGCCTCGCTGCTGCCCCAGGCCCGGCTGCGGGTGATCCCCGGCGCCGCGCATGCGCCTTTCCTCTCCCACCCGCAGGAGACGACCGCGGAGATCGCGGAATTCCTCGCAGGGTTTCCATGCTGAACGCCGGCCCCATCGACAAACGCTCCGCCCGCCGCTCTTTTGAGCGAGCCGCAGCCGCCTACGACCTGGCCGCCGTGCTCCAACGGGAGATCGCAAACCGCATGCTGGAGCGTCTGGACTACGTGCGCCTGGCACCCAGGCTCATCCTGGATCTTGGCGCCGGCACCGGTTACGCCATCGAGGCCCTGCAGCGACGTTACAAAAAGGCGCGCATCCTGGCCCTGGACTTCGCCCTGGGCATGTTGCAGCAGGCGCGCCACCGCGGCTCCTGGCTCAACCGCCCACGCTGCGTCTGCGCAGACGCGGAGGCCCTGCCCCTGGCGGATGCAAGCGTCGATCTCATCTTCTCGAACGCCACGCTGCAATGGTGCAACGACCTGCCGCGCACCTTCGGTGAGCTCCTACGTGTCCTGCGGCCGGGAGGGCTCCTGATGTTCACCACGTTCGGCCCGGACACCCTGAGGGAGCTGCGGGCGGGCTGGGCAGCGGCGGACGGTTACTCGCACGTGAATCCTTTCCTGGATATGCACGACATCGGGGATGCTCTTGTCCGTGCCCGTTTCGCCGACCCGGTCATGGACGCGGAGCACCTGACCGTCACCTACGGGAACATGCGCAACCTGATGCGGGACCTCAAGATCCTTGGGGCCCACAACGCGACGACGGAGAGACCACGGGGGCTCACCGGGCGGCGTCGGCTCGCCGTCGTGGAGCGGGCTTACGAGGCCTACCGCCACGATGGCCGCCTGCCCGCCAGCTACGAGGTGATCCACGGCCACGCCTGGGCACCGCTTCAGCGGCAGCTAGTCGACGGTGTCGCGATCCCGGTGAGCTCCATCCGTAGACGGGATCGGTCATGAGGGGCGTCTTTGTCGTCGGGACCGACACCGGCTGCGGTAAGACAGAGGTCAGCCTGGGCCTGATGGAGAGCCTGCAGCGGTGCGGGCTTCGGGTGCTGGGCATGAAGCCGGTGGCCTCCGGCTGCGACCGAACCCCCGAGGGTTTGCGTAACGACGACGCCCTTCGCCTGCAGGCACAGGGCAGCTTCCGGTTATCCTACGATCAGGTCAATCCCTACGCCTTCGAGCCACCCATCGCCCCCCACATCGCAGCCGGCCGCACGGGAATTGAGATCGATCTGCCGGTCATTCGCAGCGGCGCCGCCAGACTGGCAGGGCAAGCGGATTTCCTGGTCATCGAAGGGGTCGGCGGTTGGCGGGTGCCTTTGGCGCCATCACTGTCACTGAGCGACCTCCCGCGAGCCCTGGAGCTCCCTGTGATCCTGGTCGCGGGCCTCAAGCTGGGGTGCCTCAACCACAGCCTCCTCACAGCGGAGAGCATCCGCGCGAGCGGCAACCGGCTTGTCGGCTGGATAGCGAATCAGGTAGACCCGAACATGCGAGCGCGCGACGAGAACCTCGCGACCCTGGCGGCGCTCTTGGCGGTCCCCTGCCTGGGTGTCGTACCCTGGCTCGCAGCGCCCGAGCCCCGGCTGGTCGCAGACCACCTGGACATCAGCACCCTGCTGCAGGAAAGCTGATTGGTACCACGCCGGAAACGATCAGCGCAGGGGACCACCGCCAGGGTTCTGGGTTATTCTTTGGGCTCGGCAGGGGTCTTCACTTCGGTTGCGTTGCCGCCCGGATCCGACGACTCGCTGCCCCCTTGCCGGCTTCCAGCAACGCAACCCTATTGTCGATTGCCATGCGATTCCGATCTGTTTCTCCGTTCCTTTTCGGCGCAGCCCTGACGGCTGGTTCGATGCTCGCGGCCGGTGCCGGGCAGGCCTTTGCCGCATCCGGCAGCGCCGTCTCCCGTGCCCTCAAGCTCCCCAAGGCCGCCCTGATGCTGGAGGAGGGCGACCGCACCCTTATCGCGCGGCACGCCGACCGGCCCATGGTTCCGGCCTCCACCATGAAGATCCTCACGGCGCTGGCTGCCATCCAGCGCTGGGGGCTGAGCCATCGCTTCCACACCGACTTCTTCCGCGCCGCCGACGGCCGGTTGTGGGTCAAGGGTTACGGCGACCCCTATCTGGTCTCCGAAGAGCTCGACCTGATCGTTAGCGCCCTGAGGGCGCGCGGGGTACGGTCCGTGGCGGGCATCGGCACGGACGACAGCTATTTCGCACCCGGCGTTGAGATTCGGGGACGCTCGTCGAGCAACAATCCCTACGATGCCCCGGTAACCGCCCTCGCCGCGAATTTCAACACCCTGAACCTGCGGATCGCGGGCGGGGCCATCCGCAGCGCAGAACCCCAGACCCCCGTCACGCCGCTCGCGCGTCGGTTTGGCAAGGGGCTCGGTGCCGGGAAGCATCGGGTGAACCTCAAGGAGCGGGAGCTTGCGGTACGCTACTTCGCGGAGCTGCTGGCCGCCAAACTGGACGCCGCGGGCATCGAGGTCGGAAGCGATCTGCGCGGCGGGCGCGTACCGGCCGGGGCGGAGCGCATTTACCGGCACGCAAACAGCCGCAATCTGAGAACCGTCGTCGCTGCCATGCTCGAGTACTCCAACAATTTCATCGCGAACGGCCTGTTTCTGATGTTGGGCGACCGCCAGGACGGCCGGCCGGTGGGGATCGAGCAGGCCCAGCGCGCCTTCGCCGCCTGGGTGGACAAGACCTTCGGTTGGACCGGTTACCGCATCGAGGACGGCGCCGGCCTGTCGCGGGGAAACCGGCTGAGCGCGCGGCAACTGCTGGCGGCCGTGAAGGCCTTCGCCCCCTACCGCGACCTCCTGCCGCAGCAAAACGGACGAGTACGGGCCAAGACAGGCACCCTGAAGGGGGTGAGCTGTTACGCGGGTTTCGTCCGGCGGAATGGCGGCTGGGAACCCTTCAGCCTGCTCATAAACCAGCCGGTGGCCTACGATTTGCGATTGCAGGTGGCCGACGCCCTGGCGCGCACGCCCGACGTCGGCCGGTTGTGCCCCGGGGCTTCCTGTTGACGCTCGCTCCTCTTCAATCCGACGAAAGTCGATGCAAGGTCACCAGCGACGGCGCGGTTTCCGCGTCACCTGCTTCAAGCCAATCGACCCCAAACCGACCTTCGAGCCGGCCCGCGGTGGTCTCGGCCGCCGGTCTGCCGCATAATCGAACGATTGGTTCCCAATAATAATGCGAAGTTGATGCGCGATCTGCGGTCGGTCCTGTCGGTGCTCACGCTCCTTTTCCTGCTTTTGAGCGCCTGCGCGCCAATTCCGCAACGCGCCGGGGTGCCCGTCACCGCGACGCCCAGCCTTCCGACCGTCCCCTATAGCAAAGGTGGCGGCTATCCTACGCTCGCACCGCTACTACGGGACATCACACCCGCAGTCGTCAACGTTGCAGTGGAATCGAGTGTTTCGCTCGAAGAGCATCCTTTCTTTCGTGATCCGGACTTCCGACGCTTTCTTGAAAAATTTGATTTGCCTCTGCCGGACTCGCCCAGCGCCGGCCGAACTCAGAGCGTCGGCTCGGGCGTCATCGTGGATGCCCGCCGTGGCTTCGTATTGACGAACCGCCACGTTGTGCAAGATGCGGAGTCCATTACCGTCACCCTCAAGGACCGGCGCAGCTACGGGGCCCGATTGATCGGCAGCGACCGCCGGGCCGACATTGCGGTGCTCCGGCTCTCGTCTGTGCCGACCGGGCTCAAGGCACTTCGGTTCGGCAACTCCGACGATCTCGAGGTGGGCGATTTCGTGCTCGCTATCGGAAACCCCTTCGGCATCGGCCAGACGGTTACGTCCGGGATCGTGAGCGCCCTCGGCCGCAACGGCGTCGGTGACAGTGGCTTGGGGGATCTCATTCAGACAGACGCTTCCATCAACCCCGGAAATTCCGGAGGGCCCCTGGTGAACCTGGCGGGCCAAGTGGTCGGTATCAACACGGCGCTGATCGGCCCGGCCGGCGGCAACGTGGGCATCGGATTCGCCACGCCGGGCAATCGGGTACGTGCGGCGATGAATCGCATCGTCGCGCGTCGCTGAGACGAGCCCTTGCTTGGGTGCTGCTTCCGGTTTGCACTCGAAACTAGGCTAGTCTAGAGTGTCGAAAAAACGCGTCCCTGCGACCTCCCGCTACGAACTCTCCGCGCTTCGGCTGTGTAGGCCGATCGCGTCGATTTCGCAATGGTCGACACGCCCAAATCATCCTTCAGGAGCCCCCCATGTCCCAAGCGAAACATGGAGATACGGTCAAAGTTCATTACACCGGCAGTCTCGCCGACGGTAGCGAGTTCGATTCCTCGCAAAGCGGCGATCCGCTGGAGTTCACGCTCGGCGGAGGAAATCTCATTCCGGGCTTCGAGAACGCGGTCATCGGCATGTGTGCCGGCGACACAAAGACCGTGACCATTCCTGCAAACGATGCTTACGGTCCCCGCCACGAGCACCTGACCCAGGAGGTGCCGCGTAGCGCGATGCCCGAGAACATCGAGCTGGCGGAGGGCATGGTCCTGCACGCCCAAGGTCCCGATGGTCAGAACCTGAGCTTCACCGTCGTGTCCTTCGATGACACGAGCGTGCGGATCGACGGCAACCACCCACTCGCCGGCAAAGATCTCACCTTCGCCCTCGAGCTGTTGGAGATCGCCTGATCGATACCAACGGCCGTTTGCTTCCGGCAGGAGGCTCGGCGAAAGGCGACACTCGCGTTCTCTTGCACGATCCGCAATCGATTTGCTCGCTACGACGAGGCGATGTGGATGGGAGCGACTGGGCGCCAATGAAGAACGCGCGAGCGACAACGACATCTTCTCCAGCGAGCCCTGCGGACGAACCTTGGGCCCGGATCCGAGGAGCGGAGGAAAGCACCATGCACAAAATCGCCATCATAGGCGCCGGCCGCGTCGGCGAAACAACGGCCCAGATCCTTGCCGGGCAAGAGCTGTGCCGGGAGATCGCGCTGCTCGACGTACGCGAAGACGTGGCGGAGGGTGTCGCGCTCGACATCTACCAGACCGCGCCCTTCTTCGAGTTTGACTGCCGTCTGACAGGCAGCAGCGACCCTCGCATCTTGAAGGGTTCGGACCTTGTTGTGGTAACCGCCGGCTTTCCGCGTAAACCGGGCATGTCCCGCTCGGACGTGCTGGAGGCCAACGTGCGGATCATCGACGACGTCATGGACCATCTGTTGCGTTACGCTCCGGATGCCATGGCCCTGATTGTGTCCAATCCGGTCGACACCCTCACCTATCGTGCCGCCCAGCGGACCGGTTGGCCGCGCGATCGGGTCTTCGGCCAGGCAGGGGTGCTCGACGCCTCGCGCATGGCCGCCTTCATCGCCCAGGAAACAGGTTTTTCCGCCCTCGACATCACCACCCTGGTGCTCGGAGGACACGGCGATACCATGGTGCCGGCACCACGATTCTGCACCATCAACGGCGTGCCTGTGTCCAATTTCCTGTCCGAAGAACGCATGGCCGCCATCATCGAGCGCACCCGAAAGGGCGGTGCGGAAATTCTCGCGCTGCGCAAGAACTCCAGCGCCTACGATGCGCCCGCCGCCGCCGTTGCCACCATGGTGGACGCCATCAGCAACGACCGCCGTCGGCTCTTACCCTGTGTTGCGCTGCTCGAGGGCGAATACGGGGAAGCGGACATCGCCATGGGTGTGCCCTGTATCTTGAGCCAGCGTGGCATAGAATCCGTGGTCGAGCTCGACCTCAACGAGTCGGAACGTGCCGACTTCACCAGCTCAGTCAGCGCCGTGCGCGAGGACATCGAGCGCCTCAAGGAGATTGGCTGAGCCGCCGGCTCCAAACGGCGAACTGTACGGCAAGAAAATTGCCTCCTTGAAATCAGGATGGCAGAGTTGAAGCGGCATTTGAGAGAATTTCACGGATGGGATTTCTCGACATCCCGCGAGCAGATGCAGGCCGCCCCCGCAACGGGGTCCATCAACGGCCTGCCAAACGGCATCGCCACCATACCGGACCTGCGGGTCTTTGAATCACTGCCAGGAGCGACCTTATGGCGAACGATTCCGTCACCATCACCAACAACGCCGATGGTGCGAGCTACGAATTTGCACTAAAAGAGGGCACCATCGGTCCGCCCGCAGTCGATATCTCCTCCCTGTACAAGCAGGCCGGGTTCTTCACCTACGACCCCGGGTTCATGGCCACGGCGAGCTGCCACAGTGCCATCACCTACATCGACGGCGAGCAGGGCATCCTCCTTTACCGCGGCTACCCCATCGAGCAGCTCGCCACCAAGGCAAGCTTCCTGGAGGTGGCCTACCTGCTCCTGTACGGAGAGCTGCCCAATGAGCAGGAACTGGTCCACTTCGAGGAGATCATCAACCGCCACACGATGCTCAACGAGAACCTGAAGGACTTTTTAAGTGGCTTCCACTACGACGCTCACCCCATGGCCATCCTGGTCGGAGTGGTGGGTTCTCTCTCCGGTTTCTATCACGATAACCTGGATATATACGACGAACGGCATCGGGAGATCTCGGCCCACCGCCTGATCGCCAAGCTACCGACAATCGCTGCGGCGGCGTACAAGCACAATGTCGGCGAGCCAATCATGTACCCGCGTAACGACCTGCGTTACTGCGCGAACTTCATGCATATGATGTTCGCCACTCCCTGCGAGGACTACGAGCCGGACCGGGTTTCCGAGAGGGCCCTGAACCTGCTGTTCATCCTCCATGCCGATCACGAGCAGAACGCCAGCACCTCGACCGTACGCCTGGCCGGCAGCTCCGGCGCCAATCCCTACGCCTGCATCGCGGCAGGGATCGCCTCGCTCTGGGGGCCGGCCCACGGCGGCGCCAACGAGGCCGTGCTGGACATGCTCGACGAGATCGGCGACGTGAAGAACGTTTCGAAGTACATCGACAAGGCCAAAGACAAGGACGACCCCTTCAGGCTCATGGGCTTCGGACACCGGGTCTACAAGAATTACGACCCGCGGGCCAAGATCATCCGGCAGGTATGCCACCAAGTCCTCGAGAAACTGGCGGGCACCGATAACCCGCTTTTCGAGCTTGCTCTCAAACTGGAGGAAATCGCGCTCGAGGACGAGTATTTCGTCGAGCGCAAGCTCTATCCGAACGTAGACTTTTACTCGGGCATCACCTACCAGGCACTCGGCATTCCGCGGAACATGTTCACCGTCATGTTCGCTATCGCCCGAACCGTCGGCTGGGTATCCCACTGGCTGGAGATGATGGCCGACCCGAACAACCGTATCGGACGGCCACGCCAAATCTATCACGGCCCAACCCAACGGGATTACGTGCCGATCTCCAGGCGCTGACAAGCCGCAAACACTCCGCGGGGCGCCCATCCCCGGAATGAGGCTGCCGCAGGGTGCGACACCCTCAGAGAAAGGTTCAGCCTCGAACGGAGTGCTCCTCCATCACGGACTCCACCAGGCGCTCAACGTCGGCGGCGTCCGCGCCCTTTTCCGGCCGCTCGCTGACCGGGTTGAGAGGGGGATTGCGCAGGGCCGCCAGCGGCAGGACCACCAGCTCGAAGGGAGTCTCACCGGCAAAAACAGTAAACACCGGATGATTACGGCGCACACCACCGCTGTAGCGGATGATGCCCTCGCGCTCCTGCCAAGGAATCCCCTGATCGAGCAACGCCAGCACCACGTCCTCGGGATTGTCCGCGAATAGGTGCAGACGCACGCCCTGGGCGGCGTCTCCCGTACCGCAGAGCACCGGGCCCACGAGCCTGGGCACGAAGGAGGCAAAGGTACGCATAGCCGACAAGGCTTGCCGGCGCAGACTACGCAGCTCCAACGCCTGCCTGTCCCCCTGGAACAAACGGCGTTGCTGAAGCAGCGCCTCCTGGATCTCTTCGTTGTTGGGCCAGCAACGCTTGTTGCCGATGCCGGCGCGCACGGCCGCCTTGCGGCGGGCCCGGTCGAATTGCTGGATCCCCTGCTCTACCATGATGCGCGCCGCCTCGTAGGCGAGACGCTGGCGCTGCGCGTTCGATCGATTGTGACCGCCCATTTCAGAACCACTCCTGCAACATGACGAATACTCGTCTCACGATCGTCCTCTAAGATCCTATCCCAGTCAGGGGGTTCCGCGCCAAAGGACACGGGATTCGAGCTCAGCGCAAGACCATCGTCAAAGACTATCTCTACATTTCGGCAATAGACGACCGGCCCGCCCACCTGTGCGCAACCCCCGACATTCCCGGACGGTTGGACCGCAACGCCGGCAGTCTCGGTCCGGTCGTCCTTGATGGCTGTGCTATCTTGGCTATTGTTGGCGCCCGCTAGGGAGACGCTGATTTATGGCCATCCTGGCCATAATCAGCACGGAACCGGAAAAGCGCGGTTTCCCGGTTCCTTCATTTTCAACGCCTTACAGGCGTCAAAAATGGCGGGGCATCCCTGCCCCACGGGAAGCGCTGAATAAACCGGCGCTTCCTTAGGCGCCCAGACGCTATCTTTGTGCCGCAAGATCGGATCCGTGCATTGACTCTGGAAGCGATCAAGAGAGGCTCGTCGAAGGCGTTGAGCTACCGCTTGCTGCCGGTACTCGTAACGCTTGTCCTGGTCGGTGCTTTGCTCTTCTGGTATGTGGAGAAGAGCGGCGAGGAGTTTGCCTCGCATCAACAGGCATTGATGAGCCATTCCGTGACGGGCACCGCTCGCCTCATCAGCCTGTTCCTGGATGAGAACCGCCGCCGTGTACGACTGTTCGCCGAAGAGCAAAGCGAGGCGATCCGTGCGCTTGCCGCCAGCCCCGACGATGAGGGTCTGCGCGCGCAAATGGCGGACAGGGCTGCGAAACACTTCCCGAGCTACTTCGCGTTCACGGTCGCTGACGAATGGGGCGATCTGCTGTTGGACGATTTCGACGGCGAAGTCGACAGCCTTTGTGTAGATGACATCCGTGAGTTCGCCTCGGGAGGCGCCGTGCCAGATGCCTTCATTCACCCGAATCCCAGGCTCTATCACTTCGACATCATGGCCCGCTGGCACGCCGGGAATGGGCAGCGCGGAATATTTTTCATCAGTTTTCCCGCAGCCATACTAGCCGACATTCTGACCAACAGCGAGCTGCACGATCACCGGCTCCTCCTCCTTTACAAGGAAGATCCCGGGTTGATCGAGGTCGCCGCAGAAGGGACGCGGCTCGACCTGAATCACGATTTTCACCTCACCGCCGAAGAGCGGGCCCGCATCGGCGCCAGTGCTTCGGTGGCGGGCAGTCGCTGGACGCTGGCCGATTTGCCCGCTCAGGACCTGTTTGCGCGACACCAGACCGACGTGCTGATCAAGGCCGCGATGATCTTTCTCGTTTTCCTGTTGTTCAGCGGCGTCATGTACTGGCTCATCTTCCGGGAGGAAAGACGCCGAAGTGCGGCCGAACGGGCGTTGCAGCGATCGTACGGTGAGCTCGAGGCGAGCGTCGAAGCGCGTACGCGGGAGCTGTCCGACGCCAAGAGCGAGGCGGAGAGGGCGACTCAGGTGAAGTCCCACTTTCTCGCGGCAGCAAGCCATGACCTGCGTCAGCCGTTGCAGACGATCGCCCTTCTGAACGGCGTCCTCGCCCGTAAATCCCAGTCGCCGGAAACACGCCGGATCGTCACGGAGCAGCGGGCCGTCGTGGATTCCATGACGAGCATTCTCAACCGGTTGTTAGACCTCTCTCGGCTCGACGCCGGGGGCATTTCGCCGGCGCGCACAACCTTCCCCGTTCGACCGTTGCTGGACAAAATCGTCGGGGATTACAGGGCGCAGGCAAAGGAGAAGGGGCTGAGGCTGCGTTCCGTTGCATCATCGTTGACCCTGAACAGCGATCCGGAGCTCCTGGAGCGGATCCTCGACAACCTGATCTCCAACGCCATCCGCTATACGGAGACGGGGGGCGTCCTGTTGGGCTGCCGGCGGCGGGGAGGAAAACTGCGCGTCGAGGTCTGGGACACGGGCCCCGGCATCCCCGTAGGGCAGCGAGAGCTGATCTTCGAGGCCTTCTATCAGATGAACAATCCCGCCCGTGAGGCGCGCAAGGGCCTGGGGTTCGGGCTGTCGATCGCACAGCAGCTGGCGGGGTTGCTCGGCCACCCGCTCGACCTGCGCTCGGTTCTGGGCAAAGGCTCGGTATTCTCCGTCGAGGTCCCCTTGGTGCAACAGGCGGGTCCGAGTGAGGCAGGCGCCGGGCCGGCCGAGCCGAAGGCCGGTCTGCCACCGGGAAAGACCCTGTTGGTGGTGGAGGATGATCCTCGCGTCCTAGACTCCCTGCGGCACCTGTTGGAGATACTGGGCTGCGGGGTGGAGACGGCACACGACGCACAGGCCGCGCTGTCACTCGTCGAGCAGAAGGGCCTTCGGCCCGACCTCGTTCTCGCGGACTATCGTCTGCCCGGGAGATGGAACGGAATGGAGCTGATCGAGCAAATACGCAAGATCCTGGGCCGCGAAGTGCCGTCTCTGCTCTTGACCGGTGACACCTCACCGGAGGTCCAGCGCGTCCTGAGCGCATCCCGTATTCCCGCGCAGTACAAGCCCGTGGACAGCGATCGTCTGGCGGCTGTGATCGAGCGGCTGCTGCGAAGTGACGCATGAAATCGGCGCCGAGCCCTGCCGCAGCCGGCACACCAAGGGTCTTCGTCGTGGATGATGATCCCGCGCTGCGCAGGGCCTTGGTCATGTTGCTCGAATGCGAGGGCCTGGAGGTGGAGGCCCACGCGTCGGCGCAGGCATTTCTTAACGCCTATCGAGCGGAGCAGCCCGGTTGCCTGCTCCTGGATATCGACATGCCCGACCTCACCGGCCTCGAGCTACAGAACCTGCTGGCGCAACAGGGAGTGCGCATTCCGATCATCTTCCTGACCGGACAGGCGGACGTGCCCAAGACCATTCAGGCGTTCAAGGCGGGAGCCGTTGATTTTCTGGAAAAGCCCGCTTCCGACGAGGTCCTGCTGGATCGGGTACGGGGCGCCATCGCCATCGACGCCCGGCGGCGTTCGGTGGAGGAGCGTCGTGCCGCGGTTCTCGATCGCCTACAGCGGCTGACACCGCGCGAACGGGAGGTCTTGGAGTTGGTCGTCGCCGGCAAGTCGAGCAAGGAAGCGGCACGTGAATTGTGCATCAGTCATCGAACCGTCGAGGTCCATCGCCGCCGGGTTCTGGAGAAGATGCGAGCGACCTCCCTGCCTGCGTTGATCGAGATGGCCCATACCTGCGGTCTGTTGTCAGAGGAACCCTTGTAGCGCACGGGCGGCCGCTCCGCGAGACATCCCCTTGGTAAACCTACGTACGCAGTCGACAGGATACCGCTTCGCCTAGAGACCCCCATCTCTTTAAGGCCGATTTAAGGTTGAACCCTTAATCTGTGGGCATGGATTCGCAGATCTCCCGGCAAGCGCATGGGGGTTCAGGACGGTTCCGTACATTCTCTAAGCGGAGAAAGTCGAATGCAGAATTTTCAATCTTACGCGGCACCCGTATCCACGACACTGGCACCACCGGCCCAGGCGAGCCGGTCGCAGGCTATTCCCATGTCGGGAGACGCAGACCCCTCGCCGTTGATCTGGCGCGACTCGTGGGCATTGGGGATCGACACGCTGGATGCCGATCACAGGGAGCTGCTTAGGCTGATGAACCGGCTGATCAGCACGGGCGCCGCCAACGCCCACGGCGCTGCTGATTCCTATGGGCGGGGGGATCACGAGGCAGGCTCGAACGTTCTTGTGGGTCGGCTGGATGAACTTGTGGCCCATCTGCGTGTCCATTTCGAGCGCGAAGAGGCGTTTCTGCGAACGATCGACTATCCGGGCTACGAGGAGCATGCCGGGGAACATGCCATGGAGATGGCGGAGCTGATTGATCTGCGGCGCGCCTTGGTGCTCGCTTCGACGCAACGCCTGGACCGGGAAACCATCGAGGACATCAAGGCTTGGTTCTTCAATCACGTGATCGCAGAAGACCAACGTTATGCCGAGTACTACTTTCGAGGGGTCCTCGGGAGCGGGAACGGCATGCGGTAATTCCCACCCCATCCCGTGCGCTGCGGTTGACGAATCCACCGGCCCGGTTTCGGCGGTACTGCGCGGAGCTTTCGCCTTCGTATCGGGCTCGCCCTGGTGAGTATCACCCCTGCGCCCGAATACGCTGTCCGAACAACGCCGACGAACGATGAACAGGAGGTACGCGATGCAGGTTTCGCCCGAGGTGACTGTGAAAGACCAGGTGATCTATGTGCGGATGGGTGAGCGCTTGGATTGCAGTATGGTCAACCTGTTCGTCGAGGCATGTCGCCTGGCGAAACTCGGGGAGAATCGCGAGATCAGGGTCGACCTTGGACGCACCCGGCGCGTCTTTTTTTCCGGACTGGCCCTGTTGTTGATGCTGTGCCAGCGAGCTGGGCGTCTGGAGGGTCACATCAAGCTCGTGAACTGCAGCCCGGATATCGAGGAGCAGCTTTCGGCCTGCTCCTTGTCACCGAAGTTTCAGATCCTTTGAACCTGGAAACTGCCTTCTTTCGGTTGACCCCAAGAAGCCGCCGACGCTTCGGCATCGTTCCTGGAGTCGGCGTCGGCGGCTTGCCCTCACTTCTCTCTCCGCCTCGCTTGCCTTGCGGTCGTTGATCCTTGACCTGACAGATAGATCGCGCCGCCGGGATAGGGACGTTACGGACCGCCGACCCGTCCCCGTGTCAGCATTCTGTTGATTTCACCAGATTTTCTCAGACTCAATCGCGTAGTATCGCCCGCACCGATCCACCGCCACCAATCTGTCCGCAGGACTCGACGGCCTACCGGCGCGTGTGCGATTTTCTTCGACATTTCTCGGTCCACCGCCTGCCGTTCACCACATCATCAAAGCCCCTTCGCCAGATTGCTCGGCGAAGTAGAGACGGATACGCAGGATATAGGTGCGGCCACGCATGAGCCGTGCCTTGATCTTCGCATTTAGGCTGGTACCGCTGTCATCGTCACCGTCGTAGTAGACCGGAGAGCCATTGATCTCCTCGAACAGCACCATCACCGTGTCCATCCTGCCGAAGGTCTGGATGACATATTCGCGGTTGTAGCGCGGGTGGATGACAAAGTCCAATTGGCCCCCCGCCGCGATGCGTATGCGGTGGGATTCGAAGGGTCGCAATTCGGGATAGGTTGACTCCAACGACGGATAAAACCGCAACGCCTCGGCGACATCCACCTGGGACAGACCGGATTCCGGAATCAAGGGATCGTTCCGATAGGTTTCCGGCTGCTGGATGAGCCCCGCGGGGAATTGATAATGCATGATCGAGTCTTTGTCCCAATCCGAACCGTCCGTTTCGTTGAGGGGCAGCGTGCGCAGGATGTTATGTCGTGTCTCCTCTTCCGGCCAGTAATTTGGATAGCCGGCGAAGTAGTCCAGGACCGCCTGTTCGTCCCACACGATTCCCGACTTGGGGTTTTGATGCTCATGGGAGAAACCGATCGCATGGCCGATTTCATGCAAAGCGGTGTCCCGGCCATAGTCGGTGGTCAGATCCCATCCGAAATTCATGGTGAATTCCGCCGGATCGGTCCCATAATCGATGTTGTCCCGCCCCACGTAAGACTTCGACCCTTCATTAGGATCGAAGGCGATGCGGATTTCCGCGTCCCTGGCGTCATCCACTTCCGTAAACTCGAGCCCGACACCCAATGCCTTCCATTCCGAGAAGGCAGCGCGCACGGCGTCCTTTTGATCGTCGCCGCCACGCCAAGTGGCGGGTTCATCCATGAAGTAGTAATGCAATACGGTACCGTTGACCCACTTCTTTTCCGCGATACGTATAAGCGAGGCGCGCACATCGCTGACATTCGGGTCCAGGCGCCGCGGCGGCATTTCGGGAACTGTGCACAAAACGACCCGACCATCGTTTTTGTCCACTTTCGCTTTCTTTGCTCTTCCAGCCATAGTCTTGACCCTCCTGATTGCGACTGATGATCGGATGGTTCCGATTTACCTCCATGACTGTACAATCGGGAACGACCAGTTTCCCAAGAAGCACAATCATAGCCAGTAACATCATATATAGACCATTTTTTCGTTGTTGGCGTAGTACCATTCCTGGGAATCGTCGCGGATGCAAAGTTGCTCGAGATGAGGGCCGGGAAGCGGAGATCTTCTATGCAAAACGCGGTGGAATTCGGGGAGTTCGTGCATCTTTTCCCTGGGCTTCACCCGGGCGATATTTCTTTTCTGCGCTCAAAACTGGCGGAATACCCGGTTCCACGTTTGCTGTTCTTGGTAAGATTCGCAACAACGTGGTCAGAAACGGTTGACCGGATATGCTGTTGCTGGTTTTCTTACTGTGCCTGGCGTTGTTCGTCTCGTTTTTCTGCTCCATCCTCGAAGCCGTCTTCCTCTGGGTAACACCCTCGTATATCGGGTCCCTGGACGACTCGGCCTGACACGCAAAAAAATCTCCGCCATCGCGGAAATCGTGGAACAAAGTGGCGTTCTCGAGGAGCACGAAAGCCGGCTGATCGAAAACCTGATGTCGGTGAAGGAGGTCTCCGTCGGAGATATCCTTACCCCCCGGCAGCGTCGTATTCAGGCTCGATGCGGATACAAGCATCGGGAAGAAGTCGGGGTCTCCGATCACACATTACGCGCGGAGCGCTGATCGTTCGGTTTCGTATCGATTAACGGTCCGGCTGACCGTCATACGGCTGATGCCGAAATACTCGGCGATCGCTTGCATGCTGTACGCGCCAGTTCCATACGCCGCAGCGATGGCCTGGTCCCGCCCGGCACAACGCTCTGCATAGTGGGCCAGCGGCTTCGCGACGGGACGCCGCTGGTGCTGCGCTATCTCTTGCAACGGGCGAGCCGGATCGATCTTGGCCTGCATACGTTCGACGAACTGCTCCGAGCCCAAGTAGATCTGATTTCGGAGATCCTGCCAAGGGCTGGGGACGGTGAGGGTGTCCTTGGGGCATAGAAAGGTCGTGACCATGATCTTGCCGCCGGCTTGGAGCTCACGGACCTTCAGCGTGGCCGGTGCTTGATCGTACTCGTAGGGGCTCATCCAATCGGGCTTCTTCTTGGGCTTGGTCAGCACGATGAGGTGATCGCGTACACCGAGCTTCTCCCCTTTGCTGAAGTCGGTGCTGCGCTTGCGCGCACCATGCTGTTCGAACAGGCCATCGACACCGCCACGGATCAGCTCCCAGAGCAGAAGATAGGTCGCGTAAAAGGCATCTCCAAGCAAGATGTCATCGCCGTCGAGCGAATCGAGCATGGAGCGTAACAGCGCCTGCTCGTCGCTGCCCTTGCCTTTGCAAGGACCCATCGCGGCATCGAGCAACGCGCCGGTGCCCAGGCACAGCAGCGCCACCAGACGACAGATTGGAAAGCCCAAACCCGCCTTCTGGCTGCTCGACTGTGGATAGGCGGCCTGATTCTCCTCGGTGTCGGGCAATGTCACCGTCGCACCGTCGGCCACACGCACCGCACGCCCCCGCCAGTGCCACCAGGAGGCGGCCCCCTTGGCAACGATCTCGCCGGCTTCGCGCGCCAGTGTCGAGACCATCGTCACAGGCAGACGGGCCCGCGCCTTACAGTAGCCTCCCGTGTCGGTACTGCCCGGTTTCAAACCGCCGATCACGCGCTTGACCATGGCGTCGTTGAGCACCTGCCGGCAACTGCCGTCCGCCGACAGCACCTGAGCAACAAACATCGACAA
>JAYEJW010000670.1:0-4675 GCA_034716535.1 Pseudomonadota bacterium
TGAGATTCGCTCTCATTAATGTCGCCCATTCCCGTCAACTGATTCGTTATTGAGTGAAAACGTGTCGCGGCGGCCATTCGGGGATGCCGGTGCCGGCGAATAAAACCGAGTTTCCATTCAGACACTACCTAAGTCCGCTGCATACCACTGTTGAACACCAGCGTTGATCAAGGCAACACCGAGGACCAAACCAAGCAGGATAGCGGAACCCAAGCCGCCCATTACGACAAGCAGCGCCCCAAGCACGATGCTTGACCATAGCCCGATCTTCCGAAGCATAGGCGGGTTGACCACCTCCGAGTCGCGCAGGGCCGTCAAGCCGGCGATACCGTTCAGAATAAGACCGCCGCCCAAGAGTATCCCTATCAGCCATAACGCCAATTTTGGCCAGATCAGGATCACCACCCCGACGATCACCTGTGCCCAAGGGCCGAAGACGCTAACCGGTAAACCTTGCTTACGTGCGTCATTGACGTGAAGCAAGGCCACGATGCCACTAGCTAGCATAACGCCGCCTAGGACTATCACCGCCAAGGTTCCAAAAAAGTGGGGGAGAACGATCGCTACTATCCCCAGCAGAACGGTGACAACAGCGAAAGATTTAGTCGAGCTCATGCTTCAGCTCCTGCGTACTTTCCGGATCTACGTGTCCGCCACGTAGTGCCGCTGGCTCAATCGATTATCTGTTTGAGCCAGGGTTTGCGAGAGAGTGTCAGTCTACTGCATGGACCAGTTGTGTTCGAGTGGATGTCTGATTCGCGCGCCAACGAGTCGCTGAGCGGGCACTCCTTGACCGGCAGCTTTTGGCCGACTGCTGCCGTAAGAACAGTCCGAGACGACCGAGGACTGTAGAGCCTCGCAGGTAGCGCTGCCGACGGCGGAGCAGCCCGGGAGGGTCGGCGCGAAAAAATCCGAGAAAACCTGGCGAGATATGATGAGTGCTAACACTTGTTAAACCTTGTTCCGATCAAGCTTCGGTCTGAAATCTCCACCGGTCTTGCGCATCCTCTCCAAGTTCTCCCGCAACCCGCCGGCTCGGGCGGTCCGCGCCTTGCCTGGAGTGAATCGAGGCGGTTGGAACCGCTCGCACAGACGCCGTAGTTTCAGCCGCTTGGGTTTCCAGCCGGTGGGGTAACACACGGCTCCCGGAGTCCTCGGGCAATGCCGGCAGTCAGCGCAGCGTACGCGCTCGGTCATGGCCGCCAGTCCTCGCAGGTGTGTTCCGCCCGGGGCCACAGGGCCGGACTACGCTCCGACGCCGGGGCGTCGATTCGACAGCTTCCCAAGCCAGCGCCGGGGCTCGTTTCGCTGGGCGTGAAGTGCCGGCAGGTCTCACAGGTCACGGGAGGTCGGTTGATTAGTCGATCTTGTTCCTGGGCTCGGCCGTCGCGAAGGTGCTCATCATTTCCCGAAGATGCGCCTTGCTCAGAGATGGGTATCTTCGGCGTTTCGTGAGCATCTTCGGGCGGTGGCGCCCATTTCCAGGGGCCTTTCATGCCCTCCTTGTGCGCCTCGATTCCTAGTGCATCCTTCGCCCGCCGAATGGTCGCCCAAGCGTGCCCGGCTTCGTCGGCTTCCCGCTTGATCTGTTTCGACGGGACAGGACCATCAGCAAGCATCGACCGGAGAAAGCCCTTCGCATCATCAAGGAGAGACTGCTCATCAGGGTCAGCAAACGTCTCCGCCTTG
Source organism: Pseudomonadota bacterium (assembly GCA_034716535.1). Taxonomy (GTDB): domain Bacteria; phylum Pseudomonadota; class Gammaproteobacteria; order Chromatiales; family Chromatiaceae; genus JAYEJW01. The sequence continues at coordinate 1,690 of JAYEJW010000670.1, forward strand.
CTCAACAACTCACGCGCCGTGCCGTCTAGAGCCTCTCCCCATAGAACGCGGGTGGTCTCCACGCCAGGGAACGCGCCAAGCTCCACGGTTTCGAGATCGTATTGAAACCCGCCGGTATCGCAGCCAATGTTGTTCTTCGCCCTTGCAAGCATTCGACCGCCGCCGTCTTCCTCCGGCAGCTTTGCCGCCGCCAGAACCACGCGAGCCAGGGCACCAAACGCAAGCGAGCCGGTAACCCGCTCCACAGGGTCACGTCCCATTGTGCCCTTGGAAAAATGCGAAATGCCGAGAACGGCACAGCGCCGGGTCATCGCGAGGTCTACCAATGGTTGCAACGCCCGCCGCACCTCCGCGTTTTTGTGGGAGTCACCAGCCACAGCCGAAACAATCGGGTCAACGATCAGCAGCGATGGCGCCGGGTCCATCTGCGCCGCATGGTCTCCGAGTAGCTCAGCGTCTTCGGCGGGATCGAACGCGCGCGGGCCGTCCTCGTCTGTAACGCTTACGACGAAATGCACGCGAGGTAGATCCGCCCCGGATGCGATCAGGCGAGGAACAAGGGTGTCTTTCGGGTCGTCTTCGCCGGACCAGAGTAGGACGTGCCCCGGTTCAGCCCGGGTACCGTCCGGCCACCGGCCACCCGTGGTCACGGTCGCCGCCAGGGCGAGCGCCGCGCTCGTCTTTCCGGTCCCTGGAGCGCCCGCCAGAACGTGAACCTTGCCCCGCGCCAGCCAGCCGGACCAAAGCCAGGCGATAGGTTCAGGGCGGATGCTGTCTCCCCGAATGACGGTCACGGCAGCCGATGAGGGGACGGACCGGGCGCCCGGGTCCGCAGCGCGTTCCAGGTCGTTAGGGTCGAGGGGGGCCGCCAGGTCGGGGCGTGCGTTCATGCCGCTTCCCCCCCGATATAGGCCGCTAGGCGCAGCCGTGCCAACTCCACGCGCGCCCGGTCTTCAGCCGATAGTGTCCTTGCCGGCTCGCAGGTCAGCCGCCGCGATGCGCAGTATCAGCCGCTCGTGCTCCATCGGATCGGCCTCGCGCAAGATGCGCTCAAGCGTCGGAATCTTCCGCCGCGATGTGGCCGCATGGCGGGCCGCTTGCCAGCGGTCGGAGTACAGATCCCGCCAAGTCAGCCCGAGAGCGTCTAGCACGGACTCGGACTCACAGCCCGCGAAGCAATAGATCAGGACCTTTCCCTCGTCAGTCAGCCGGACCGACAAGCTGGGCGAGCGGTCATCGTGCGCCGGACATCGGGCATACCATCGCCTATCGCCGGCAGGCTTGACGCCTTCAAGCCCAGACAGAAGCTTGTGAACGTCGCCGCCTCCGTGGGATGCGGTATGATTTGGGAGTTCGTTTCCAATGCGGTCGGTCCCGTCGCCAGCGGGCCGGCCGTTTTCGTTGCTGCGCATGGTGGGCTCCCTCCCATCATGCCGCTTGCGGGCCTGGATCGGCCGTGTTGCTCCGGGTGCGATCAGCCAACCATGCGTCGAGGTCCTCGGGGCGGTAGCGCACGGCATTGTTTAGCTTCACGAACCGCGGGCCGCCCCCGCGCCAACGCCAAGCCTGAAGTGTTCGGTGAGAGAGGCCCAAACGGGCCGCCGCTTGGTGCTCGTTCAACAGTGCGCGGAACGATGCAAGAGTTTCGACGTGAGAAGACATATCGCTTGCCTCTGCTATGGATTGCGAGGCAAACGGTAACGCGTCGTATTGGGTCGCGCACGGAGGTTATGGTAGGTTGCGCGGAAATTCTTTCCGAAAAACCGTGAACTGGTTGGCATTTTCACCCAATGTGCTCCATGATGGGCCGCAGGCGCGGGGGTCTCAAGCCTCCCGGGTGGTCTCGCGGGGGCCGCTCCCGGGTCGCCCTTCAAGGAGGGAACCGAACCAGGGCGGTGAAGGGGCCGCCTTTTCGGGAGCTACCCTAGGTTCGGTGTGCTCGGTTAGCGGTAAATCTCCCGCCGATGTCCTACAGCCACCAGAAGCACAACCCGTTGTGGGTCGCGTAGCTGGCAGATCAGCCGGTAATCCCCGACGCGATAGCGCCACAAGAGCGCGTGCCGCCCTTGCAGGGCCTTCCCGATGCGCCGCGGGTCCGCTTCGCTAGCCAGCCGGCCGCGAAGAAAGCGCCGGATTCGCTCTTGCATCGGCCGATCAAGCTTTGCCAGTTGGCGGGCCGCCGTCTCGGAAATCTCAACCGTCCAGGTCAAGCCGACGCTCCATCTCTTCCAGGGTCAAGGTTCCCTCTTCCCCGGCCTCGATACGGTCCAGAACCCGGTCTGCCTCGCGCGCGTCTTGCAGGTCTTCCAGGTACGCCGTGACGGCTTCCCGCAGAATGTCCGGCTCGCTCTTGCCGGTCAGGTCCGCCAGGGTCTTCAAACCCTTCTCGGTCTCGTGGTCTACAACAATAGTCGTCATCTCGAATACCTCGATTCGATAGCGCCCGGCCGCTCAGCCTAGACCCGGTGTGCTCGATCTTGGGTCAATGGGTTTCCGATGCGGTAGTCAGTAGGGCGAAGCCGTCTCGATAGCCGCGCCCGGCTCCCGCAGGATGCGGGATTCTCTCAGCTCACGCTCAAGGGCGGGTCTGTTCATCGCTCAACTCTCCATCACATAGCCGCCGCGAGCCTTGGTCCTCCGGCGGAGGGCCGCCGTCTTCATCGTCATCCCCGACAGCGAAAGTAATCTGCCGGTAGAGCCCCCCGGCAAGCCCGCCAATAGCCATCAGAATTGCGTCGAAGCGATAGTCATTCGTCCATGCCGGCCATTCGCCGTCCGAGCTAAGATCGCCATGTGCCTCTCTGGCGATATCGGCAAGCCCCCTTATCGCGATGGGTGCGCTTCGCAGGTCTTCGCGGAGCGCGTGAACGATTTCCCCCATCAGGGTGTGTGGTTTCATGACGGCTCTCCTCTCGCTAGACCGCGGCGGGTCAGGTCCGCGTGGTCGGTGGTGGTCTCGGTTTCACCTTGCCAGCCGTTCAGCATC
>JAYEJW010000671.1:0-20106 GCA_034716535.1 Pseudomonadota bacterium
GCACTACTTTTCCGATTTCAGGAGCGGAAAATTTGTATCTTATTGATTATTGGATAATAGCTATTTTTGGGAACTGGAAAATCAGCCCGTTTTCCGGGAAATTCGGCCTGGAACTGACAAAGATGGGGTAAGCGCCCCGTGCAGGTCGTTCTCCTTCAGGTGAGCCAGGAGCACATCGGACTCCCGGCGCCAGGGCTTGAGCAGGCAGTGGACGTGCGCAAAGCGAGGTTCGCCCGTCTCCGCAAAGAGCGCCTGTACGATGCACAGGCGGGTGTTGCCGCCCGCCTGCACCATGAAGCGCGCATCCCCCGGCCGTTTGGTGACGACCAGCGGCTGGTCCATGCCCTCGGCGCGGATCGATGCCTTGATGCGGTCGTACTCGGGGTTGCCGGCACGCCGCGGGTTACGGTCGTAGGGCCGGATCTCAGTAACCGGGAGCCAGAGGAAACGCATCTGCGCACCAGCCTCTTGGTGCGCCGGCGGCGGCGTGGACTCGGTCGTGTCCGGGGCCAGGTTCCGGGCGCGCTCAGACACCACGCTTCCCTCGGCGGTGGCTCGGCCAAGTGAAGGGCACGGTGGCGGAGTCGAGCTCCAGCAGCCGGTCCATGATCCGCTCGCCCAGATACGCCTCCATCTCGGAGGCGGTCAGGTTGCCGATCAGGATAGTGGGCCGCATCTCGGCATAGCGGGTATTGAGCACGTCGAAGAGCATGGCGCGACGCTTGCTCTCGTTGCCGATCGCCACGCCCACCTCGTCGAGCACCAGCAGCTCCGGCGCGGTGAGCAGCGCGAAGGACTCGCTCTCCGAGCGCTGCGCCCGCGGCGAGTAGGCGTCCCGAATCATGCGCAAGGCCGCGGATACAGACATTAAGAGCCCTGTGTGACCAGAGCGGATCACGCTGGCCAGGATCGCGCAGGCGAGGTGCGTCTTGCCGGTGCCCGGTCCACCGACCAGCAGCAGGCAACTGCCCCGACCCCGCACCTCGCCGAAACGCTCCGCGTAAGCGCAGCAAACCGTAAGCGCCTGACGCTGTTCGGGCGCATCTGCCCGGTAGCCAGCGAAGGTCCTGTCCAGGAAGCGCTGCGGGATACCGGCGCGCCCGACGGCCCGCTCGAGCTGCGTCTGCGCCGCACGGCGCCGGTCGACCGCGAGCCTGATCGCCTCACGCCGACCGACCGCGGCCAGCTCCTCAGCCGAGGGCAGCGGGTCGGATCCAGGGGATCTCATCGAACGGGGTTGCCCCGCTGCGGTAGTCCTTATCTGCGAGTCGGCACTCTGCCTCATGGTCTTGCCCTTTCGGTACGTTGGCCTGCAAGGTCCGCAGGCGGTTGATGAAGGTCGCTTCCCAGCTCTTGCGTCGCTCCCCGGTATCGCTCCAGTAGACGACGAACTCGTCGATCTGGGCCTCGACCCACTCTCGGATCATGCCTTGTTTCGCGGCCCAGTCGACGACCCGTTCGCCGGGCCTCCAGTCCGGCGGTATGGGGGATGCCCTGCTCTCGCCGCCGGCCGAACGTTCTTGCACGTCGGCGTCGGCGTGCGCTAGTGACGGTTCACTGTCGGTTCTATGACGGTTCTTATGACGGTTCGGGGGGTGTGACGTCCCTAGATCTGGGGGCCTCACACCCCCACCTGAGGGTGTCACGCCCCTATCCTGGGGGCTTGACGCCCCTAGGGGCGTCATGTCTCTAGGGGTCTCGCGCCCCCGGCGCAGGGGTATCACATGCCGATTCGAATCACAGACGGCGAGCGTATAGGTGGTGCTTTGCTTCGGGCGGCGGTGCCGCGCCACAAGACCGCGGGTCTCGAGTTCTGCAAGGCCCCTCGTCACCGTTCTCCTGTCGACCTCGGTCCACTCGGCCAGTCGGGTCAACGAGGGCCAGCAGCGACCGTCTTCGTCCGCATGCTCCGCAAGGGCGAGCAGGATGCAACGCAGCGCCGGCGTCAGTCCGCGGCAGCTCCAGACCCAGTCGCGTGCGGAACGGCTCACCTCAGGCGCTCCATTGGGCAGGTTCCTGCAGCAGCTCGGCTGCCTCGACATCCAGCGCGCGTGCAATCCGCATAACGCTGCCGAGTGTCGGGTTCTCGTCACCGGTCTCCAGGCGGCAGATCCAGGCTTGCGAGGTGCGCGCGAGCTTCGCGAGCACTGCCTGGGAGTACCCGGACCTCTTTCGGATGCGGCGGATATTGCGACCGACGATGCTCGCCATACTGCCCTCCAGATAACTCCCGGTAATGACTGGTCGCGAAATGCAAGATTGCGATTCCCGGGCGTGATATCCCGATCACTGCCGAGGGCACAAACATGCTAGTCAAATACAATCGCCAGGGGGGTTCGAAAGATCGCGCTTTTTTTTGTTATTCCGCAAAGGCGGTGTGCGGGTTAAGGGAGGGAGACCTGGACAGAGGGCGAGAGGTGATGCCGCGCCCCAGCGCGGTTTAGCGACGACGATCGGGTATCGTCAACGAAGTGAATAGAATCAGACCATTTGGTAACGACCCGCGACGATACGGCGCAACCCCTGCCCGTCGACGCCGCTAAAGAGCATTCTCCGGCGGGGACTTACTCGCTCGCGGATTTCAGCTCAGGCGTTCTCGTAGACTGACATGGTCGCAAAACTGACCATGCTGCCCACCAGTGAAACAAACCCGATCCACAAGGCGATGTTGTCGATTCGATTCGGGAGAATGTCGACCAGGTACAGCGGAAGAATCGCTGTGAACAGCAGGAAAATCCCCAAGAGGCGCAGAACATTTCGGCGCTGGCAGTCCCTCCTTCGCTCTTGCAGGGGAGGATCTGCCACCGATGGTCTTTCGTCCCGCGGACCGCTGCCCTTCTTGGAGGAAACGGCCTGACTGACATGGATTCCGCCGATATCGACCTTGACTCCGCTTGGGCTGGTGGCGGCCCCGGGTGAAGCGGGGCTGAGGTCTTCGGCTACGCTCTGCATGGCGGACATGATTTCCTCCCTCTTGTTATCCATTTCAGTCCTCTCAACTTCCAGACAAGTGTCATCGAAGGCATTGAATCTGTTAGATTCTGCCAAGTATCCGCGCAATCGCGATCCGTTGCTTGTGACACTCGTCAAGGTTCACGTTTGATCCCCCGTGTGTCTTCGGGGGAAAGTGCCGTTCTTCGGCGGCTAGAGTGCGAGTTTGACCAGCTCGAGAACCGGGGCCTTACGCGTATTGCCACCTGACTGGTAGATCCGATAGATGGCCACGACGAGCTTGGCCTTCTTGCCCGGGGACAACTCTCCGCCAATCTGCTGTAGCCCCGCTTCCACTGACTCGATGACAGTCGCCAGCAGCGCGTCATCGACCGGACCGGATTCTCCGGCCCCGGCTTCCCTCGTGCCGCTTGCGGCCCCTTCTCCGGTGGCAAGCCAGATCAGGGAAACGCCGCCGATCCGGGCGATGTCGACCAGTTTGTCCGCCCCCGGCACGGTGACGCCCGCCAAGTATTTACGAAAGACGCTTTCTGAAATACCACACTTTTGTGCGAACGCGTTCGTCGATTCCCGCCCCTTCGCGATCTCCAGTCGCTGCGGGAAACCCTTGCCATCCCAGCGCACTTCTTCTTGTTCTTGATGATTATTTCTCGCAACCAAGGCGGTGACTCCTGAAGGATCTGCTACCCGTACATCGCTTTTTAGTACGCTAATTCTCGCTGTTTTATCCATTTTTACTTGACGATTTCGCTCTTTTACGCGTAGTTTAGCAAAATCGTAACAGCTTTTCCTACTTCGGCATCCAAGATGCATCAAGCACCATTCACATTGGACGGCGATCAACGTACCTGCGGTTCGGAACATATACCGGACCCGGACATCGTCGAGCTGAACTTGGCTTGGCTCATGAAGGCGCGGGAACTGGCCAAGTCCGAGCCGGCAAAGGCCATCGTTCTGTTCGGCCTTGATCCGGGCCTGTTGGAGGTCTTGTGTAACGCTTCAATCGAGAACCTTCGGCATCTGGCCCAGTCCGGGTTGATGATGTTCCGGCCGCGGTTCCATATCCGATTCTGGCGGCAGAGGAGCGAGACCCCCGAGCGGTCCTCGGTAGGCCTGGCGCTGCAGTCGGTGTTGATGGCGGCGGAGGAGATCGCGGGGCGATGAGACTCGACCTTCACGCGCGCACGGATTTGGCCATCGCCCTGATCCGTCGCAGGATGCGGACCTCGATCGTGCGCAAGATCACAGGCATCCATCCGGTGATCTTGCGCGAGCTCCATCATGAGATCCATGGGTGCAAACCAGTGTCAGGGCAGTTGCCTTCAAGCAACGGCATTCTGCACACCCCGCTCACGCAAGCCAGCGCTTCGGTGTTCGCTGCCCTGTACCGGTCGTTCGGTGGAGCGGACATCCATAAGGCGGTGGACGTGGACGCATTGGTCAAGGCCCATGACCTCTATGTCGATCAATTCGGAGGCCTTTCCTCGTCCGGCAGACCTGGTGTACCCGTCGACATCACTCAGGCCTGGATCATCGCGCGTGACCTGACGACTCGTATCGCGCGCTCGCAGTTTTGCGACCGGTGCCAGGTCCACTATCTGATCGCCGATCTACCTCGAACACCGCCAACATGTCCCATCTGCGTCTTGAAACGGGCTCATCCGTCGTCGGGCTCGCGGAAACGGAGGGCCGCATGAATAACGCGTTTCCGCCTGTAGCCTTCAAAACACTGTGCCCGCTACCCTCGGAAGACCCGCGAGGATGAATTCGAGTGCTCCGTCCGGCGTCCTTCCAAGGCTCATCCGGTTACGCGACGCGGCCTTTTATTTGGGCATGGACCGCAACCGCTTCAACACTGAGGTTCGACCCCACCTGACCGAAATCCCGATCGGTAGCCAGGGCATTGCATTCGATCGGCTTGAACTGGATGGCTGGGTGGACGACTATAAGTCCTGCAACGGGCGTCCCGGTCTACCTAAAGGGGAAAGACTATGGGACGCAAGAGAACGCCGGGGCTCCACCTACGCAGGGGCATCTGGCATATCGACAAAGTCATCTTCGGACAAAGAGTTGTCGAATCTACTCGAGCAGGCAATCTCGAAGAAGCGGAAAGGTATCTAGCGCATCGGATAGAGGCGGTCCGGCAGGCGAAAGTGTACGGCGTCAGGCCGACTAGAGCGTTCAAGGAAGCCGCGGCCAAATACCTGCGGGAGAACATGGACAAACGATCCATCGGGGATGACGCATCCCGGTTGAAAGGATTGCTCCCGTTTGTCGGGGATTTCCCCTTGCAGCAAGTCCACGACGGAACGCTGGCGTCCTACATCATGGACTGCAAAGCGAGGGGCCTGAAGAAGAAGACGATCAACAACGGCTTGGAAATCGTCCGACGCATCCTCAACCTGTCTGCGAGGAAGTGGCGGGATGAGAACGGGCTCACTTGGCTTGAAACCCCTCCCCTGCTCACGATGCAGGATGTGGACGATGCCAGATCCCCGTATCCGCTGGGCTGGGACGAACAGAAGTACTTGCTCAAGGCGTTACCCCCCCACCTTGGCCGAATGGCGCTATTCAAGGTGAACACCGGTACCCGAGAACAAGAAGTGTGTCAGCTCCGCTGGGATTGGGAGGTCCAAATTCCGGAGTTGGAGACATCCGCGTTCCTGATTCCGGCTGAGATCGTCAAGAACAAGGAAGATCGTTTGGTCGTGTTGAACGAGGTGGCCAAATCGGTGATCGACGCTCAACGCGGCGGACATCCGTCTCGGGTGTTCACCTACCGCAATCGTCCGATAAAGGGCATGTACAACAGCGCATGGAAGCGAGCTCGGGTCGAGGCGGCGGAGGCATATGCCAAAGACAACCACGAACCGGTGCCCTGGGGATTCGCCAACCTGCGTGTCCACGATCTGAAGCACACGTTTGGACGAAGACTGCGGGCGGCAGGAGTGCCGCTAGAGACCAGGAAGGTCTTGCTCGGACACAGAAACGGAGACATTACCTCCCACTACTCTGCGCCCGAGATCGACGAATTGTTAAGTGCGGCGAACCGGGTCTGCGACACTAGGTCCCGCAAATCTCCCGCACTCACAATTCTGAAACGCAAAACGGCTTAGCGAAATCTCGCCAAGCCGTTGTTTTAAACGCGTTAATTTGGTAGCGGGGGCAGGATTTGAACCTACGACCTTCGGGTTATGAGCCCGACGAGCTGCCTGACTGCTCCACCCCGCAACAGAGCTACGTATTATAGGAAGCATCCGAGTCTTTCGCAACCCCTGTTACTGAAACGTTTGCGGATTGGCGTCGGCATCGGCGGCCGCGGTCCGCCGAGGGCGGCGGCGATACGGTCGGCAACCCGGAAGGCATTGGCGTAGATGGTCCAGGTGTAGGGCACACTGCCGCCGGTCGGCATGAAGCTTCCGTCGGCAACGTACAGGTTGTCAACGCCATGAACACGGCAGTCCGGATCAAGGACCGACGTCTTGGGGTCCTTGCCGAAGCGGCATCCGCCTGCCACCAGATTTTGGGGCGGTGAGCCGCTGACGCTCCAGTCGACGTTCTCCGCCCCCACTTGCTCCAGCACCTTGACGCCCTTCCGGGCCAGGAAGCGTCCCACCTCGAGGTCCCGCGGATGATAGCCGAGGCGGATGCGCGCGACGGGAAGCCCCCACTTGTCCTTCTCCGCCGGGTCCAGGGAGACGAAGCAGTCATCCACGGGCGTCCAGTCGTTGAAGACCTCGAAGCGCAGGTGACGGCCCTCTGTGAAATAGGCCTTGATGCGGTCCTTCAGCGGCTTTCCCCACAGCAGGTTGCCCGCAGCGTCCCACTTCTGGGCGTTGGCTCTGGCAATGGCGTTCGCGTGGCGGAACAGGAATTCGACGGTTCCGCCCTTGCGGCTTCTCCCGCTCTGCGGATCCGCGTAGTAATACCAGTCCTGCAATGCTCGATTGACGAAGAGTCCGCGTGCCTTGAGTAGCGCTACCTGCCTATTGTCGAGCTTCGCGTACGAAATGTCGCCGCTGCCGGAGCCCCCTGCGGAAAAGAGCAGGTTCTTGCCCACCTGCCCGCTGTTGTTGGCCAGGCCGCGCTGGTGCTTCGGTCCCGGCGACATGAGCAGCAGCCTCGAGGTCTCGATGGCCTGGCAGGCGACAACATAGATCCGGGCGTCCAGGCGCTGACGCCGCCCGTCACCATCGATGTACTCCAGCGCCTCAACCCGGCCCTTCTGATCGCTGATCAGGCGGCTGGCCATGCTGTTCGGACGCACCTCGCAACGGCCGGTGCGTACCGCCTGATCCAGCAACGCGGCGCGGGAACTGCCTTTGGCACCTGTTGTGCAGCCATAGCTGCCGCAGTAGTTGGTGTAAGCGCATGGGCTCCGGCCCATGGCAGGCAGGGAGAGGATGGCCCGAGGGACGGGCACCGGGTGATAGCCAAGGCCCCGACAGGCCTCGTCGATCCAGCCCGAAATCGGATGCTCCACCGTCGGGGGATAGGGAAAGTCGGCATTGGAGCGGGGCTCCTTATGGGGGTGATCGACGACCTTTCCGGAGATCCCCACGCGCCGTTCCACCAGATCGTACCAGGGCTCCAGGTCCTCGTAACCGATGGGCCAGTCCGCCAGATTGGCCCCTTCGACGGGCCCGAAGGCGGACAGCAGGCGGAAATCGTCCGGCTTCATCCGATGGAAGAAGCCGCTCATGAAATTGGTGGCGCCGCCCACACAGTTGCCGTTCCAGAAGTCCCAGCCGGAATCGAACGTGGACTCGGCCTCCCAGCCCCCCTCGCCGTCGCGCTGCTCCAGCACATGGCGCTCGTGAAGCAGATTTGGCGTGTAGGTGCTGCGGCGGCAGCAGGCGATCTCGTCCTTTGAGAAATCCTCTTCCCTGAACCAGGGGCCTTTCTCCAGCACCAACACGGCGTAGCCGGCCTCCGCGAGGGTAAGGGCCACGGGCCCGCCGCCCGCTCCGCTGCCGATGACACAGACGTCGTAGTCGCGATTCATGTCTTGCCCAGCCGGCCGTAGATCTTGTTGGGGGTGGGACGGGGCCGACCCGGATCGTGCTCCAGCCAGGTCCAGCCGATCCCGTTCGGGTTGCCGCCATAGAGCGGATCGGCCAGAAGGGCTTCCAGCGTGTAGGTGACGAGTGTGGACAACCAGCGCTCCCCTGCCCCACTGCCGGCGATCTGCCGCAGCAGATCTTCGCGCCGCACCGGCTCGACTAGGTGGAAGGGACGCCTCTCCCGCTCCTCGGCAATCTCGTTCAACCAGCCGATGCCTTTGAGTATGAAGCCCCTGACGTCCGGGTCGAACCCGGGGTCCGCCAGGGTGAGGTCCAGGTACGCGGTGGCGTTCGCCTCGCGCCCGCCCGGCGCATCGGTCTCCGAGGGCAACAGGTGATCCTGCACTGCCTCGATAGTCTTCCACTGGTTCGGGTCGAAGGTCTCGCCGGAGCCGGCGGTTCCTCGGAGATCCGAACCGGCGGAGACGACGGGGGCTCCGGTCGCCAGGACGGCCGCGGAGGCACCTTTGATGAAATTGCGCCGCTTCATGCTTGTCTCTCGTCGGGCCTGCCAAAGGCGTGGGCCCTTGTTGCGAAAAGGCTGGTCACCGCCCTTCAGAAACCGCCTCAAAGGGTCTTGAGATACTCGAGCAGGGCCGCCCTCTCAGCATCCGAGAGCTCGTCCCCGAAGGTATGGCCTTCGTTTGAATAGCCCATGAGGCTCGTATCGTAGATCCGGTAGCGCTCGTCCCAGCTCATGGCGCCGTCCTTGCCATGGGGCGACTGGACATAGGCCCAGCCCAATGCCTTCTCATCGAAAGCCGGCCGGTCCGATGCGAATCGCCAATACCTGGGCCGCTTGCTTGTGTCCAGAAGCGCCTCCAGCGTGGGTACGGAACCATTGTGCAGGTAGGGAGCGGTCGCCCAGACGGCGTCCAGAGGTGGTGCTACGTAACCGAGGGCGGGGGCCACGCGCGAGGTCTCGCCGTAGAAAGAGCGGTTGTACCAGCGAATGAAGCGATCCGCGTCCTTGTAGGCCACCTCCGCCAGGGCCGGATCGGTGCCGACCTTCTCGAGCCCGACAACCCGGTTCGGATAGCGCGGATCCTCCCCGTAGATACCGTGACACCGCTTACAGTTGGCCTCGAACAGCTTGCGCCCCTGCTCGGTAAGCGCGTGGTCGACGGCGAAAGGGTAGTCCGGCGGCTCCAAGGCAGCGAGGTAGGCCCGCACGTCCGTGAACCAGTCGTCGATGGCAGTGGCCTCCTCCACCGTATCGGTGCAGGTGGTGGACGAGAGCATCATGAAGCGGACGTGGTCCCCGCGCCCCTCCGCGTTGTAAAACATGGCGTGCTTCTTCCCCACGTTCCACCAGGGCGGAACACTCACGGGCAATGGTCTCTCGGGCGGCGGGTCCAGGAGGGGCGCATCGGACCAGGCAAGGGTTTCGGGGTCCCTATGGGCGAGCAAGGCGAGCGTCAGGTTGTTGGCGGGGTTCACCCCCACCGTGTTGGTCATCATGTAAGGCGCGATGGCGCCGATGCGGTCCGCCCACCTGCGCCATTCGGCGGCCTCGGCCTCGCCGTTCACATAGGCGCCCGCGCTTTCCACCGCCACAACCGGATCGCTGGTGAAGTCGAGAAACTCGTTGCCCAGGCCGATCACCATCTCGCCGTTGAAGGTGGCAGCGTGGCAGCCGAGACAGTTGGCGGTGACCAGCTCCACTCCGCTGGGACTGGTGAAGGCCGTCAGCGAATAGGGCAGCGCCGCATTGCGTCCCGTTCGGCCGGCGATCAGCAGCTTCGGGTCGGGATCTCCCGCGCTCGCCTCGTAGGCCGAATAGGGGAGTCCGCAGGTCACCACGGCACGATTGAGCAACGCATCGTGACCGGCCTGGGGATCACCCGGTCGTTGCGGCTCGGCGCTAACCTTTCCGAGCTTCGACTTGGGAACGTCTTCCTGCTCGGCATCCTCCCCGCAACCACTCAGGAAAAGCGCGAATACCGAAACAATCAAGACACCGATTATCCGAAACCGCATTGAGCGCCTCTCGTTCGTTAGCTCCCGACTCTCACAGACCCGTCCCCCGACCCGCTTGTTCCCTTAAACCCTTCAGGCACTGCCGGCCGAGCCCGCATAGCCGCTGAGCTCCAAGTAACCCCAACCGGCCGCGGCATCCCCCTGCGACGCGCCGGTCGCCTTCACGGCACCGCGCCAGAGCCGCAACGACAGGTTCAGCTCCTGATTCTCCAGCACCGGCGCGATCCGCAGATCCAGTCCTTCTGCGGGCAACGTCAGCCGCCAATGCAGGGGATAGGACGAACCGTCCACCACGCTCCGCCAGTCGCCGACGGCCTCCATTTCGATCTCGCGCCTGCCGAAACGCCGCACTGAGCCGTCATCTGCGACCAGCAGACAGCTCGGGATCGGGGTACCGCTGCCGTCACGACGGCGCAACTGCAGGCACAGCAAGTCGCGTCCATCGGCGAGCTGAAGGGCAAAGCGGTTGAGCGCGATCTGTCCGCGGGACAGGGGAACCGCGCCCCAGGCTCGGTCGAGCCAGGCGGTACCCCGTACCCGATGGTCCCTGTCTCCCACCCGAAGAGTCCCCGCCACCTCGAGCCGTGGCATGAAGTAGAAGTGGAAGGACCCCCGACCGCTCGGCTGAGCATCGAGCAGATCCACGTCGCCCTGAGTAAGCGGCGGTTTCTTCGGGTCCAGCCGCAGGGCCAGCGCCAGATCCTCCGCGTCTACCGCGAGGTGAAAACCCGACTGGCCTTCCCGGTTCTCCCTGACCTCCAGCGACCAGTCCTCCAACCAGACCCGCAGCGGCTCGCGTGATGAGCCGCTGAGCCCGAGCGCCGCACGGCTGACGCGTTCGTAGGCACGAAATTCGCCAAGGGAAGCGTCCGTGAGCGCGAATTGCGCCCCGTAGATCTGGTTGGCCGCCCAGGCGGAGGAACGCTGCCCGGGATCGGGGGACAGCGCGAGACGAAATAAGGCAAGCTGGAAGCCGAAGCGCTGGCCGCCCGGGCCCTCCAGATTGCCAGTGAAACTCCAGGTCTCCGAGCGAAACTCGGGGTGTGCCCCATGATCGTCGGGGAAGCGGAACTCCCAGTGCTTGTCCGCCCGTGCGAATCCGTCCTCGTCGATGCTCAGCAACTGCGCCAAGGGGAAGGACTTCTCCGCAGGCACAGGCGGTCGTTCAAGCGCCTGCCACAACAGGACACCGGCGACGAGCGCCAGACCGACAATCAGGGAGACACGCGCGACCCGGGGCATATCGGCTAGGGGGTACCGGACCGCGCGGCCGTCAATTTTTGTGCTTCGGGGCGGGGACGATCCGCCACCCACCGCGCTTGGCGCCCTCATACTCGGCAATCGCCCTGGGGAGCAGCCGCTGGATCTCAGAGATGCGCTTGCTATCCACGGGGTGAGTGCTGAGAAACTCCGGTGGCTGCCCGCCCTTCCTCCGGCTGTAGTCCTGGAAACGGCGCCAGAAGTCCACGGCTCCGCGAGGATCATAGCCCGCCCGAGCCATGTAGAGGAGCCCCAGGTGGTCCGCCTCCAGCTCCTGGGTCCTCGAATACGGCAGCGTAACTCCGAGCGCCGTGCCGATGCCGTAGGCCTGCATGGCCAAGTCACGGGTTACCCCCGCGTTCGCGCCCAATGCAGCCGACAGGGCCGTCCCGCCGAGCTGGATCATCACCTCCTGCGACATGCGCTCGGCACCGTGGTGAGCGACCACGTGGGCAACCTCGTGCGCGATGACGGTGGCAAGCCCCGTCTCGTCCTTGGTGATGGGCAGAATACCCGTATGGACCCCGACCTTACCGCCGGGAAGCGCAAAGGCGTTCGCCGTATCGCCCTCGTCGAAGAGGACGAACTCCCATTGCGCGTGAGGCACGGGCGCCACCGCCGCGATCCGCCTGCCGACCTCGCGCAGCTGCTCCGACTCCTTTCGGTTGCGCGAGACGGGCGTTTCGCGCTTCATCTGCTGAAACGCCTGAAATCCAAGCTCCGCTTCCTGGGAGGGGCCGATCAGAAGTAGCTGCGAACGACCGGTCTCGGGCGCCGACGCACAGGCGACGAGCGCAGTCGTCAATGTTGCGGTGACCGCGATGGTTCGAATCGTCGAAAATTGCATCGTCCTACTCTGTGCTCTTCGGGCTCTCCGGGCGCCCAACCGATGTCGGTCGGATAATAACCGCCATTGCGATGAGATCGCCAAAATCATCGAAACGTGCAGACCTATTGCAAATCCCATTGACCGGCGTCAGATTCCCCCGTTTCCGGCAAGGTTGTCGGCGCTTCGGGGCAGTGTCCGGATCCGTGCCGTAGTACACTCCTAGATAAGGACACACTCGCCCAGGAGGGAGCAGGCCATGCTCGACGTCCGTCTCGAAACCATATGCTTCATCATCGCCAAGGCTCGGGAGTTCCAGGCCAAGGAACAGGTCGTGATCCCCGAGACACCGTCGAGCCCCAGCGACGACTGGGCGCTGCAGGTGCTCGCCGATCACATCGACGACATGAGCCTGCAGGAGATAAAGGCGTCGGTCGATGACCTCTCACCGGAGCAGCAGGCGGCGCTGGTGGCCCTGATGTGGCTCGGCCGGGGGGACTACAGTCTGGACGAGTGGGAAGCGGCCATGGCCGATGCCCGGGATCAGTACGAAGAGAAGCAGAACACGACCGAGTACCTGCTCGCCCACCCCATGGTCTCCGACCACCTCGAAGAAGGGCTTATCGCCCACGGCTATTCCTGCGAGGACTAGGCACGGCGCAGCGCACCCGGCCAGCGGCCGGTCGTTACATCTCGTCCTCGTCCAGATGGCCGCGCCGCTTCATCATATCGAGGACCCGCTGGGTGAGGATGAGCTCCATCGCATATGTCATCTTGCCGCCTGGAATCACCAAGGTGTTGAAACCGGTGATCATAGCCCCCTCGATCAGGCCCTTGAGGTTGATCTTGTACTCCACACTTGGTTTCGGCTTGAGGAAGTGGATCATGACCAGGCTTTGATCGGCCGTGGGGATGTTTGTGACGCAGAAGGGATTTGAGGTATCGGTCAGGGGGATACGCTGAAAGTTGATGTGGGTTTCGGAGAACTGGGGCAGGATATAATGCATGTAGTCGTACATGCGGCGATAGATGGTGTCCATCACATCCTCGGGACGGTATCCACGCTCGGCGGTATCGCGCTTGATCTTCTGCACCCACTCCAGGTTGATGGTGGGACAAACGCCGATCAGCAAGTCCACCTCTTTGGCCATATTGAACTCGTCGAAAACCACACCGCCGTGCAGCCCCTCATAGAACAACAGGTCTGAATCCGGCGGGATCTGCTCCCACTCGGTGAAGGTTCCGGGCTTCCCACCGTAGAGGACCGCTTCCTCCTGGTTGTGAATGTAGCGCCGGCGCTCTCCCCTGCCGGTTTCCCCGTAGCTGCGGAACAGCTCCAACTGCTTGTCGAAGAGATTTCCTTCCGGACCGAAGTGGCTCAGGTTTCGGCCAGCTTCCTTGGCCGCCTGCAGCTCTTTCTTCATCTCCTTACGGTTGTAACGGTGGAAGCTGTCACCTTCAACGAAGGCCGCGCGGGCACCGACACGTTTGAAGATGTGCTCCAGGGCATTCTTCACCGTGCTGGTGCCCGCACCGGACGAGCCGGTGACCGCAACAATGGGGTGCTTTCTGGACATGGAGTTCTCCTCGTTGGCTAACACTCATCAGCAGGCCATTGAATATTTTTGTGTTTAGAATGACCTACGCAACAGCGGGAAGGGGCACCGACGCGTCTGACGGCCTGTGCCTGAACATCCGGGGATCCGGCGAGCATGATCTTCTGAACCCGGATGACGATCAATCCCAGGACGGGTTTTTACAGCGTCTTTGCCGCCGCCGCTGAACTAATGCGTAGTTCCCTGACTCGGATCAACTGACGTTCAGAAAAATGGCGTGTAATTTTCACGGAACCCGATCGGTCCAAGACCAGGAACGGTCCGCCACTGGAAGGCCCTCCAAGTTTTGACGATCATCGCTACTCATCGTAAGCGCCCTGTCCACGGAGGTCAGCATGCCCGCTCGATTTACTTTCACCGCAGTCCTCGCCTTTCTCAGCGCGGCCTTTCTTCTCTCCCCCGGGCAGGAACCGTCGGCCCAGGCCGGCACAGCGGACGAGGCACTGAGCAACGAGCGACGCGCCTGCGCCAAGGCCGCTGACGCGGAGCGCTGGAAGCGCCCGCCACAGGAGGAGCTCAAGCGCCGCCTGAGCTCGGAGCAATACCGCATTACCCAGGAAGAAGGCACCGAGCCTGCCTTCCGCAACGAGTTCTGGGACAACCACGACGACGGTATCTATGTGGATGTGGTCTCCGGCGAGCCCCTGTTCAGCTCGCGGGACAAGTTCGAGTCGGGCACAGGCTGGCCCAGCTTCCACTCGCCCTTGGAGCCGGATCTCATCGTGGAGCGTACGGACCGGACCTTGTGGATGACACGCACGGAAGTGCGCTCCCGGCACGGGGACTCGCATCTGGGGCACCTGTTTGACGACGGGCCGCAGCCGACGGGGCTGCGCTACTGCGTCAACTCCGCGGCGCTGCGCTTCATTCCGGCGACCAATCTGGAAAAGGAAGGCTACGGGGAGTATGTCGCGCTTTTCGACGCCGATGAGCAGGCAAAGGCGAAAGGACCCCGCACCGAGCTCGCGACCTTCGCCATGGGTTGTTTCTGGGGGGCGGAGGCGGATTTCTGCGGCCTGAAAGGCGTCCTGGACACTCGGGTGGGCTATGCCGGCGGGGGCACGAAGAACCCGAGCTACAGGCAGGTCTCCTCCGGCCGCACCGGCCACGCAGAGGTGGTGCAGGTGGAGTACGACCCAGCCCTAATCTCCTACGAGCAACTGCTCGACCTGTTCTGGAAGGAGCACGATCCAACGACCCGCGATCGCCAGGGACCGGACGTGGGGAGCCAATACCGGAGTATGATTCTGTACCACAGCCCCGAACAGGAACGTCTTGCCAGGGCCTCGAAGAAGCAGTTCGCACAGCGTTTCAGGCGGACCGTCGTGACCGAGATCGTACCGGCTGCGACCTTCTACGCCGCCGAGGATTATCACCAACGCTACCTGGAGAAACGCGGTCGGGTCCGTTGCACACGCTGACTACCGGAGCCGCTCGTGACCAGCAATATCCTCCGCATGGCCTTGGTCCAGCAGGCCGACCAGGGCTCGGTTGACGCCAACCTGGCGGCCTGTGAGCAGGGCATCCGCGAGGCAGCGCACCAGGGCTGCCGTTTGGTATTGCTGCAGGAGCTGCACAACGGCGCCTACTTCTGCCAGACGGAGGACCCCGACCTATTCGACCTGGCGGAGCCCATCCCCGGCCCCACCACCCGACGCCTGGGCACGCTCGCTGCGGAGTTGCGGGTCGTCGTCGTGGGCTCCCTGTTCGAGCATCGGGCGCCGGGGCTTTACCATAATTCCGCGGTGGTGATGGACGTCGATGGCCGGGTCGCGGGCGGATATCGGAAGATGCATATCCCGGATGATCCCGGCTATTATGAGAAGTTCTATTTTGCTCCGGGCGACCTGGGCTTCACGCCGGTGAATACGGCGGTCGGTCGCCTCGGCGTTCTGGTGTGCTGGGATCAGTGGTTCCCGGAGGCCGCGCGGCTGATGGCACTGGCCGGGGCGGACCTGTTGCTCTACCCCACCGCCATCGGTTGGGACCCGGAGGACGACCCGGCGGAGCAGGCGCGCCAGCGCGACGCCTGGCAGACGGTACAGCGGGGCCACGCGATCGCCAATGGCCTGCCGGTCGCGGCCTGCAATCGCATCGGCTTCGAGCCGGATCCGAACGCAGCCGCGCGGGTTGCGCGTTTTTGGGGAAGCTCCTTCGTGTGTGGTCCCCAGGGAGAGATCCTGGCCGAGGCTCCCGCTGACGAACCCGCCGTTTTGGTGGCGGATATCGATCGCTCGCGTTCGGAGCGGATACGCCGCGTCTGGCCATTCTTTCGGGACCGGCGCATCGACGCCTACGGAGATCTGCTCAAACGGTTCCGGGATTGACGCACAGCTGCCCGCTCCTGTTGAAGCCGATGACTGGCGATAAATCCGTATGCTAGGCCAACGCTGATGTTTGCAGCGTTTCCCTAAGGACGGCCGTCCTCCTCCACCTTCTCGCCGGCACCGCGAGAAGCCGTCGGCTCAGTTTCCCCCGGATCCAGATCGGCGTCGGGAAACCGGCGGGGGTCGGCCTCGCCATCGTCGTCCATGAGGATGCGGTGCGCATCCCCCTCCAGATCGTCGAACTGGCCGCTTCGGGCGGCCCAGAACAGGACGCCGACGGCCACCAGGCCGAGAACGATCATGCCGGGGATGAGTCCGTAGATGACTTCCATGGGATCTCGAGATGGTCTTCAGTTGGTTGACGGACGCCGAAACTGGCTTCGGATGCGGGACGAATTGCCGATGACGGCGAGCGAGCTCAGGGGCATGGACACCGCCGCCACCAGGGGCGTGATCATGGCCGCCATCGCCAACGGGACCATGATGACATTATAGGTAATGGAAATACCGATATTCTGACGGATGGTTCCGAGCGTGCGGCGGGAGAGGGCCGCGGCCTGGTGCACCTTCTCCAGCTCGCTACTCATGAGGACGATGTCGGCGCTGGCAATCGAGATATCCGTGCCGCTCCCCATGGCCATGCCGACGTCGGCACGGACCAGGGCCGGCGCATCGTTGACGCCGTCGCCCACCATGGCCACCCGCCGCCCGTCCCGCTGCAGATCGGCGATCACACGGTCCTTATCCTCAGGCAGAACCTCGGCGATGACCTCCATCCCGCCCAACTTCTCGGCGATGCGCTCCGCGCTGCGGCGGCGGTCTCCCGTGAGCAGTGTGACCCTGATACCCTGCTCCTTGAGGCGGCTCACGACCTGCGGCGCATCCTGGCGCAGGCGATCCTCGACACCGATCACAAGCACCTCTGCGCCATCGATCGCGACGTGAAGTGCGCTGGCGCCGCCATGCTCCACCCGCTCTGCCCGTTCCGCGAGCGCTCGCGAGCGCGCGACGCCGTTCTGACGCAGCCATTGTGCGGTTCCGGCGATCACCAGGTGCCCGTCGACACGGCCCATGATGCCGAGTCCCGGACGTACCCTGACCTCAGACACCTGGGCACCCTGATAACCGATCTGCGCCACACGGCAGAGGTTGCGCACCGCCGCTGCGACCGGATGCTCGGAGAAGCGCTCGAGGGCCGCCAGGACCGCAAGCGATCCCCGTAGCCCCGGGGTCAGCGCATCCCGCTTACCGCCCTCCCAGACGTCATGGCCATCGACGACCGAGGTCACCGTGGGCCTTCCCTCAGTGAGGGTGCCCGTCTTGTCGAAAACGAAATGCTCAATGGAGGACAGGCCCTCCAGGACCGCGCCGTTCTTCACCAGAATGCCGTGGCGGGCGCCCAGCCCGGAGGCGACTGCGATCGCCATGGGCGTTGCCAGACCGAAGGCGCAGGGACAGGTGATGATGAGCACTGCAGTGGCGGCCATCAGGGCCGTCTCGAAATCGCTGCGGACCCACCAAAGAAAGGTCAGGGTTCCCAAGCCGAGGGTCGCCGCCACGAACCAGGGCACGACCCGGTCCGCCACGCACTGGATGGGCGCCTTGCTCGCCTGGGCCTCTTCGACCAGCTTGATGATGCGGCCGAGGGCGGTATTCTTCAGCAGCCCTTCCACGCGGACCTGCAGGGAACCGGCGCCGTTCAGGGTACCCGCACAGACCGCTTCGCCCTTGCGCTTGATCACGGGATCGGACTCCCCGGTGAGCATGGACTCATCCACGCGACTCTCGCCGTCCAGCACGATCCCATCGACTGGGATCTTCTCGCCGGGCCGCACCAAGGCGGTTTCCCCCTCTTTCACCGCACGCATGGGCAGGATCACCTCTTCCCCGTCCCGCAGTACCGTCGCCACCTTGGGCTGCAGATCGAGCAACCGCTGAGTCGAGGCCACCGCCTGGCGCTTTGAGACCGCCTCCAGGAAACGGCCCAACAGGATGACGAACAGGAAGTTCACCACCGTATCCCAGTAGACCTCGCCGGTTCTCACCCCTGTTGTGGTCACGTAAAGGGAGTACAGATAGGTGATGGTGGCCCCGATGGCGATGGGCAGGTCCATCGTCAGGTTCAAGCTGCGCAACCCGGACCAGGCACCTCTGTAGAAGGGATAGCCGGAATAGAGCAGCGTGGGCGTAGCGATGGCAAAGCCGATCCACTGAAACATGCTGCGAAATTCCCCCTGGTCGGCCCCTGAATACAGGGCGATGGAGATCCACAGCAGGTTCATCATCGCAAAGCCGGCGAACGCCATGCGGTAGAGCAGCGCCCGATTCTGGCGCTTCAGCGCACCCTCTGCCACATCGGGATCGAAGGGAACGGCGGCGTAGCCGATGTCCGCCAGGCGCCTCAACGCCCGCGAAAGCTTGAGGCGATCGTTGTCCCATTTGAGCTTGAGACGGCGGCCCGTGAGGTTGACCCGGGCCTCATCCACACCCGGCATGGCCTGCAGGCTGTTCTCGATTAGCCAGACGCAGGCGGCGCAGTGGATTCCCTCGACCAGGAGATTGATCTCGCGGGTCTCCCCGAGGGAATCGACGAACTCCTCCTGCACCTCGTCGATGTCGTAGAGGGCGAGCTCCTTCGGGGGCTCGGGGGGCGGGCCGAGGACCTCGCCCTCCGGCGTGCGCTTATAGAAACCTTCGAGGCCGGCCGCAAAGATGGCCTCGCAAACAGACTTACAGCCCGTACAGCAAAAGACACGCTCCTCGCCCTGTATCTCTGCTCTGACCTGCACCTGGGGTGAGGCGGGCAGGCCGCAATGAAAACAGGCCCTGTCGACCAGGCCTTCGGCCCGTGGAATGCGCCCCTCGGCGAGGACCTGGGGAAGATCGCTCACGAATCAGGGACGCTGGACGTGGATGCGCTTCCCGAGATTGAATTCGTCGTTGCCGTTGGTCGCCGACAGCAGGGTGTCCCAGATACCGGCGAGCGGGAAGGTCACCTCTGACACGTAGCGGCCCTCGCCCTCTTCGGTTACATCCACGGTGAAGTCCTGGGACGCATCGGACGGCCGATAGGCAAAGAACCGGACCGCATCGGGCGTGACCGGCTGTCCGGCCTTATCGACGACGAAAAAGCGAACGGTGCTGCGCTCTCCTGCCCTGATGTCCGTCGGGATGTCCGCCCGCATGACCCAGCCGGGATCCCGTGCCATCTTGGAGGCCATGGTGCGCTCATAGTCCTTGCCGCGCTCGTAGTAATCGTCTACGACCAGCCCCGGATTGGTGGAAATGGCGAAGAAGACCATGGTGAGGTTCACCGCGAGGACCGCAAGGACGAGGGCGATCCAGCCGAGGACCCAGGGGCTTCGCCAGGCGGAAACCAGTTTATGCTGTTCCGGGGCTGTACGTTCCATATGCGACGGTTACCTGTCCAACCGAGGGAGGTTGGGACGAAAATTCGCGCCTTAGGCGCGTTTACTAGGACAAATTGAGGGGGCTGATGCCAACCCGTCCGCGTATGTTCGTCCGAAGCGCTAACGCCTCGGTCCGATGAAGACGCTCTCCCGGTCCGCGCTCACAATCTCGCCCGAAGAGCGGGTCCCTTCAACGTGGAAGGTGATGGGTTCATGCTCCTCTTTCAGGTCCTTACGCGGGACCCGCACGAAGACGATCGCCGGCGAGACAAAGCCGTTTCTCGCATTGATCTCCTCGTCGGCGCCAATCAGCTCGAGTCCGTCCAGACCGGACGCGCTCACCCGCACCGGGATGTTCTCCGTCATCTTGTTCAGGACCTTCAGGGTGTACTTATTCTGGATCGAGCCGTCCTTCATGGCCACGAACAGGGGGGCGCGCTCGTGCAGCACCTTGAGCTCGATGGCGTCCAGCGAGGAAACGCCATACAGGATTCCCGACAACGCGATGAGCAATATGGCCGAGTATACCCAGACCCGCGGCCGCAGCAGCATGGGCTTGGTGGGGTAGCCGTCGAGCTCAAGGTGCTGCACGAGCGCGCCCCCCTGTTCGTGGCCATGAAGGACGGCTCGATCCAGAATAAGTACACCCTGAAGGTCCTGAACAAGATGACG
>JAYEJW010000672.1:0-20052 GCA_034716535.1 Pseudomonadota bacterium
GGCACCCCGGCCGCTGTAGGGTGGGTCAAGCGAAGCGGACCCACCAAAATCGCGGCCATCGGCGGATCCGTCGCTGCGCTCCTTGATCCGCCCTACGAGATTGCCTCGGGTTATTGAGAAGTAGCCGTGCATCCGCATAACAGGGTGATTTTTCAGCGAAAGATGCAGCCGTCCAAAACCTGTCCAGTTCAACGGCACGGCAACCAGCAGGTGGCCTCGGTCGATATCCGCTTCGGCTTTCCACAGACTTATCCACAGCCTCTGTGCATAGTTAAGATTTATCCCTTTTATACATGCAGTTGGACCCGAATCGAAAAAAAATCGTTTAACAACGCCCGTTAACTAGAGGGCCCCACGACTCCCGATCCCGTAGAATCGGTCCCCGGAGCGCCGAGACCGCCCGAACCGGGGAGCGCTGGCGAGCAAGCACCGCAACAACGGATCATCGATGGCCGAGGACACCCCCTGCATCCTGCGCGTCGCGGTCGCCGGACCCCTGCCAGGATTGTTCGACTATCTGCCACCACCCGACGGGGACAAGGAAGCCCTGCGCCCCGGCGTGCGCGTTCTCGCTCCTTTCGGCCGCGGCAACCGGGTGGGCATGATCGTCGCCCGCTCGGCGCAGACCACGCAGGCGGCGGACCGGCTCAAGCCGATCGAGGCGGCACTCGACGAGGCCCCGCTCCTCGGCGCGTCGGACCTCGAGTTTATCCTCTGGGCCGCCGACTATTACAAGCACGCGCCTGGGGACGCCCTCTTCAGTGCCCTGCCTGCCCGCTTGCGCCGCCCCGAGCGCTCATTGGAAGCGGGCGAGCCAGGCTGGCGGCTGACCCCCGAAGGCGAGGCCCAAGCAGCGGAGGCTTTCGCGCGGGCGCCGCGGCAAGGGCAGGTCGTCGAGTTGCTGCGTGAGAGCGGCCAAGAGCTGCCGAGCGCCGAGATCTCCCGTCACCTCGGGGACTGTCGCTCGGCTCTGCGCTCCATGGCGGCCAAGGGCTGGATCGAGCCCTGCCGCATCCGACCGGCCCTGCTTGGCGCGGACGCCCGAGCGCCTGCGGACGGGCCCGCGCTCAATGCCCATCAGCGCCGAGCCGTGGCAAGCGTGCAGGGAACGCTCGGACGGTTTCACGCCTGTCTCCTGGAGGGGGTGACCGGTAGCGGCAAGACCGAGGTCTACATCCACCTGCTCGCGGCCGCGCTGGCGTCGGGCCGTCAGGCCCTGATCCTGGTACCCGAAATCGGGCTGACTCCGCAGCTGCAGCGACGGCTCGCCGAGCGCATCGCCGCACCCATGGTGACCCTGCACTCGGGCCTGAACGCGAGCGAGCGGGAGCGCGCCTGGCGCAGCGCAGCCTTGGGCGAGGCCGACTTGGTGCTGGGCACGCGCTCCGCCGTCTTCGTACCGCTACCGCGGCTGGGGCTGATTCTGGTGGATGAAGAGCACGACCTGTCCTTCAAGCAGCAGGACGGATTCCGCTACTCCGCCCGGGATCTCGCTGTGCGCCGCGCCCAGAAGACAGGGTGCCCGGTGGTGCTGGGCTCGGCTACTCCCTCCCTGGAGACGCTGCACAACGCCCAAAGCGGCCGCTACGGCCTGCTCGATCTGCCGGAGCGAGCCGGCGGTGCCCGCCCCCCAGAGCTCGCGCTTCTGGACATCCGATCCCAGCCCCTTCGCGGCGGACTCTCTCCGGTGCTGGTGCGCCTGATGCAGGAGCAGTTCGCAGCAGGCAATCAGGTGCTCTTGTTCCTCAACCGGCGCGGCTTCGCCCCGGTGCTGACCTGTCACGACTGTGGATGGGTCGGCGAGTGCCCCCGCTGCGACGCGCGACTCACCCTGCACTTGGCCGCCAGCCGCCTCTGGTGCCACCATTGCGGCCTATCGCGGCCCGTTCCCGGCCAGTGCCCGGACTGCCAGGGGCCTGACCTGCGACCCCTGGGCCGGGGCACGGAGCGACTCGAGGCAGAGCTTAGGACACTGTTTCCAGAGACACCCCTGGCCCGCGTGGATCGCGACAGCACCCGCCGTAAAGGAGAGCTCGATCGACTCTTGGCGGCGGCGCGCCGGGGAGACTTCCCGCTGCTGCTCGGAACCCAGATGCTGTCCAAAGGCCACCACTTTCCGCGCGTCACGCTGGTGGGCATCCTGGACGTCGATCAGGGACTCTACGGCGCCGATTTCCGCGCCCAGGAGCGTATGGCCCAGCTGGTGACCCAAGTGGCGGGTCGCGCCGGACGAGCCGAACGAGCCGGACGGGTGGTGCTGCAGACCAGACACCCGGACCACCCCCTCCTGCGCACGCTGCAGCAACGGGGCTATCCGGCGTTCGCCCTTGCCGCCCTGGAGGAGCGCCGCGTCGCCATGTTGCCCCCGTTTGCCCACCAAGCCCTGATGCGCGCGGAGTCCAGGGACCCCGAAGCGGCGACCGAGCTCCTGCGCCGGGCGATGCAGGCGGCGCTGAGCCACGCCGACGGGCACCTGGAGCTGCTCGGGCCGATCCCCGCACCCATGGAGCGCCGCGCGGGACGCTACCGTGCCCACCTGCTGGCCCAGTCCAACCAACGTCCGATCCTGCAACGATTCCTCACCGCCTGGCTCCCGGAGGTGCGCAGTCTCAAGGGCGCGTCGCGGGCGCGCTGGTCCCTCGACGTTGATCCGCAGGAAATGCTCTGAGAGCCGGATTCCTGATATCCTTGCAGGCTTCGGCAAGTCCGAAGACCCGACGGCGGGATCGACGGACGATCGCCCATTGCGCAGGGGCCTGAGGGGACTCGGGCCTTCCGTCTTTTCACCGCCGCGACGAACTCGATGAAGCAGCAGCTCAAGGATCTTCTCTCCGCCGCCCTCGCGCAGCTCACCGCCGAGGACGTACTTGACGCCAGTGACGGGCTGGAACCCCAGGTCGATCGCACCCGCGACCCGAGCCACGGCGACTTCTCCACCAACGCCGCGTTGGTGCTGGCCAAGACGGCGGGTACCAGACCACGCCAGCTGGCGGAGGAGCTGGTCCGGGCCCTTCCGCAATCCGATCTGGTGGACCGGGTCGAGATCGCCGGGCCCGGCTTCGTGAACTTCTTCCTCGCGCCTGCCGCCTATCGCGCCCTCGTACCCCAAATCATCGATGCCGGTCCCGCCTACGGGCGTAGTGATCTGGGCGCCGGCAAGCGCGTACAGGTTGAGTTCGTCTCCGCCAACCCCACCGGTCCCCTGCATGTCGGTCACGGGCGCGGGGCGGCCTACGGCGCGGTTGTAGCGGACCTGCTCGCGGCCGTCGGCTTCGATGTGCACAGGGAGTACTACGTCAACGACGCCGGCCGCCAGATGGACATACTGGCCACGTCCGTGTGGCTGCGCTACCTGGAGCTGTGCGGTGAGGAGCTGGAGTTCCCGAGCAACGGCTACAAGGGTGACTACGTGTGGGACATCGCCGCAACCCTGCACCGGGAGCACGAGGACAGCTACCGCTGCGCCGCCGAGGAGCTGTTCCGCGGGGTACCGCCCGACGAGCCGGCCGGAGGCGACAAGGAGACCCACATCGACGCCCTGATCGCCGGCGCCAAGCGCCTGCTCGGCGACAACCGCTACCGCTACGTCTTCGAGCTGGGACTGAATACCATCCTCGATGACATCCGTGACGACCTCTCCCTGTTCGGTATCGACTACGAGGAGTGGTACTCGGAGCGCTCCCTGGCCGAGAGCGGCGCCGTCAACCGGGCCATTGAGCGCCTGCGCGAGTCGGGACACCTCTACGAGCGCGAAGGCGCTCTGTGGTTCCGCTCGAGCGACTTCGGTGACGAGAAAGACCGAGTCGTGGTGCGCGACAACGGCCAGGGCACCTACTTCGCCTCCGACATCGCCTACCATACGGACAAGCTCGAGCGCGGCTTCGAGCGCGTCATCGATGTCTGGGGGGCGGACCACCACGGCTACGTGCCAAGGGTCAAAGCGGCCCTGCAAGCGCTCGGAGACGATCCCTCCAAGCTCGACGTGCTGCTTGTGCAGTTCGCCATCCTCTACCGCGGCGGCGAGAAGGTGCAGATGTCCACCCGCTCGGGGGAATTCGTCACCCTGCGTCAACTGCGCAAGGAGGTCGGGCGCGATGCCGCGCGCTTCTTCTACGTCATGCGCCGCTGTGAGCAACACCTGGACTTCGACCTGGATCTCGCGAAATCCCAGTCAGCGGACAATCCCGTCTATTACGTTCAGTACGCCCATGCCCGGGTCTGCAGCGTACTGCGCCAGGCCGCGGAGAAGGGCATCGCGGTCGAGCCGAGCGCCGGTGGGAAGAACCTGGAGCGGCTCGCCGAGGTGCACGAGGATACCCTTCTCAGGACCCTCTCACGCTATCCGGAGGTCGTCGAGGCGGCGGCTCTCACCGAGGAGCCCCATCAGCTCACCCACTACCTCCGGGAGCTGGCCAATGACTTCCACACCTACTACAACGCCCACCAGTTCCTGGTGGAGGATGGCCCCCTGCGGGACGCCCGCATCAAGCTGATCCTCGCAGTGCGCCAGGTGTTGCGCAACGGACTCAACCTCCTCGGGGTCTCCGCGCCGGAGAGCATGTAGGTCCTGCCCCGATGACGAGAGATTACAAGGGCAATGCAGCCTCAAAATCCCGCCGCCGCAAAAGCGGATCCTGCTTCTTCTGGTTCGTGAGCGGAGCCGTCCTGGGGTCTTTCGGCGTGGGCCTGGCCTGGATGCTCGAAGGAGGCCTGCAGCCGCCGGCCACCAGTGCCCCCGCCGCCCAGAGCCGGCCTGAGGCGCCAACCAAGCCCCGGTTCGACTTCTATAACATCCTTCCGGAGATGGAGGTGGTCGTCCCGGACGAAGAGCTTGCCGCGACGGCGGCCCCTCCACCCAAACCGCCGGCACCCAAGCCAGGGCAGGCCATGGAGGAGAAGAAAGCGGCAAAGCCGCCGAAAACCGTCTCACAGCAGGCGGCAACGCCTGCACAATCCCGCACCGGCTACCTGCTTCAGGTCGCGTCTTTCCGCCGCGCCGCGGACGCGGAGCGGGTCAAGGCCCAGCTGGCCTTGCTCGGCATCTCGGCCCAAATTCAGCGGGTCACCATCAACAACAAGGACACCTTCCATCGGGTACGCGCGGGACCCTATCGAGGCAAGGACGCGCTGAACCAAGCCCGCGCCCTGTTGAGCCGCAACGGGCTGGAGAGCATCGCGATCAAGTTAAAGTGAGTGCGATCCGCACGGACGAGACGGATAGCCCGGAGGATCAGGCCTCCGCGTCGGCGGCGATAAGCCCCTCTCGGCGGCCATTGCGCGCCCAGATACGCAATCCCGCGACAACGACGACGAGCAGGATTGACAGGCCGACGATCCAGGCACTGGAGCCGACCGGGTGGCGCGCAAAGGTGGCCGCTTGGTAGAACATCGACGCGGCGATGTAGGCGATACCTGTGGACCAGGCGGCCACGAAGGCGGCCCAGGCAGCGCCCGTCTCACGCACGATGGCAGCGATGGTGGCCACACAGGGGAAGTAGAGAAGCACGAACAGCAGATAGGCGAAGGCACCCGCCCGGCCGTCGAAGCGTGCCTCCATGGCGCCGAAGGTTCCACTCCCGACCCCTTGTTCCGCCGCCACCTGCTCACGGTCGGTCAGGTCGCCGACGCCCAGCCCCAGCGGATCGAGCAGACTCGTGCCGAGCGCAGCCAGATTCGCTGGCACCGAGGAGCCGGCGGCAGCCAGGGACTGCCACAGATCGAACGGCTGCTGCTCGCTCACCGGGTGTGCTTCGGCGGCAAGGCGACCATAGAGGGAATCCAGGGTCCCCACGATCACCTCCTTGGCCAGGACGCCGGAGAAGATGCCGAGTACCGCGGGCCAATTCTCCTCGCGAATCCCCAGGGGCGCAAAAAGCGGCGTCGTCGTACGACTCACCGCGCTCAAGACCGAGCGCTCGCTATCCTGATTGTTCAGGCTGCCGTCCGTCCCTATCGAGCCGAGCAGGTTCAGCGCGACGACCATCACAACGATCACACGTCCGGCTTCTGTCAGGAACAGCTTGACGCGGTCCCAGGTGCGCAACAGCACACCTTTGAGGGTGGGCAGGTGGTACGGGGGGAGTTCCATCATGAACCCTGTGCTCTCACCCGCCAGCAACGTCCGCTTCATGACCAGGCCGGTCAGTACCGCCACGACGATCCCCGTCAGATAGAGGACGAAGACCACATTCTGACCCGCGTGCGGAAAAAATGCGGCGGCGAACAGCACGTAGACCGGCAGCCGGGCACCGCAGGACATGAAGGGGTTCATGAGGATGGTGAGCTTGCGCTCGCGCTCGTTCTCCAGGGTGCGGGTCGCCATGACGGCAGGCACGTTGCAGCCAAAGCCGACGATCAGCGGCACGAAGGCCTTGCCCGGCAGACCGATCGAACGCATGAACCGGTCCATGACGAACGCGGCCCTCGCCATGTAACCCGTATCCTCCACAACCGACAGGAACAGATACAGGCTGGCAATGATGGGGATGAAGGTCGCCACGACCTGCAATCCCCCGCCCACGCCGCCCGCCAGGACCAGGGTCAACCAATCCGGCGCATTCATACCCGCCAACAGGGAACCCATCCCGTCGACGAAGAAAGCGCCGGCGACGCCGTCGAAGAAGTCGATGAAGGCCCCACCGAAATTGATCGTGAAGACGAACATCAGGTACATGACCGCCAGGAACAGGGGGATGCCCAGGATGCGACTCAGCACCACCCGGTCGATCCGGTCAGTCAGCGTGTTTTCAAGCTTGCCCCGCTGCCTGGTTACCCGATGGGCCAGGGTATGGGCATGACCGAAGCGCGTATCGGCGATGTGGATGTCCGCTTCCTCGCCGGAGCGGTCCTCGATGACACGGCGCCAGTGGGCGGCCTGCTCCTGCATCTCGGCGTTGGCCAGACGCTCCGCAGCAGGGTCGCCTTCGAGCAGCTTGAGCGCCAGCCAGTGGGCGTTGACCTTGTCCGCGTGACCGCCGAAGAGAGGAGCAAGCTCCGACACCGCCTGCTCCACGCACTCCTCTTGGGCGAGCACGAACCCGCCGCTCTGCTTTCCGTCGGCCACAGACAACATACGGGCCTTCAGCTCCGTGACGCCCTCCTGAGTCACCGCCACGACCGGCACCACCGGACAGCCGATCTCGCTGCTCAGCAGATCGGCATCGATCACGATACCCCGCTTGCGCGCCACGTCCATCATATTCAGGGCGAGGATAAGGGGGACCCCCATCTCCAGCAGCTGGACGCTGAGGTAGAGATTGCGCTCGAGATTGGAGGCGTCCAGGACGTTGACGATCAGATCCGCGTCCCTCGAGAGCAGATAGTCACGCGTCACCCGCTCGTCCAGGGAACCGGCATCGAGGGAGTAGATGCCCGGTAGATCGATCACGCGGATTTCGCGACCATCGAGCTCCAGGCGCCCCTCCTTGCGCTCGACGGTCACCCCCGGCCAATTGCCCGTCTTCTGACGAATCCCGGTGAATGCGTTGAACAGCGCGGACTTGCCGCAGTTGGGATTCCCCGCCAAGGCGATGGTCAGTGCACAGCCGCCAGGCTTCGCTACGGGTGGAACCTTTTCTTCACAACAGCCCATGATCGAGGTACCGCATTGGCAAACCGCGCGCCCGGAATCCCGGAACCGAGATCCTCACCGCTTAATTGATAAGGATAGACGGGGTGGCAGGCGGAGTGGTCAAAACGGTCGCGTCACTCCGCCCAAGCTATCAAACATCGTGCTCTACCGGGGGAGAGAGCGGTTCGACCCACAGTTTCTCCGCGATCCCGCCGCCAAGCGCGACGCGCGTATCTCCGGTCGACACCACCACACCCCGGCCGCGGTGGTGCATCACCGTGATGCGGGTGCCGAGACGCAGCCCCAGACTGAGCAGACGGCGCGTCAACTGGCGTCCTCCGCGAATCTGCGCAATGCGTGCGCGTACGCCGATCGGAAGCTCACCGAGGCAAATAATCCGAGATTCGGGGTCTTCCATACCAGAGCGATCAGGAAGATGTGAATGATTCCCATTCGATAATATCGAGCGCATCATAAGAACACAACAGAGTCAAACCTAAGCACATGGCCGCAACGGCGGCGTTCAAACGAGGTCGAAGCGATCGAACAACATGCTGAACTGACCCCGGCCCTGGGTCATGCTCCGCAGATCGGTCGTGTAACCCAGCAACTGCTCCAGGGCCAGCTCACAATCGATGGTCACATTGCTGCCCTCGGTCCGGGTATCCCGGATCAGGGCGTGACGGGATTGGAGATCCCCGAGCACTGTGCCCAGGTTCTCTTCGGGCACGACGACTTCCACGGCCATCACCGGGCGCAGCAAAGCCGGGGCTGCCTCTTCCACCGCCTTGTGCACCGCCTTGGCGGCCGCAGCGCTCAGGGCCTCAGGCACCGAGGCGTGGCCGAAGAGCTCCACCAGAACAACATGCGCCTCCAGGTCCTCCAGGGGCGTACCTTGAAGCGGGCCGGCCCCCAGCGCCATACGGACACCGGACTCGACGGCCTGACCCTGCTCCCGACTCAGGACAGCGCCCTCAGGCACAATCCTTGGATCGTTGCCGACACGGACCCCGCTGCCCCGCTCCAGGGGCCTGACCGCGACCACAACTCGGGCCGTGCGCTCGGGAATCTTCTGGTCCGGCAATGGGGGAGGGGCGTACAGGGCGTCGCCCGAAGCGGCTGCGCGTACGGTCTCGCGCACCGACACCGCGGGGCGACCGCTGCGAACGGACAGGTGGAATTCCCGCTCCAGGCGCTCGATGATGATCTGCAGGTGCAGCTCCCCCATACCCCGCAGCAGGCGCTGCCCTGTCTCGGCGTCCTCTTCGACCTGCAGGGTGGGGTCCTCCTGAACCAGCTTGTCCAGAGCCTCCAGGAGCTTGTCTTCCTGCGTGGTCGACGCAGGCTCGATGGCGAGACTGAGCACTGGCTGCCTGGTCTCGATGCGTTCGAGGCGAAACAGGTGGCCCGGATGACATAGGGTGTCGCCCGTCCCGGCGTAACGAAGCCCGGCGAGCAAGGCGATCTGGCCCGGCCCCGCCTCCGCAAGCTTGGTCTTGCGTCCGGCGTCGACGTCGAAAATGCGCGCAACCTGCTCCTTGACGGTACGTCCGTCCGCAGCGAGAAACGCCACGGAGTCACCCGGCCGCAACCGATTGCGGTAAACCCGGGCGAACAGGTGGCGCCGACCCTCCCACATTTGCACCTTGAACACGAGGGCGGCGAGCGGACCGTTGACTTCCATCGCCACCTCCTCGGTCGCGCCGTCGGGCCTCACGGCGGTGGAGGGCGGGCGGTCCGAGGGCGCCGGAAGAAGCTCGACGACCGCATCGAGAACCGGCTGCACGCCGAGATTGCGCAGGGCGCTGCCACCGAAGCAGGGAAAGAGGGTCCCACTGCAGGTGCCGCGACGCAGGGCCTCCCACAGCTCGCGCGGAGCAGGGTCTTCGCCGGCCAACACAGGGTCGGCGAGCCCCTCGTCCACCTCCGCGGCCGCGAGCAGAAGCGCCTCTCGGTACTCCGCCATCCGCTCCCACAGATCCGGCGGGCAGGGCCTGGATTCCACATCCCGGCCCTTCTTTCCGGTGAACCTCAACAGGGTCTTGTCGATCAAATGGACGACGGCTTGCTCCTCCGGCACGGGAACGGTAACGGCTACGGGATCTGCGTCGAGGCGCTTACGGATGCTCTCCAGACAATGGGAAAAATCGGCGCCCGGCCGATCCATCTTGTTGACGAAGAAGAGCGCCGGAAGGTTGAATTGGGAGCGTTGACGCCATACGGTCTCCGTCTGAGGCTCGACACCCCGTACCCCGTCGAGCACCAGGATGCAACCGTCGAGGACACGCATGGAGCGCTCGACCTCAATGGTAAAATCCACGTGCCCGGGTGTGTCGACGATCTGCAGCAGGTGCCCGCGCCAGGGCGCCTTGGTAACTGCGGATGTGATGGTGATCCCGTGGCTCTGCTCCTCGGCCAGATAGTCCATGTGGGCGGCACCGTCGTGGACCTCCCCGATCTTGTGGGAGACGCCTGTGTAGAACAGGATGCGCTCGGTCAAGGTGGTCTTGCCCGCATCCACGTGGGCGGCCACACCGATGTTCCTGACGCGGGAAAGCGACGAAGGATTGCTCATCGTTTATCTTTAAGAAAGCGCCAACTACGCACCTTGTCCTCTCGCCGGCCACGGCGGACCAAGGACCGAGGGTGGGAAAACACTCATGGCGTCGATATTGCCATCATTGGTGGGTAACGGAAGCGCCATGACAGCTTGGGAGATCGAACTACTATGAGAATACGGCTAAGACTGCGGACAAACATCGGGGCACGGCGGCAGGTAGCGCTCGGCCTGTGCCTGCTTGGCCTGAGCAGCGCACTGCCGGCGGCGCAGACCAACTACAGGTTGGTAAGCGGCGACGACAGCGTCATCGGTCAAGCATTCTATGTAAAGACCCGGCACGAGGATACCCTGCTCGACATCGGCCGCCACAACGGACTCGGCTACGACGAGATGAAGCACGCCAACCGGGGCGTGGACATGTGGGTTCCCGGCGAGGGAAAAGACGTCCTGGTTCCAACCCAGTTCGTGCTGCCCAGCGCCCCCCGCCAGGGCGTCGTTCTCAACCTGGCCGAGAAGCGGCTTTACCACTTTCCCTCAACTGGCGAAGTGGTCACCTACGCCATCAGCATCGGGCGCGAGGGGTGGAGCACCCCGCTCGGGAGCTTCAGGATCGTGCGCAAGGACAAGGACCCCGCCTGGTATCCGCCGGCCTCGATCCGCAAGGAGCACGCGGCAGAAGGGCGCCCCCTCCCGGCTGTGGTGCCTGCGGGTCCGGACAACCCCCTGGGACAGCACGCCCTGCGACTCAGCGCCAAGGGCTACCTGATCCACGGCACCAACAAGCCCTGGGGCCTCGGCATGCAGGTCAGTCACGGCTGTATCCGAATGTACCCGGAAGATATCGAGCAACTATTCCCCAAGGTGCAGGTGAAGACCCCGGTCACCATCGTCAATCAGCCCTATAAGGTGGGTTGGCGCGGCGATGACCTCTACCTGGAAGTGCATGCCAAGGAGGGCGACGAGACGAAGCCACCAACCGCGGTGATTCCGCCAGCCGTTGCGAATGCGGAAGGCGTGAATGTGGATTGGGAGGAGGTGCAGAAGGCGGTTGCGCAAAACACCGGCCTCCCGCATCTGGTGGGAGGCCGGCAAAGACCAGCGAACTGGCTTTATTTGGACATGATCTTCTGATACATGCGGTCGATACGCTCCTGGTTCGCGTCGCAGCACGCCTGAGCGGCGTTTGCGGCGTTGAGAGCCTCTTGGGCCATGTCGCGGGCTTCTTGGTCAACACAGCCACCGAGGAGGCCGACGCTCAGGACAGCGGCGGCGGACAGGGAAGCGAGCTTAGCGATCTTGGACATCATTTAGAGTGTCTCCTTAGTGTTAGCCGATCGGCACCTTTTTTATAACACATCATCAGGGTTTTTCCGAACATCGAACGAGAAAAGTTTGTTGGAGGCCGGTTTGGACCCATTGAAGCGGAGACGTTCAAGGCCATCTCATCGGACATCCCGGCTTGATTTCAGGATGTTATGAGACGCACGCCGGTGGCTCATGCAGGCTCTGGTCGCCTCCATCGAAGATGCCGGGGGAACCCCCTTTTGAACCCTATCGGGTCAGACCCCGGGCCCATGCCGGTGCGCTTTTTCGGACGTCTGCGGTCATGCGGCATGAATGTGCCAGGGTAAAGGGAACATGGTCCATCGCTATTACGACAAACCGCTCGATCCTGAAGCGCCGAATCCCTTCCGTTGCGACGGCTTCCTGCGAGACGGGATCATACCGAGGCGCGGGGGCGGTCATCTCGCGATCCATAAGCTTCCGCCGTTTCTGCGCGCGCTGCTTGTAACCGACGGCACCGTCACGAAGATCCTCGAGGCCTATTTCTGGGAGCCCGTGGAGGTCCAGACCCTGCAGCAGGACTTCGTCTCCGCCGAGCGCTCTATCGACTGGATTCACGTCCACCCGGAGGACCCGGTGCTATTCCGTCGCGCCCGTCTGCGCGGAGTGGACAGCGGCGAGGTTTATGCCACCGCCGTTTCCGTTATCCGCACCGAGCTCATCCCCGCGGCCTTACGCCAGCGCCTGATCGACCGGGAGATCGGGATCGGCGTACTGATCCGCGACAGCGGGCTCGAGAGTTATCGCGAGGTGCTGGAGGTTGGCGTGGAGGCCGTAGAACCGGGAAAGGTCACAGAACCTGGACGATCCGATATCGTCTACCGAACCTATCGCATTATCATCGAACGCGAGCCCGTTATCCTCATCACCGAGAGCTTTCCCTTGAGGCTTTACTCCTGACCCTTCTTCTACAGTAAGAGCCCCTTCGAAAGAGAGCGTTGCCCCTAGTACCTCATTCCACCTTATTGTGCGCCTATCAGAGCCCCCCCTGAACGGTCGAACGGAAGGTCTCATCGACACCCTGAGGATCTACGAGACCCCCGAGGGCGTTGACCTGGAACTGCGC
This sequence comes from Pseudomonadota bacterium, assembly GCA_034716535.1. Classification (GTDB taxonomy): domain Bacteria; phylum Pseudomonadota; class Gammaproteobacteria; order Chromatiales; family Chromatiaceae; genus JAYEJW01. Next base: position 12,541 of record JAYEJW010000672.1, read on the forward strand.
GTGGCGGGCCCTGTGGTACGGGCGGCGGCGTTGGCCATCGACAGCCTGATCAAGGGCGCCCTGATCCTCGCTCTGACCCCGTTGCTTGCGTTCTCCGGGCTGGGCGTCGGGCTGATGCTCCTCGGCATGTTCCTGCTGGGGTGGTTCTACCCGGTTTTCTTTGAGCTGCGCAACGGCGCGACGCCGGGCAAACGGGCCATGGGACTCGCAGTGATCCACGGCGACGGAACACCCGTGGGCCCCGCCGCATCGGTCATCCGCAATCTGCTGCGCGTTGTGGATTTTCTGCCCCTCTTCTACTGCGCCGGCTTGGTCAGCACACTGATCGACGGCGATTTTCGCCGCCTGGGGGACCTGGCGGCCGGCACCCTCGTGATTCACGTCAGGCCGCCGTTCCCGGAGAGAGAGATCCCCCTTCACGAGCCGGTGCCCCCGCCCCGTCCCCTGACCCCGGAGACACAGCAGGCCATCATCGGGTACGCGGAACGCAGTGGGCGGTTATCGTCTGAACGCCGGGTGGAGCTCGCCGAGGCTCTCGCCTGGCTCAGCGCTCGGCGCGGACATGCAGCGGAGGAGGCGGTGCTCGGCTATGCGAACTGGCTGACCCGAGGACAATGAAACAGCAACAGTTCGAGACCGGGCGACATCGCATGTGGAAAGAGTATCGAGCGCTCTTGGAGCAGTTGGAGCGCTCGCCGGGGCGTCGCGATCGCCTATCGCCGCTACAGCGCTTCCCCCGCCTCTATCGCCGCATCTGCGGCCACTACGCGTTGGCCCGCAGCCGCGGTTACAGCTCAAGCCTTACCGAAGATCTGCACGATCTGGTTCGTCGGGGTTATCAACAGCTCTACCGCAGCCGGCTGGACTGGTTGCGACAGACGCTCGCCTTTCTAAGTGCCGGCTTCCCCCGCGCCGTGCGCGGGCACGCGGGGGTCTTCTGGCTGGCCGCGGCCCTGTTCTTCGGCCCTATGTTGATCATGGCGTTGGGCTGCCATCAGGACGAGGAGCTGATCTACAGCCTGCTGGATCGCCAAGACATCGCGCAGTTGGAGTCCATGTACGATCCTACCAACCGCAAGCCCGGGCGCGAGGCGGACCGCCAAGCGGACACGGATTTTGCGATGTTCGGATTTTATGTGATGAACAACGTCGGCATCGCCTTCCGCACCTTTGCCAGTGGCCTGCTACTCGGTCTGGGCAGCCTGTTCATTCTCATCTTCAACGGCCTGGTGATCGGGGCCGCCGCCGGCCACCTGACCCGGCTCGGCTATGGCGGCACCTTCTGGCCCTTCGTCAGCGGACACAGCGCGCTGGAGTTGACCGCCATCGCGGTTTCAGGGGCGGCCGGACTGCTCCTGGCCGCAGCCCTGCTGGCGCCGGGGCGGCGCAGACGACTGGATGCCCTGCAGCGGAATGCAAGGGAGGCCGTCAAGCTCGTCACGGGCGCTCTCGCCATGCTGGTGCTGGCGGCGATCATCGAGGCGTTCTGGTCGTCCGCCACCGGCATCGAACCGGCGATGAAGTACCTGTTCGGAGGGATCTGCTGGCTGCTCATGATCGCCTATCTCTCCTTGGCGGGCAGAGGCAGCGCTGGTGCAGCTTAACCGCCTCAATACGAACATCCGTCCGCGCACCTCATGGGAGGGAGTCGATCTCGGCTTCGCGCTGGGGCGCCGCTGGTTTCCTACCCTATGCGGATTGTGGTGGCTCACCGCCCTCCCTTTGGGCGCCGTCTCGGCACTCTGGCTGAGGGAGCGGCCAGATTTGTGGATCCTGCTCCTGTGGTGGCTCAAGCCCCTTTACGAGGCCCCACTGCTGTTATGGCTGAGCCGCGCGCTTTTCGGCGACTCCCTCGGCCTGCGTGCTCTGTGGCGTCAGCGCCACCATGCCGCGAGGCTATTGCCAAACCTTCTGTGGCGGCGATTCAGTCTCAGCCGCTCCTTTCAGATGCCTGTGATCCTGCTCGAAGGACTGGGCGGGCGCGCACGGCGCGAGCGCCAACAGACACTCGCAGGAAACAACACGGCCGGCTGGCTCACGGTGATCTGTATACACCTCGAGTCCATCCTCTGGGCCTGCGCGCTCCTGCTGGTCGTGTTTCTCGTGCCGGAAGAGCTGCCGCGCATGAACCTGAACGATGCGGTTTTCGACGTCGGCTCCTGGCCTTACTGGGGCAGCGCCATCCTGTACTGGCTGGCCATGTCCATCATTGCGCCTTTCTACGTCGGGGCCGGCTTCGCCCTCTATCTCACCCGTCGCACGGAGTTGGAGGCCTGGGATCTGGAGCTCGCGTTCCGCCGTGCCGGGGAGGGTAGCAGGCCTCCGCGGCCAGGCCGCGCCGCGGGCTCCCTGCTATTGCTGGTCCCGGCCCTGTGCCTGTCTCCGGCCACCGAGGCAACCACGGAGAAACCGTCTCGCGTGCAAGCGCAAGCGCTCATCTCCGAGGTGCTGGAGGGGGAAGACTTCGGAACCAAACGTGAGGCCAAGGTCTGGGTCTATATCGGAGAGGGGAAACACGCAGAAGAAGGCCCCGAACCGCCCGAGTGGTTGCAGCAGCTGCTGTTGTCCCTCGCCAACGGCGCAACACCGGCGGCCCAAGTGCTGAAATGGACCCTCATCCTGCTGGCGACGGCCCTTGCAGTGCTGGCGTTGCGCCGCATCGTGGCCGATCTTCGCAACCGGAGAACGCTCCCGTCCCTAACGCAGAAAACCGGGCCCGCCACGAAACGGCTAACCGTCCAAACACCTGCGACCCTTCCGCAAGACGTGCCCGAGGCCGTGCGTGACCTGCTCGCCCGCGGCGAGGCGCGAGCGGCGCTGGCCCTGCTCTACCGCGCAAGCCTAACGCACCTGCTGGAGCGGTACGGGCTGGAGATGCCCGCGGGTGCCACGGAGAGCGAGTACCTGGCCCTGGTACAGCGCTGTCGGCCACCGGAGGAGACCGCCCTGCTGCTGCGCCTGACCCAGGCTTGGCAGCGCCTGGCCTACGGCCACCGTGCGCCAAGCGCGGAGCAGATCGCCGCTCTCCTGCACGAATGGCAGGCATGGGAAGGAGGGACCGGTGGGGTTTGATCGCCGGTTGCTCACCCTGACCCTTGTCGGACTCTCGGTGATTCTCAGCGTACAGGCGGTGGCCTGGTTCCTTCGCAACTTCGAAAGCAGGACCCAGGAGGTGGACACCGGCTATGCCTTCGCCGCCCGGCGTAACCCCTTCCTCGCCGCGGAGCAGTTCTTACACCGCTTGGGTGTGCCGGTGGAGAGCATTGCGGGTCGGGACCGGCTCCGCAATCTGCCCCCAGCCGGTGACGTCCTCGTCGTGAATGGCCTCGGTGCGCTGAACGCGAAGCGCCGAGAGGCCCTGTATGCATGGCTGCGGCGGGGTGGGCGCCTGATTGTCGAGGCTGCGCACTTCTCCGAGGACGCGGAAAGACTCGACCCGCGTGACTTCCTCGCCCGCTTCGGTGTGCGACTCGGCGAGCTCTCCGACAGCGAGGCCGCCTCGCTCGTCGACGACGAGGTGGTGACCGAAGTCCGGGTCGACAATTACCCCGATCCCCTGAAGGTGGGATTCCTCGCCCGATACTATCTCGAGGACACGGCTGAAGAGGGCGATGAAGCAGTGGCGGCGGGCGCGCACTCGCGGATGTTGCGGTACCGGGTCGGCAAGGGACGGCTCACGGTCACAAGCGACAACCTCTTTATGACCAACGCCGACATCGGCAACCAGGATCACGCCCTGTTCCTGTACTTGCTGACGGGTCCGTCGGACGGGGGCAAGGTCTGGCTGCTCTACGACAGCGCCATGCCATGGCTCGGCGCGTTGCTTTGGCAAAAGGCCCCCTACGCGGTGGCCTCGGTTCTTTGCCTCGTCGGCTTCTTTCTGTGGCACCTGGGCGGGCGCCTGGGTCCGCTCTTGCCGAAGCCCGAGAAAGGCCGCCGGGACCTGTCGGCGCACCTCCTGGCGAGTGCCGAGTTCCTGTTACGCCACGGCCGCGGTAGCCAGCTTGCTACCGTCGCGCGCCGACGCGTCGAGCAAGCCTGGCTGCGGCGGCACCGGTCATTGCGTGACATGGAGCCTGGCGAGCGCGCTGCGTGGATTGCACGCCACCAAGGTCTGCCGGCGAGCGCGGTGGAGCGGGCCCTCTACCCCCAGACGGAGAACGACGCGGATCTGGTTGCGCGAGCTGCGCTGCTTCAGCGATTGTGGTCGGCCCTATCCGTCCGTGGTCGTGGGACGCGCTGACGAGGGCGTACGATCGCTGCTCGACGACCTGACCGGCAAAGGTGTAGCGCCGGTTGATCGTGAAATCGAACAGGAACGAAACGCCCGGAGCTATCGCCTGCGCGACCAGGTAGACGTAGCGCGCCCGGACGTTCCCAACCGAGGAGGGCGGTGCTTCTTGAGCGGGTACTGGCGAAGGATGAGGGAAAACCCGCCTTTCTGTGGAGGCGGGCTTCGTTCTCCGCTTAGCGCAGACCTACTTCAGAGACTGGTAGTAGTCCATCAGGATCTTGGCCACCTCAGGGCGGGAGAACTCGGGCGGCGGGGCGATACCGTTGCCCAGCATCTCGCGCACCTTGGTTCCGGAAAGCAACACAAAGTCCTCTTTCGTGTGATCCGGGGCCTCACGCATCATCACCACCTTGTTGAGCTTCTTCGAGTAGGCGGTGTGATCGGCCTTGAAGATCTCGATCTCCATCGCCCCTTCCGGCACATCTTCGTCGAAGATGGTCTGGGCGTCGAAGGCGCCGTAGTAGTCGCCGACGCCGGCGTGGTCCCGCCCGATGATGAAATGGGTCGCGCCCATGTTTTGGCGGAAGTACGCATGCAGCACCGCCTCGCGCGGACCCGCATACAACATGTCGAAACCATAGCCCGTGATCATTGCGCTGTTGGGCGGGAAATACAGCTCCACCATCTTGCGGATGGCCGCATCGCGAACCGGCGCCGGAATGTCGCCCGGCTTCAGCTTGCCGAGGAGCATGTGGATGACCAGACCGTCGCACTCGAGCCGATCCATTGCCATGTGGCACAACTCTTCGTGGGCCAGGTGCATGGGGTTACGGGTCTGGAACGCGACGACCTTCTGCCAGCCGCGCTCCGAGATTTCGTTGCGGATCTCGACCGCCGTGCGGAAGGTGTCCGGAAAGTCGTCCTGAAAATAGGAGAAGTGCAACACCTGGATCGGACCGGACACGGCAATGCGGCCCTGGGTGTTGAAGGCATTGACCCCCGGGTGCTCCATGTCGTCCGTGCGGTAGACCTTATCGGTCATGATCGCCATCTGCTCGTCGCTGACCTCCTCGATGGACTCCACGTCCATCACAGCCAGCACCGGATTGCCTTCCATGTTGGGATCGCGCAGCGCGATGCGCTTCGCGTCCTTGATGGCATCCACGTTCTCCAGCAGGCACAGCACCGGAACGGGGAAGAACATGCCGTCGGTGGTCTTCATCGTCTCCGCCACGCTCACGGCATCCGCCACCTTCATGTAGCCCTTGAGCGGACTGAAGTAACCACCGCCCATCATGACCGCATTTCCGGCGGCCTGGGAGCTGATCACCACCGAAGGCAGGCTCTCCGCCTCATGCATCAACTCGTGGTGCTTATCCGGATCGTAAACGAACAAGGGTTGAAGTTCGTCGGAACCGACTGGTTTGATCATCTTCTGCCTCTCTTAACGACTCGATCTGAACGGCCGGTCCGACTGCGTCAGGTCGGGACGAGCCTTGTTTTCGACAGCTTGTGAGGGGATTCACCTCGAACGAGCGACCGCTTCGTCATTCGGGCCGAAACGGCGCAGGCGTAGCCGCGCAAACCTTATCACAGCCGCGGGTTTGCCTTGCAAGGTTCTGTTTATACCCTCAACAAAACGCCTTGGCATCGGAGTACTGGGCAGACCGCACTCGGCGACGCCGGATCTCGGGAACCGGCGGCGGATAATCCCAGGCCGGGCCGCGAAAATGGCGAGAAATTCGGGGGAGTCCGGTTACCGCCGCTCAGAATTTACTTTAAACTTTCGGATCTGCAGAGTCGATCAATGGCGCCCCCCCCGGATTGATCGGATAGCCGACAAACGTCGCAGCTATGATCCGCCGCCCACACCAGATACACCTCGCAAGAACCGGTAGTTTTCGTCATGCCCTACTTCGTTTACAAGATTACGCCCCCCGTCAACCTGACCTTTGTCGAGACGAAGGAGAAGTATCAAGAGGCTCGCACCTTGGTGCGCGGCCTCCGCCAAGGGCAAGCTCAGCCGGATGAGGCCGAGTTTCGCATGATCTTCGCGAAGAACCGGGCGGAAGCGGAAAAGCTTCTGTCCACACCCCGCGACGAGCGTGTTATCGGCGAGGATTAACCGGCCTGTTGCGAGGCGTTGCAGCGCCGCCGGACGGAGAATAGGGCGCGCTCTGCACCCCGGAACGGCCTCACCGGGACAGTGAATCCGCGTGTATCCGAGGAAGCTCGCGGCCCAAGAGGCTAAGGCTTGTACGAAGCGGTCAACTGCCGCATTTGGGTTCAACGACCATGCCCCGTCCGCTCGTTTCCATTCTCCTGCCCTGCCGCAACGTTGCGGCGACGCTCGACGAGTGTCTCGACTCCATTGCGGGTCAGACTCTGCCCACATTCGAGGTCATCGCCGTGGATGACCATTCGGAGGATGGGACGGACAGACGGCTCGAGGCGATGGCCATACAGGATCCTCGGTACCGTTTCTTTCGCTCTCCGGCCGTCGGCCTTGTTCCCGCGTTGAACTTCGGGCTCACACAGAGCTCCAGCGCCCTTGTTGCCCGGATGGACGGAGACGACCGGATGCATCCGCGGCGACTCGAGCTGCAGTACGAGTACCTCGTGCACCACCCGGAGATCAGCGTGCTCGGGTCCCGGGTACAGGCCTTCCCGCAGGAGGAGCTCACGGACGGATTTCGCGCCTATGTGCGCTGGCAAAACGGCTGCGTATCAGAGAGCGCCATCGCCAACGACATCTACCTGGAGTCTCCCCTCGCCCATCCGTCTGTCATGTTCCGTAAACAGGCCATCCTGGAGGCAGGCGGCTATCGCAACGGGTTGTTTCCGGAGGACTATGAGTTGTGGCTCCGGCTCTTGAAGGCTGGACAGGTACTGACCAAGCTTCCGCAGACGCTGATCTCATGGCGGGACAGCGCCGCACGCACCTCGCGCCGCGACCCGCGTTGCTCGCGCGAGGCCTTCGACCGCGTGCGCGCCCACTACCTGGCACAAGATCGGCGGGTCCTCGGCCACCGCAACAATCTCGCAATCTGGGGCGCCGGGCGCAACACGCGTAAGCGCGCTCAACATTTACTCGATCGGGGATTCAGACCCATCGCCTGGATTGACATCGATCCGCGCAAGATCGGCAACCGGATCGACGGCGTTCCGGTCGTAGAGCCGAGATGGCTGAAAGGCGCCGATCGACCCTTTGTCCTCAGCTACGTCGCAGTGCACGGGGCCCGTGAATGCATCGAGGGAGAGCTTGACCGACTCGGTTA
>JAYEJW010000673.1:0-4630 GCA_034716535.1 Pseudomonadota bacterium
GGAGCCTCGACTGCTTCACCTCATGGATCGCACCCCCGGCGACAGCATCTCCCTGGGGGACGCGACATTCCGCATCGGCGGAGTGATTGCCTACGAGCCAGACCGCGGCGGCAACCTGTTCCAGCTCGCGCCCCGGGTCATGATCAACGCCTCCGACATCCCCCTGACCGGTCTGGTGACCCCCGCAAGCCGGGTTCGCTACCGCCTGCTCGTGGCGGGGGACGCGGAGACAGCGGATCGTTTCAAGCGCAGGGTCGCCGCGGTGCCGCCGGACAATACCCGCATCCTGGACGCCCGTGATGCGCGACCGGAGTTCTCCTCCGCCGTGGAACGGGCCTCTCGCTTTTTGCATCTGGCGACGCTCGTCACCCTGCTTGTGGCGGGTGCGGCCATCGCGCTCGCCAGCCGCCGGCTGGTGGAGCGCCAGATCGACGCCGTGGCAGTCATGCGCTGCCTCGGGGCCCACCGCCACCTGCTGACACAGATCTTCGTGCTGCGCCTGCTGTTCTTCGGCCTTGGTGCCAGCCTGATAGGCGCTCTGCTCGGGTATCTGGCCCAGGCCGGGCTTGCGAACCTGCTGGAGGGTTGGTTCGGCCCCGACCTTCCGTCCCCGTCTCTCCAACCGCTGGCCGTGGGCCTAGGCACGGGACTCGTCACGCTACTCGGCTTTGCGCTGCCCCCCTTGCTGCAGCTCACCAACGTCCCGCCCCTGCGCGCGTTGCGCCGCGATCTGGGTACGCCGCGCGCCTCGGCGGCCATGGCCGTCGCCGCCGCAGCGACCGCACTCAGTCTGCTGATTTTCTGGCAGGCGGCGGATGCGCAACTGGCCTGGAAGCTTCTCGCAGGTGTCGGAGCCGCCCTCGTCACTCTGGTGGCCACCGTCGCCCTGCTGATCCGCATCGCCGGAACGCTGACGGGCCGGGCCCGCGGCGTCTGGCGTCTGGGTCTGGCGGCTCTGACACGGCGCCCGGCGGGGACCCTGCTGCAGATCACCGGTTTCGGGCTCGGCATCCTGGCCCTGCTGCTGTTGGCCGTGGTGCGGGTGGACCTGCTTCGCACCTGGCAGGACAGTCTGCCCGAAGGGGCGCCCAATCACTTCCTGATCAACATCCAGCCCCAGGAAGTGGAGCCTCTGCGTGCCTTTTTCCGCACCCATGAGATCGATAACTCTGGCCTCTTCCCCATGATCCGTGGGCGGCTGCTCCGCATCAACGACGGCAATGTCGATCCCGACGCCTACGCCGATCCCCGCGCCCAGCGACTCGCGGCGCGGGAGTTCAACCTCAGCTGGAGCGACCGACCTCAGACGGACAACCAAATCGTCGCCGGCAGCTGGTGGCCGGACCCCGAGGCACCGCCGCAATTGTCGGTGGAGGAAGGGCTGGCACAGACCCTGGGGCTCGGCTTGGGAGACCTGTTGACTTTTTGGGTCTCCGGGCGCGAGATGCAGGCCCGGATCACGAGCCTGCGGCGCGTGCAGTGGGACAGCTTCAACGTCAACTTCTTCGTGATCGCCCCCCGCTCCCTCCTAGAGGCCGAGGCCGCCACCTTCGTCACCAGCTTTCACCTGCCGCCGGAACGGCAGTCCCTGATCCCGGATCTGGTCAGGAGCTTCCCCAGCGTCACGCTCTTCGACGTCGATGCCCTGATGGGCCAGGTGCGCAGGGTCATGGACCGGGGGGTGATGGCCGTGGAGTACGTGTTCCTGTTCACTCTCGTCGCCGGCATGCTGGTGATGTATGCCGGAATCCAGGCCAGCCTCGAAGAGCGCCGCACCGAGCATGGCGTGCTGCGCACCCTTGGGGCGCGGCGCAATCAGTTGCTACGCAGCCTCGCGGTGGAGTTCACGGGGGCAGGACTGCTGGCGGGCCTGTTGGCATCGATCTTCGCGGAGCTGACCGGGCTCGTGCTGGCGCAGGAGCTCTTCGGGCTGGAGTCTCAGTTCAACCCTTGGCTCTGGGTGATCGGCGTTGCCGGCAGCGGACTATTGATCGGGCTCGCGGGAACATTGGCGACCTACCCGCTGTTGGTCCGCCCGCCGCTGCAAACGCTTCGGCGAGCAAACTAGGGAAATGCCGAGTCTTCAGCGTTTCCGCGGTCCTCGGACCCCTTTCGGGGACTCTAAACCGGGTGAGCGAGCTGGATGACGGCGAACACGGACCCTTGTGGATCCTGCAGGAAGGCAAAACGGCCGACATTCTCCACCTCCATCGCGGGAAACAGCGGCTTACCCCCCAGATGGGTGGCCTCTGCGATAGCGGCGTCGCAGTCCTCCACGCCGAAGTAGACGCTCCAGTTCGGCGGCACCTCTCCCCAATCGGGCTCGATCTGGAGCATGCCGCCGACTTCCTTTCCCTCACTCGCGAAAATATCGTACTTGCCCTCCATGATGCTCTGGCTGGCGTTGGTCGACCAGCCGAACAGGCCGGCGTAGAAGCGCCCCGCAACCGCCCTGTCGCTTGTTTGCAGCTCATTCCAGCACAGGGCGCCCGGCTCATTCCTGAGATCCGAGCCCGCGTGCTCGCCGGCCTGCCACAGCCCGAAGACCGCACCGACAGGATCCTCGATCATGGCGAGACGGCCCGCCTGCATCACGTCCATGGGGGGCATCAAGACCCTGCCCCCCAGCGCCTCGGCAGACTCGACCGCGGCATTCGCGTCCGTCACGGTGATATAGCTCTGCCAGCGCGGGACATCGCCCATGTCGGGACCCAACGGAAACATGGCGCAGACCTGCTCGCCGCCCTTGCGGAGCATCGTGTAGGGAACGCCCTGGTCGGTCGGCATATCCTCCGACGTCCAGCCGAATAGTTGCGTGTAAAACGCCTTGGCGCCGTCGGCGTCGCTGGTGGCCAGATCCACCCAGCAGAAGGTGCCCGGCGCGTGGCTCGTCTGTTTAGGCATGGCTCTCTCCTCGCGATCTGTCGACCCGGGCCGGGTCTGGCTGGTCTGCTCGAGCGGGCCACATGGGCCTCGCGGCGCCGACCGAAGCTCGCCGCCTTCGGGCGCGTTACCGGGCGCCTTCACCGTCCGAAGGCGCGGCCTGTGCCTCGATGACCTTGACCGGCTTCCCGACCGACAGGAGGCGCTTCTTGCCCAGGCCGAGCTTTTCCTGACGCACCCGGGCGCCATAACCGAGAGCGGCGCCGCCTGCGGTGGACAGGGTAAGCAGACCAAGGGTGACGAACTGAGTCAGCAGCATAACGACCCCGACGCCCACCGCGCCCCCGATCACCACCCCGGTTTTCAGATTGCTGCCGGTCTGACCACGGCGCTTCTGCCGCTCAATCTGGCGCTGGGTGTTTCTGACCTCCTTGGTCTTCTGCTGCTCGGCACGCACGCGGATCTTCTCCCGTTCGCGCGAAAAGCTCTCCTTGGCCCGTGCCAGGGCCTGCTTTCGCGCGCCATCGGCGATGGACGTAAACCACAGGGCGGTGAGCACACCGACCGTCAGGTTGAGTAACAGGAACAACAGGCCCGTCTGGTCCAGGTCGGTCTTGAGGGCGGTGACCACCAGCAGCACCGTGGCGCCCTGGACGAGCAGGACACCGATCAGAAACTTGACGAGACTGGACACACTGAATCGAAACATCGGGAGCGCGGCTTGGGGTTATCCTTTATCTGATAGTCGCCTAGTTGGTGGCCGTTATCCAGCCTAGAGAAGATGATAGCGGATTCCTCGGCCATCGTTCCGGCCACATTGATCTATAATCGCCCGCATTCCTGCCAGCCACCTAGGGCCCGACCATGCGCATAAAGACCATTGCCACCGCCGCCTCCCTCGCCTTCGCGGCCTATGCGGCCCCCGTACTGGTTTACGGCTTCGATCTGAGCTTTCTTGCCCAGTCGCCGGCCCGCTACTTCAGTGACGCGGACATGAACATGATGGAGGCGACTGTCGATAAGGCCCTGGACGAGGCCAAGGACGGAGAGAGCCGCACCTGGAGAAACGACCAAACCGGAAGCTACGGCTCGGTGAAGGTGGTGAAAAGCTTCAGCGCGGACGGCCGCCACTGCCGCCGCATCGAGCTGGACAACCATGCAAAGGAAGCGGCGAAGTGGGACGCGCGCTCGCTGATGGACATGTGTAAGATCGGCGATATCTGGAAGATTCTCGCTCTGCCGGACTAGCGGCCGCGCCGGACGGCGAAAAACCTTCGCGCGACCGGCCTGTTGTGTCCAACAGTATAACGTCACGATCTTGTAAGAATTTCCCACCTCGCCGCCGGCTGACTGGTGTCGGTTTGAACTGAAGAAATTCTCGGGGATTTGAGTCCGGATCTGACCCTGACCGGGCGGAAGGGACGGACCTGGGACGGTTCGCAAGGTCCCACAAGCCGCCAGTCGCTCCTAGGTGCACGCCCACCCGGGCTCGGCCGGGCACGATCGTTCGGAGGCCATTGGGAAACGGCCGCAATGCGAGGGAAACCGGTCGCTACGGTGGACCGCCCAATCGGGAGGAAAAACAGCTCCCGATTTCGTGGTCTGGCCCCGTTCCCCCCGTGGACTGTCGCGCTCAGCGAGCGTCATTTGGCCGGTCCGATGCTGGTGGCGCTGATCTGTGCGCTGTCATTACGCATGCGTCTGTCACGTCGCCGGATCCAAGAGTTCTTCGCCGACTGGTTCGGCT
>JAYEJW010000674.1:0-19998 GCA_034716535.1 Pseudomonadota bacterium
GGCGCGAAGTGCCGAAGCTGTGGCCCCGGAGCGGGGCGAACCGGGGCATAAAGGCTGTCGCCGAGCGGAAGGCGAAAGGGGGACTGGGACGTCCCGTTTCGCATCCTGAGCACGGCGACACTCCGACGCTGTTTTCCCCGATGGATGCGGGACTTCACGGTGCCCACCGAGCAGCCCTCCACCCGGGCGATATCAGCGAGGCTCATGTCCTTGAGGTACGCCAGGGCGACCGGGCTTCTGTACTTCAGGGGGATTTGCCGCAGGGCATCATCGATGCGCCGCTTGATCAGCGGCGCGTCGCAATGCTCGTCTGGTCGCAGAGCGGAGCCCGCGAGTCGAGCCGTATCGAGGTCGTCGCGGACGGGGCGCTTGCGGGCGAGCAGATTCAGCGCGAGGCGCTTGGCGATCGTGAACAGCCAGGTCGGGAAACGGGCGCGCCTCGGATCGAATGCGTGCAGGTGGCGGAAGGCGCGCACAAAGGTCTCCTGCACCAGGTCCTCGATCTCTTCCGAGGCGAGCCCCATGCGTCCGAGATACTGGAACAGGGGTCCCTGATGGTGTCGCACCAGGGTTTCGAAAGCCCGCCTGTTGCCCTGTCTGACTTGCTCGATGACCAGGAGGTCGTCCATGGGTCCCTGTTTCCGGGTTTCTTTTGTTTCTTATACCGGCGGGTGGGAGAGCGGTTCCCGTTGGGCGGCGGGCTGGACGTGGGGGTCTCTGACGGCTGTCTCGGGGGTTGCCAACGTCCCCCCCTACGCCAATCGGTAACCCCGTGACAGATACCGGACCGCTATCGACGCCAAGAACGGCAACCTTTATTCAACACTCGCCGCGGCGACTGAAGCCGTCTGTCTGCGCGCTGTCCGGCGGGCTTCGAAGCGCCGCACCAGGACATAGAACAGGGGCGTCAGGATGAGACCGAAGAAGGTGACGCCCAGCATGCCCCAGAACACGGCGATGCCGATCGCCTGGCGCATCTCGGCGCCGGCGCCGTGGGAAAACGCCAGCGGTAGCACGCCCATGATGAAGGCGAAGGAGGTCATCAGGATCGGGCGCAGCCGCAGTCGGCTGGCCTCAATCGCCGCCTCCACGATGCCGCGTCCCCGGTGCTCGAGCTCGCGCGCAAACTCGACGATCAGGATGGCGTTCTTCGATGCCAGTCCGGCGAGCACGAACAGGCTCACCTGGGTGAAGATGTTGTTATCGCCGCCGGTGAAATAGACACCGAAGTTGGCCGAAAGGATGCTCATCGGCACGATCAGGATGACCGCCAGCGGCAGGGCCAGGCTCTCGTATTGGGCGGCCAATACCAGGAACACAAGCAGCAGGCACAGCGGGAACACGTAGACAGCGGTGTTTCCGGCCAGGATCTGCTGGTAGGTGAGCTCCGTCCATTCGAAGGCGAAGCCCTGGGGCAGGGTCTTCTGCAGGATCTCGGAGATCTTTTCCTGGGCCTGGCCGGAGGAATACCCGGGGGCCGGATTGCCGGTCAGGTCCGCCGACCTGAATGCGTTGTACCGCATGGCGGTCTCGGGGCCGAAGCCTTCCTCGACGCTTACCACCGATCCGAGTGGGACCATCTGGCCGTCCAGGTTCCGGGTCTGAAGCCGCAGGATCTCCTCCGGCGACGAGCGGAAGGCCTTGTCGGCCTGCGCGATGACTTGGTAGGTGCGCCCGAACTGGTTGAAGTCGTTGACGTACATCGAGCCCAGGTAGACCTGCAGGGTGCGAAAGACCTCGTCGACGGGAATGCCCAGCTGGTTGGCCTTGGTGCGGTCGAGGGCGGCGTCCAGCTGCGGCGAGTTGATGTTGTAGCTGGAGAAGACACCGCTGAGCTCCGGCGCCGAGCGCGCCTCGTTCAACAGCTGGTTCATGGTGTCGTTGAGCGCCCTGTATCCCTGATCGGTCCGATCCTCCACCTGCAGCTTGAAACCGCCGATGGTGCCGAGACCACTCACCGGCGGGGCGGGAAAGATGGCGATAAAGGCCTCGTCGATGGCGGCGAATCTCTGTTGCAGGCGCTCCGCGATCGCGAAGCCGGAGAGCTCGGCGCTGGTGCGCTGGTCGAAGTCGTCCAAGGTGACGAAGACGATCCCGGCGCTCGCGGAGTTGACGAAACCGTTGATCGACAGACCGGGGAAGGCGACAGCCCCGGTCACACCCTCCTCGGTCAGCGCGATCTCCGACATCTGCTGGATCACCTCCTCGGTGCGCTCCAGCGTCGCCCCCTGGGGGAGCTGGGCGAAGCTGACCAGGTACTGTTTGTCCTGCGTCGGGACGAAGCCCGAAGGCACGAGCTGGAAGCCCCAGTAGGTCAGGCCCAGCAGAACGGCGTAGAGGGTCAACATCAGGCCCTTGCGCCGGACAAAGACGGTGACACCCCTGCCGTAGGCGTCGTTGGCGCGGCCGAAGGTGCGGTTGAAGCCGCGGAAGAGCCAGCCGAAGGCGAAGTCTATGGCACGGGTCAGCCAATCCGCCTTGGCGGTACGGCCCTTCAGCAAATGGGCCGAGAGCGCCGGGCTAAGGGTCAGCGAGTTGATGGTGGAGATGATGGTCGCGATGGCGATGGTGAGCGCGAACTGCTTGTAGAACATGCCGGTGAGACCGCTGATGAAGGCGATCGGGACGAACACGCCGATAATCACAAGCGAGGTCGCGACGATCGGCCCGGTGACCTCTTTCATCGCGGCGACGGTGGCCTCGCGCGGGCTCAGTCCGGCTTGGATGTTGCGTTCCACGTTCTCCACCACCACGATGGCATCGTCCACCACGATCCCGACGGCCAGGATGAGCCCGAAGAGGGTGAGTACGTTGATCGAGAAGCCGAATGCGAGCATGAGGGCGAAGGTGCCGACGATGGAGACCGGCACGGCGAGCAGGGGGATGATCGAGGCGCGCCAGGTCTGCAGGAAGATCACGACCACGAGCACCACCAGCGCAACGGCTTCCGCCAGGGTCTTGATTACGGCCTTGATCGAGTCCGAGACGAAGACGGTGGGGTCGTACACGATGCTGTAGTCCACCCCCTGGGGGAAGCTTCGGCTGAGCTCCGCCATGGTCGCGCGGACATTGCTCGAGATTTCAAGCGCATTGGCGCCCGGCGCGGCGAAGATCGGAATGGCGACCGCCGGCTTGTTGTCGAGCAGCGAGCGCAGCGCGTACTGCTGCGCGTCCAGATCGATGCGGGCGACATCGCCCAACCGGGTGATCACCCCGTTGGCGTCCCGCTTGATCACGATGCGGGCGAACTCCTCCGCGCTTTGCAGACGCCCCTGCACGTTGATCGGCAGCTGCACAAGGACGCCGTCGTCATAGGGTGCACCGCCGATCATGCCGGCGGCCACCTGGATGTTCTGGGCCCGAATGGCGGAGACGACTTCCCCCGCGGTCATGTCGCGTTCGGCCACCTTGTCCGGGTTCAGCCAGATGCGCATGGCATAGTCGCCGGAGCCGAACAGCCGCACCTGGCCGACGCCCGGCAGCCGCGCCAACTGGTCCTTGACGTTCAAGGTGGCGTAGTTGCGCAGGTAGAGCATGTCGTAGCGCTCGCTCGGAGAGCGCAGGTGCACCACCATCGTGAGGTCGGGGGAGCTCTTGGTGACGGTGACCCCCAGCTGCCGCACCACATCCGGCAGGCGCGGCAGGGCCTGGGATACCCGGTTCTGGACCTTCTGCTGGGCCAGGTCGGGATTGGTTCCGATCTCGAAGGTGACGGTCAGCGAGAGATTGCCGTCCGTGGTGGCCAGCGAGCTCAAGTAGAGCATGTCGTCGACGCCGTTGATCTGCTCCTCCAGGGGCGTGGCCACGGTTTCAGCGATCACCGTCGGGTTGGCCCCTGGAAACCGGGCATTGACAACGATGGACGGCGGCGAGACCTCGGGATACTCGGCGATCGGGAGCTGGAACATGGCGATCAGGCCGGAGAGGAAGATCAGCACCGAGATCACGCCCGCAAAGATCGGACGATCGATAAAAAAGCGGGAAAGGTTCATCGGTCTGGCCCCTTTTGACAGAGCTGTTCGCTAGTGCGCGGCCGTCAGGTCAGTCTGGTCCGGGCCCGTTGTCGTTTCGGTCAACAGGTCGGCCTTGGGTTCCACCGCCATGTCTGGACGGATGCCCATCAGGCCGCTGGTGACCACCCGGTCGCCGGCCTGCAGACCGCTTTCGACGACCCGCTTCCCGTTGATCGAGGCGCCCAGGGTGACAGGACGGTAGGCGGTCTTGCCGTCCGCGCCGACCACGTAGACGAACTTGCGGTCCTGGTCGGTCAGGATGGCTTTGTCGCTCAGCAGCACCACTGAGCGTTCCTCAGGCGAGCCCAACTCCACGCGGGCGAACATGCCGGGGAGCAGGGCCCCCGTTTCATTGGAGAACAGGGCGCGGGCTCGGATCGTGCCGGTCGACGGGTCGATACGGTTGTCGAAGGTGTGGATGTTGCCCTCGACCAGGATGCCGCCTTCGCCCCCCACGCGGAGCTTCACTGGAATGGCGCGCTCGCGCTCCAGGGTCCGGGCGCTCGAGCGCACGAAGCGCAGGTAGGTGTCCTCGTCGACCTCGAAATCGGCATAGACCTCCCGGTCGGAAACAATAGAGGTCAGCAAGGGTGCATCGGCGCCGGCCTGGACGAGATTGCCGACGGTGATCTCAGCCCGGCTCACCCGTCCGTCGATGGGTGCTTTCACGAACGCGTGATCCAGATCGATACGGGCGTCGGCCAGCCTGGCCTCTGCCGCCTTGATCTCGTTCCCGATCACGGAGACGGCGTTGCTCCGTTCATCGAGGATGCTCTCGGAGATAGAATCGGACTCGCTCAGGGCGCGTGCGCGCTGCAGTTCCTTCATGGCGTAGCGATGGCGTTCCTGCGCGGCGGCGAGATCCGCCTCCGCTTGTGCGACTGCCGCCTGGTAGGGACGCGGGTCGATCACGAACAACACCTCGCCGCTCCCAACCCGCTGCCCGTCTTCAAAGCGGACATCGACGATGGTGCCGCTGACCTGGGGCCGCAACCCAACCTCTTCCACGGCCTGAAGGCGGGCGGAAAATTCCGTCCAGAGTCGCACGGGTTTCTGCTCGATCAAGGCGATATCGACGGCGGGCGCCGCTGTTGCGACTGCCGACTCCGTCTTTGACGTGGCTTGCGATGCCCAGAGGGAGAGCGCGCCTACGCCGAGGACGGCGGCTACAGCCGCGGCGGTGAGCAGCGCTTTGGTGCTGTTTGTGTGAGCCATTGGTTCGGTGCCTCTCCAAGTTCGTACATACCGGTTGGTTTGCTAGAGAACTCTAGATACCAGGTGGTATGTTGTCAAGAAGCTTTTTTCCAGAAGCGGTCCTCCCGCTTCTGGATTCGCCCGAGCCCGGAGAACCTGGACGCGAACTGCCGTCGTCGTCGCGACGCCGGATGCCAAATCGAGGGAGGGGGCTTTGAGGCGAGTGCCGCCTGAAAACGAAGGTACTAGGCCACGACAGCGTTCTTGGCGCTCGGTACCCTGCGGAATTCTGCCTTTAGGTCGATCAGGCGATACAGGCCCTCACGCAGGTCGGTTTCGATCTCGGTTAAGCTATTTCTTGTGCGGGCGTAGATCAACAGACCCTGGATGAAGGTGAAGATCATCCGTGCCACTTGCGGAATATCCGGGGTGCTGTCCAGGCAGCCCTCGGCCTGTAAGCCGCGGACCAGGGCGACGTTGTAGCGAATGGCGTTGTCCGCCATCTCGGTCGCGGCCTGGCGAACCTTCGCCTCTTCTACTCCGACTTGGGCGCCGGCGGTGAAAAACGGGCATCCCGCCACGTGGAACGGCTCCCCGTTGGCAGTGGAATCTTCGTTTGCTGCGGGCAGGGACTCCATTTTCTGTCGCTCAATGATGAACTCGATCAGGTTTTCCAGATGTTCCAGTGGGCTGTCGCGGGGAGAGAGGATCGCGTCGAGCTCATGTTTCAGTTCCTCCCAATAGCGTTGGGAGGCCGCGTAGAAGAGATCCGCTTTGGTCTCGAAGTGGTGGTAAAAGGCCCCCTTGGTCACGCCCGCGCGCAAACAGATCTCGTTCACGCCGACATTGTCGTAGCTGCTCTGCCAGACGAGCTGTAAGGCAGTTTCCAGTAGCTTTTGTCGTGTTGCAGCGGCGTTTCGCATGGGAAGCCCTTTACGTCTTTAAACCCATATAATTTTATACATACCGGTCGGTTTTTACAATGAAAACAACGGGCATATGTACCTCGCCGAGGTGGGTGCCACCCAGAGCGAGATCCTGTTTCTTCCCAGGCCGACCCGACCGGGACGTGCGTGGGGGTGTCGGGAATCTGCTTGTGCGCCGTCTCAGCCGGCTGAATCTCCCGTCCCTATTGACAACATCTGAGGTTCAGAAGAGAATGTAAGCAATTAATCACTTTTTTGTTGCAGCAATGGGAAGACCTCACGAAGAGCGCCGCGACCAGATCGTAGAAAGTGCCCTGGAGTTGGCGGCGGAAGTGGGGGTGAAAAAAGTCACCACCCAGGCCATCGCCGACCGCGTGGGTATCGCCCAGCCCACGGTGTTCCGGCACTTCAAGAACCGCGACGAGATCTTTGTCGCCGCCATCGGCTGGGTGGCGGAGCGGCTGTTCGGGGTCCTGGAGGGGGTGTTCAGCGCCGACGCACCGGCGGAAGCGCGGCTACGGCAGGTGATCGAGCGCCAGCTCGCCTTGATCAGCAGCCACAAGGGCATCCCGCGACTCCTGTTCTCCGACCGGTTGCACGCCGAGTCGCCGAGGCTCAAGGCCGTCGTGCGCCAGGTCATGGACCGCTACACGACGCGAGTCGCCAACCTGATCGAGGAGGGCAAGGCGGCCGGACGGATGCGTGCCGACCTGGACGCACAGGAGACCGCCCGCTACGTGGCGGCGCTGGTCCAAGGCATCGTGATGCGCTGGTCGGTTTACGAGTTCGAGTTCGATCTGGCGGCAGAGGCGGCGCGCCTATGGGATTTCCTGTGGTCGGCCATTGCGCAGCGGGATTAGGCGTATTTTTTTCGGCTTGCTTTGTAAGCAAGTAATTGCTTTTAATCTATCGGGGGTCCACATGGGCAGAGCAACCAAGTCAGGCAAGGGCGGGCGACGCCGCTTGCTGGCGCTGACAGTTCTTATTCTGCTGTTGATTGCGGTGGCGGTCGCCGCCGCCGTGCGAGTGCGAGAGCGGCTGCAGCCGGTGCCGGTGCCCCCCGGACCGCCCCTGGCGGTGGAGACGCTGGAGTTGCAGCCCCGTCCCTTTACGGTGTCCCGGCGCTACACCGGGGTGCTGGAGGCGCGGCGCCGGGCGCTGATCTCGGCCCGGGTCACCGCCCAGGTGCTCGAGGTCCCTCATCGGGAGGGTGAGCCGGCGGCCGAGGGTGACCTGCTGGTGCGCCTGGACGCAATCGAGCTGCGCCAGGAGCTGGAGCGTCTGCAGGCGGCCGAGCGGCGCATCGAGGCGGAGCTGAGCTACTGGCGCGGGCAGCTCCATCGGGATGAGCAACTTCTGGCCAAGGGCACGGTTGCGGAGCGCAGCCGCGACGAGTCTGCCCGCCAGGTGCAGATGCTGGAGGCCTCCCTCAAGGAGAACCGGGCAGGGCAGGCTATCGCCCACACCCGTATCGGCTATGCCGAGATCCACGCCCCCTTCGCCGGCACCGTGCAGGCAGTACAGCTGGAGCCCGGTGAGCTGGCCACGCCTGGCAAACCCCTGCTCGAGCTGGTGGCCGACGACGACCTCAAGGCCGTGGTGCCGATGCCCCAGTCCGACGTTCCGCTGGTTCGGGTGGGCCTGCCGGCCAGCCTACGGTTGCCGGGTGGTCGATCCGCCAGTGCGCCGGTGGCCCGCCTCTATCCGGCCATGGACCCGGGCACCCATACCGCCACCCTGGAAATCGCCGTCCCCGCCGGACTCGTGGGTGCCAAGCCCGGCATGGAAGTGGACGCAGAGGTCCTGTTGGAGGAGACAGCCGCTTCCCTCGTGGTGCCGCGCCAAGCCCTGCGCGAGCGGAAAGGACAGACCGGCGTGTTCCTGGCCGAGGGCGACAGCGCCCGCTGGCGGTCGGTGGTCGCCGGCGCTGGCGGTGCCCGCGAGCTGCGCATCAGCGAGGGCCTGAAGCCCGGCGACCGGCTGATCCTGACCCCGGATCCCCGTCTCGAGGACGGCCGCGCGCTGTGGATCGCCCCGAACGTGGCAGGAGATTCGAAATGAGCTGGCCCCGCTTCTCGCTCAATCACCGCCACACCATCTTCGCCGCCTTGATCGCGCTGGTGATCCTGGGAGTACAGGCGCGCTTCGAGCTGCCCGTGCGCCTGTTCCCGGACACCGATCCGCCAGTGGTGACGGTCATCACCGCCTACCCCGGGGTGGCCGCCTCGGACGTGGCCAAGGACCTGAGCAAGACCCTGGAGGAGGAGCTCGCCGGTGTCGACGGGGTGGCAAAGATCAGCTCCAGCAGTCAGACGGGGTCCTCGGTGGTCAAGGTGGAGCTGCACTACGACCGCACGGTGGCGCAGGGCGCCCTGGACGTGCAGAACGCCATCAGCCGAGTGCGCCAGAAGCTGCCCGAGGGCATCGGGGAGCCCCGGGTGCTGCAGTTTTCCTCGTCGGACAAGCCGATCCTGACCATCGCTGTGCGCAGCGACCGGCTTCCCCTGGATGCGGTGCGGGAGCTTGCCGACAACGAGATCCGCGACCGACTGCAGCTGGTGGAAGGGGTGGCCGCGGTGGACGTGTTCGGTGCACACAAACGGCAATTGGAGGTGCAGGTGCGGCGTGACCGGCTGCGCGCCTACGGCCTGACCCTGGACGAGCTGTCCCGCGGCCTCGCCGGTTGGAATCTCACGGAGTCCGGCGGCCGCGTGGAGCTGGGCACCCGCGAGGCGGTGGCCCGCTTCGACATGCCCCTGAAGGACCCCGCGGACGTCGAGTCCCTCGTGGTGGCCCACCGTGACGGCCGCGACGTGCGCCTCGGCGAAATCGCCGAGGTGACGCTCGCCCCGGCGGAGCCCCGTTCCGCCTACCACTTCGACGGCGAGCCGGACATCGCGGTGCAGGTGATCCGCCGCGACGAGGCCAACACGGTCGAGGTGGCGCACCGAATCAAGGAGGAGCTTGCGGGCATCCAGGCCGAGCTGCCCTATCTTCAGATGGCGCTGGCCGACGACGACTCCGCGTTCACCGAGCTTGTAATCGATAACATGACCGCCACCGTGCTCACCTCCATCGTCCTGGTGATCGGTGTGGTGCTCCTGTTCCTCGCCCACCTGCGCCAGGCGGCTATCATCGCGCTGTCCATCCCCGTGGCCTTCCTCATGACCTTTGTCCTGATGCAGTGGGCGGGCATCGAGCTCAATCTGGTAACCCTCTCGGCCATCATCCTCTCCATCGGCCTGCTGGTGGACGACGGCATCGTGGTATTGGAGAACGTGAACCGGCACTTGGGGATGGAGGGGAAGACCCCGATGCGGGCGGCCATCGAGGGCACCGAGGAGATCTTCCTCGCCGACCTCGCAGGCACCGTCACCACCATCGCCGTCCTGGTTCCGCTGATGTTCCTGGGTGGTTTCGTTGGCAAGCTGTTCGGCCCCCTGGCCCTGACCATCGCCTTTGCGCTCAGCGCGTCCTTCCTGGTCTCGGTGACCCTGATCCCCGTGCTGAGCGCCCTGTGGCTGCGCCCGGAGGACGATGGCGATAGCCGGCTCGGCCGTTGGCTCGCCCCCTTCAACGGCTTCATGGACGGGCTCAAGGAGATGTATCTCAGCCTGCTGGGCGCGGCCCTGCGCCACCCGTGGCGCACGCTCGCAGCGGCCGCTGTGCTGCTGGTGGCGAGCGCCCGGCTCATGGCCTTCCTGGGCAATGAGATGCTGCCCCGCTTCGACGCCGGCAACTTCCAGGTGCTGCTGGACACCATTCCCGGCACTCCCCTGGAGCAGACGCTGGCGGCGGTCTCACAAGCCGAGGCCGTGATCCTGGGCGAGCCCGAGGTGACGGCGGTGAGCACCCAGCTCGGCTTCGAGCCCGATGTACACTACCTGGGCAGCCGCGGGGCCATGGACGCAAGCCAGGCGGAGATGGTGGTGAACCTCACCCCGCGCACCGAGCGGGAGGACGCCATCTGGGAGATCATGGAGCGGGTGCGCGCGGGAATTGCCCAGATCCCCGGGGTGACGCTCGCGGTACTCAAGGAGAAGGGCGGCACCGCCAAGGCTACCACCACCGCCTCCATCGACCTGCGCCTGAGCGGGCCGGACTCGCGGGTGCTGGACCGCCTCGCCGATCGGGTGCTGGCGGAACTGCAACAGACCCCCGGGGTACGCGATCCCTACAAGGCCTGGGGTCTGGACAGCCCGGAGCTGCGGCTCACGGTGGACCGGGATCGAGCGGCCTCCCTGGGCCTGGACGGCCGCATGGTGGCTGCCGCCGTGTACCAGGCCATCGAGGGCCGAGCCGTAACCCCCTATCGCCAAGCGCAACGCCGCGATAAGGACATCTACCTGCGCTACGCTGAGCCGGACCGTCAGCGCTTGGACGACCTGTTGGACGTGCACATTCAGACCCCCGCCGGCGCGGTGCCCGTCCGCGAGCTGGTCTCCACCGAGGAGCACCCGGCCCCGCGACTGGTGACCCGTGAAGATTTCCGTACCACCCTGGACGTGCTGGCCTACCATCACGGACGGCCCCTGTCCGACACCCTGGCGGATATCCAGGGGCGCCTCGCCGATCTCACACTCCCCGCCGACTACCGCCTGGACATCACCGGCGAGCAGAGCGACTTTCTGGAGGCCAGGCAACGCCTGATCCGCGCCTTGGCCCTGGGGGTGCTGGCGGTGTACCTGGTGCTGGTGGCCCAGTTCCGCTCCTTCAAGCATCCGCTCACCATCATGATGGCGGTGCCGCTGCAGTTCATCGGCGCGGCCGCGGCCCTGCTCATCGCCGGCAAGTACCTGTCCATGCCGGCACTGCTCGGTATCATCCTGCTGGTGGGCACGGTGGTGAACAACAGCATCGTGCTCATCGACTACACGCTGGAACGCCGGCGCGGCGGTATGGGTGTGGAAGACGCCCTGGCGGATGCGGTCTCGGTGCGCTTCCGGCCGATCATGATGACGGCGCTCTCGGATGTTGCAGGCATGCTGCCGCTGGCCATGGAGACCGCCGTTGGCGCCGAGCGCTTCTCTCCCATCGCGACCGTGATCATTGGTGGGATACTCGCCGCGACCCTGCTCACCCTGGTGGTAATCCCGGTATTGTTCCGGCTTCTTGAGCGGCCGCAACAGACGGCGGCAGCGCAGGCCGCGTTGTCCACCGCGGATGATGGGGCGTCTTTCATTTACCAACAAGACGAGGAACACCGATGAAATCATTGCAAGCGCGGCGCCCGCCCGTAATCTGGATCGCAGTCCTGCTCGCCGTGGCATTCGGGTTGCTCACCATCAAGTCCGGCGGCTCGGTCCTGTTCGTCGACGGCGTGGCGCGGCAGAACGCAGGGAACTATGTGCCGTTCGTGCTCTGGTTCAATTTCCTGGCGGGGTTCGCTTATGTGGCCGCCGGACTCGGTGTCTTGGGACGTCAACGCTGGGCGGCGCAGCGCGGGGTGGCGAAGCTGCCGCTGATAACAATCCTCTGAGAAAAGAAAGCAATCACTTGCTTGCTTTTTCGGATTCTCTTATTCTACGCTCACGCGGCAGGACGGTGGGTCCGCACGCCGAGTATGTGCACGCGCCTGGCAGGGGCGCGCCTTCTGAATGGATTCATCACCGCTTGATGAGCCCCTGCTGGAGCACCAAGCGGCGCAGCACCACGGTCCGCTGGAGGCTCTGGAGCAGGTTTTCCAGCGGCATATGGCCTTCGTCGCCAACAATTCGGCGATTCCGCGCATCATCTTGCACCGCTTGCGCTCCTGCGAGGGCCTAGACGATTTTTTGTATGTCGTCGACTTTGCGATCGGCGGTAAGTCGACGTTGGTTCACGTAAAGAGGAGAAACTCGAATGACATACTTGAGAAAACCAGTCACCACGGTTGCGCTGGGTATCGGCATCCTGCTGTCGGCCCCCCTGCAGGCTGCCCAGGATTTCACCCAATATCAGACCCGTGACCTGATGCAGCTGCGCGATCAGATGCGTTATTGGGACCAGGCGGACAAGGATGCCTACCACAGCGAGATGCAGAGCCGCACCCAGGCCATGAGCCCCGAGGAGCGATCGGCTCTGCGTGACAGGGCGGCCGCCGGACAGGCCAGCGGTGGCGGCAAAGGCCAGGGCCGGGGGCAGGGGCAGGGGCAGGGTCAGGGTCAGGGTCAGGGTCAGGGGCAGGGTCAGCGCCTGCGTGACGGCTCCGGTGCAGGTGGCGGTTACGGACAAGGGGGCGGGGGAGGCGGCCGCGGGCGCTGAGACCGCACGAACCGGATGAACGACATCGAGACCAGTATGTCGACCTTCCGTCTTCGCCTCCGGGCGATTCTCGCGGCTTACACCGTCATTCTGGTTTTCGCCTGCGGGCCCGAGGTCCCCGAGCGAAGGGCTCTGCCCGAGGACGAAGCTCCCCGTCTCGTCTGGCAGAGCTGTAGCTAGGCGAGTCGGCCCTCCGGTCTGCCGGCCGTGCCGTGGAACAAGATGCTCAACAAGCTGGTCGTGGCCAGCGGCGCTCCCGGGCACAGCGCTCAGGACGTGATCACCACCCCCGAGAGGGACGCCATCCTGACGGGAAGCTCGCATACGGCGTAATCAGCAAGGATCTCCAAGGCGAGGACGTCGACATCTGGCTCGACCGGTGCGGCGATGCGATGGACCTCCACGGTTGGGCCACCACGGACCGCGACGGCCGCATCGCCTTACGCATCGAGGCTCGCGACCTGCCGCCCATCGGTGTCTATGACCTGCATTTCAGGGTGCGCGGCGACAGCTCCAGCACAGGGGCCCAGTTGCGCGTGGTGCCCGAGGGGACCAAGACGATCGTCGTCGACATCGACGGCACCCTGACTACCGACGACGTGGAGCTCTTCGAGGACATCTTCGTCGAGCTGATGGAGCCCCTGCTCGACGACTACGTGCCAGAGGCCCGGGTCGGAGCAGTCGGCCTGACCGAGCGCCGGTACTATGGGCAGGGTTACCTCCTCGTCTACCTGACGGGCCGCCCGTATTGGCTTACCGAGATCACCCGGCGCTGGCTCGAGACCAAGGACATGGCCCCCGGTCACCTGCACCTGACCGACTCCAACGGGGAGTCCGTACCCGACGAGGGGGGCGTGGGCCGTTTCAAGGCCGAGTATGTCGAGCACTTGACGGACCTCGGCCTGGACGTGACCTACGCGTACGGCAACGCAGCCACCGACATCTACGCCTACGAGAAGGCCGGTGTCCCAAAGAGCTCGACCTTCATCATCGGTCCGAACGGCGGCAAGAGGGGCACGGTCGACCTGGGCGACAACTACATCCGTCACAACCAAGACATCCGCGACGACGGCCCCGCAGAGCAGCCCTTCGATTGGCAGTAGTACAGGCGCGCGTAAGTCTCCGTAACAAGAAAGAAAGCCTCACGCGAAACTGCGAAGTGGGCGAAGAAAACTTACTGGCATGATGACTGTTAGGGAAACTCAGGCGCTGCCGTAGTAGGTCTTTGCGCCGATCCGGGTGCCACGAGGGTTGGGATCGAATGACCTATCCTTTGCCCCGCCCCCCCTGCTCTTCGTAGGTCATGATCCAGGCGGCGATCTCGCCGATGTCGAAGAAACCTTTCTCGGCGTGCCACTTGCGGCTGGCCGTGAAGCTGCGCTCGCTGCGGGAGGAGCTGTCGCTGTGAAGCTCGGTCCGGAGGGTCTCGCTCATGGCCTGCAGGCGCTTCTGCCAGATATCCAAATTGGCAGGGGTCAGATCGACCCAGCCGTGGTAGGCGTCTGCGGACTTGATGCGCGGCCCGCGGAGCAGCCGTTCGCCGTCCGCCAGCAGGATGGGAATGCCGATGGAGATGATGCGCCGGCGCAGTCCTTCATCATCCCGTATCGTCTGCTCCAGCCTCGCGGCCAATTCCGCCGATGTCGCCGTGAGTACGGCGTCCAGGGTCCCGACCGACCGTTTCAGCAGATAGGCCTCGTACAGCAGCTTGGACAGGCGAGGCGGCCCCAGGATCTCGAAGGCCACCGCTTCGCCGTGATCCGCCTCCAGCTGGCGCAGCCGGTTCAGGGCCGCGTCGCGTAACGACGCCGCACGGTAGGAAGGGCCGATCACCGAGGCGTCGAGGGCCGCGACGATATCGTGCCCGGTGCTGTAGCCGAGCAGCTCCCGGACCAGGTTCTCCGCGACCTCCTCGGTGGTGACCATCTGCATCTGTCCGGGTGCGGTCAGGGCGGTGAACTCCGCTGCGCTGAAACGGCCGTTCTCGCCGGTGTCGATGTAGACCGCTTCCAATTGTCGGCCGACGCGCCGCCCGAATGTCCCCTCCGCCTCCAGACTCGCCGGGTCATGGACGGAAGCGGCCTGCTCCGGCGGGCAGTCATACAGCATGACGCTGCTGCCGCGGCGGTCGATGGGGCCGTAGCCGATCTCGTGCCAGCCGATACAGGCCGTGGGCTTGATCTCCTTGACCAGCGGCGGACCGCCCGGGGTGCGGGCCAGCAGGAAGGTGAGCATGCTCTGGGCCCCGGCCATGGAGGCCTTGGACAGCAGCAGGCGCGAGGGCTTTTCCTCCCCGTGGGTGTAGGGGATGTTTAAGCCCATGCCCCCGGTGCCGGAGGTTCCTACCTTGATGTAAGCTTGTGTCCCGGCCTGTTTCATCGCCTCGTACAGGATCTGCACGTGGCGCACCATCTGGGGCACGTACAGAGAGGCCAGCAGGGTCTCCACCTCTTCGGGCCAGTCGGTATTCCCGGCGCTTTCCGCTGCCAGGGCCGCGAGCCGGAGGGCCGCTGAGAAGATGTTCTGGTAGCTCACCGCAGTCGCGGTGTTCATGCAGTCGATCACCGCCCAAGCCGGCTTCCCATCCAGCCCTCGTGCGCTGCCGTCGATCAGCCGCGTGAGAAAGCTCGCTGCAACCATATCCTCGTCCAGCGGCTCCAGGATGTCGGCCAGCAGGCGGCGGCGTCTTGCCCTGTCGGCCAGGATCTCGGTACGGGACGGCGCTCCGCCGGGCTGCCAGTCGGCGCGCAGGAACACGTCGCCCCACACCGGCAGGATGCGGGTGGATGTATGCGGCAGCTCCGCCTGGAGCTGCTCCACCGCCGTGCGGGCTTTGAATTCCCGCCGGGCCGCCACCGCGATCCTGGCGGGACCGAAGTCCAGCAGCCGTCGGCAAACGGCCGTACCGACCATACCGGCACCGCCCAATACCAGGATGTTCGTGCCCTCGATGTCCATTGTTCTCACCCGTTCCTACCGTAAAGACGGCGCAGCTCGTGTTTCAGGACCTTGCTCATGGCACTCTTGGGCAGCGCGTCCAGGAACACATAGCGGCGCGGTATCTTGTAACCGCCGATGCGGCCGCGGCAGTGTGCGATCAGCGCTTCATCGGTCAGCTCGGCCCCGGCGGCCCGCACCACGGCGGCCAGCAGGGCCTCGCCGTAGGTCTCATCCGGCACCCCGACCACCGCGCATTCCTGCACTCCGGGGTGTTCATAGAGCGCCGCCTCCACCTCCAGGGAGTACACGTTCTCTCCCCCCGTGATGATCATGTCCTTCTTGCGGTCCAGCAAGTAGAGGTAGCCGCGCTCATCCAAGCGGCCGATGTCTCCGGTGTGAAACCAGCCCCCACGGAACGCCTCGGCCGTCGCCTCCGGCCGATTCAGGTAGCCTTTGGCTACGTTGGGGGCGCGCACCGCCACCTCTCCAGGCTCGCCGGGCGGCAGCTCGCGGCCGTCGAAGTCCAGGATGCGCATGTCCACGCCGGCCAGGGGACGCCCCACGCTCTTCAAGAGCTCGGGCTCTCCGCCCTTCAGCGCCCGTCGATGGTCGGCCATGCTCAGAACCGTGAGAATGGGCGCGGTCTCGGTGAGTCCGTATGCCTGGATGAGCTCCACTCCGCGGAGGCCCTCCAGGGCGCGGCGAATCCACTCCGCCGCCATGGGCGAGGAGCCGTAGACGACCTGGCGCAGGCCGGACAGCATGAAATGCCCGAACGAAGCATCCTGCAGGGCCAGGACCACCATGGTCGGGGTCAGGACCGTGCAGGAGACGGAATACCTCCTGATGGTGTCGAAAAGGGCCGAAGCGGAGAACTTGGGCAGGTAGACGTGGGCGGCCCCCGCCAGGGTGAAAGGATTGGCAAGCAGGTCTGCGGAGTGGAACATGGGAGCCACGTGCAGAAAGATGTCCTCTTCCCGGGCGCCCATTTCCAGGCCGAGCTGCATTGCGTTCAACAGGATGTTGCGATGGGAAAGACGCACGCCCTTCGCGCGGCCGGTGGTGCCGCCGGTATAGATAAGCAGGGCGTCGTCGTCCTCGGCGGCTCCGTCGAACATCTCCATCGGCCGGGCCCGCTCCAGCAGCGGCTCATACTGGGGGCACGGATCCGCGCTCGGGTTTGAGCCGACGATCAGCACCCGATCCGCCCAGGGAGCCAGCTCGGGGGAGTCCAACAGGTCGGTGAAGAGGTCTTCCACCGCCACCAGGGTGCATTCGGCGTCGTGCAGGATGTAGGCGATCTCGGGCGGTGCCAGCCGGTAGTTGACAGGCACCGGCACGGCGCCCAGCCAGTAGCCTGCGTGCATCATCTCCGCGTTACGGAAGCCGTTGCGGCAGAGGATGGCGAAGCGCCGCCCCCTGTCGATGCCAAGGGCGCGCAGCAGGCCGGCGGCACGGGCCACCCGTTCGGCGAATTCCCGCCAGGTGAAGCATCCCTCGGGGTCAAGGATCGCCGGGCGGTCGCCGAACAAGCGCAGGGTTCGGGCCAAGTTGGAATTGAGGGTCAGCACGCTCGCTCCTTCAATCCATCGTCCTACTTATCCTTTAGCACATCGCGAACCTAGAATATGCGGTGGACGTAGTTTCTTTTCGCCCGATACTTCTCAGGAGGCTGCGAGCCCTGCGATGAATGGGAGGGCAAAGCCGCAAAGATCGGCCCTTCTTGCCGGCGCCTTGGCGATTTTGGCGGGTTTCGCGGAAAGCGCCTTCCCAGCGCCGGATACTGGCATGCGCGAGCCGAGGATCAGTGTCGTATTCAACAACCTATCCTTTGCGCCCGGGATGAAGACCGCATGGGGGTTCGCTGCTGTCGTCGAGGGGCTGGAGCGGACGTTGTTGTTCGATAGCGGTGGTGATGGCGCCCTTCTCCTTACCAATCTGGAGCGGATGGGGATTGATCCGCAGGCGATCGACGCGGTGTTCTTGTCGCATTTTCATGGGGATCACACCGGTGGTCTCGACCGGTTTCTGCATCGCAACCCGGATGTCACCGTCTACATGCCGGCGTCGTTTCCCCGTCAATTTCAACGCTCCATCGCGAATCGCGGGGCTCGACTCGTCACCATACGCGGCGCGACAACCTTGTTCGAGCGGGCCTACTCGAGCGGTCCCATGGGCAGCGCGACCGAGGAGCAGGCGCTCCTCATTGACACCCCGGCGGGGCTTGTGATCGTGACCGGCTGTGCCCATCCGGGCATTGTGCGAGTCGTGCGGTCAGCGAAACAGCAACGCGGGAAGGAGGTCCGTCTGCTCATCGGCGGATTCCATCTCTTGCGAGAGCCGGAGTCACGTATCAGAGCATTGATCGATGAGCTCAAGGTACTTGGGGTCGCGCAGGTAGCGCCCAGCCACTGCACCGGGGATCGCGCCATCGCCCTGTTTCGAGAGGCCTGGGGAAGGGACTTCGTGGATGCCGGCTGCGGCGCGGTCATCGAGCTCGCCCATTGACGCACGGCGCGTCCCTTGGTCAGGACGCGAGACGGCAAGAAGCCGATTACCGCGTTGTACTGCAACTTCACGTCGAGACAGGGACCGGAGAGCGAGAGCGAATACAACAATGCGCAATGAACGGAGCTCGCTGCCAGGAGAGACCATGATGACCGATACAGTCTGCGACATTTCCGATCCCGGCCTGGCAGAGCTCGGTCGGCGCCGCATCGCCTGGGCATTCGCCGAGATGCCCGTGCTGGCGCAGATCCAGGCGCGCTTTGCACGCGGGCGCCCACTTGCGGGGTTGCGCGTGAGCGGATGCCTGCATATCACGACCGAGACGGCCAATCTCGCCCGGACGCTCAAGGCCGGCGGCGCCGACGTGGTGCTGTGCGCGAGCAATCCGCTCTCCACCCAGGATGACGTGGCGGCCGCCTTGGTTGAGGATGACGAGATCCCGGTATTCGCGAAGCGGGGCGAGGACACCGCAACCTATTACGCGCACCTCCGTGCGGCCCTCGGCCACCGTCCCCAGGTCACCCTTGATGACGGTGCCGATCTGGTCAGCGAGCTCCACCGCAGTCGCGGCGACCTCATTGAGGATGTGATCGGCGGTACCGAGGAGACGACCACCGGAGTCATCCGCTTGCGCGCCATGGCCGAGAGTGAAGCTCTTCGTTACCCCATCGTCGCCGTCAACGACGCCATGACAAAACACCTGTTCGACAACCGTTACGGCACCGGCCAGAGCGCGCTCGACGGGGTGATCAGGGCGACGAACATCCTGCTGGCCGGCCGGGTGTTCACAGTGGTCGGGTACGGTTGGTGCGGGAGGGGGCTCGCAATGCGCGCCAAGGGGCTGGGCGCGCGCGTCGTCGTCGCCGAGGTCGATCCATTGCGCGCTCTGGAGGCGGCTATGGACGGCTACGACGTCCAGCCGCTCGCCCAAGCGGTCGCACGCTCCGACTTCGTCGTCACCGTGACAGGCGACAAGCACGTCCTGGACCGCACGCACTTCGAGGTCATGAAGGACGGTTGCGTGATCGCCAACGCCGGGCATTTCAACGTCGAAATCAACATCCCGGCCCTGGAGGAGATGGCCGTCGACAAACGCCGGCCCCGGCCCTTCGTCTATGAGTACCTGTTGCCGGACGGTCGGCGGGTTCGCCTTCTCGCGGAAGGCCGTCTGGTCAACCTTGCGGCGGCGGAGGGTCACCCGGCGGCGGTGATGGACATGAGCTTCGCCAACCAGGCCTTGGCGGTCGCCTGGATTGCGCAGCAGGCGCGTAAGCTGAAGGTCGCGGTACACCCGGTTCCCCGCCACATCGACGAGGAGGTCGCAAGACTGAAACTAGCGGCACTGGGCATGACAATTGACACCCTCACCGAAGAGCAAACCAAGTACCTGCACTCTTGGGAAGAGGGGACCTGAGATAGGTCCTCGAACAGCTTCATGATCTAGATCAACGGTCGTCGCCGATCGGTTGCCGATTGTCAATGGCCGCCGTATGCGTGTGGCGTAATGTATGCACCGAATTTGGGACAGAGGACTGTGCCCCGGGGAGTCGCGATGGCGCATCCGAACGGCGCGTTGCGCATGCCGAACCCAGAAAGATTGATGTCGTGGGCGGCTCCGCAGCCGGCAGTCCCCTTGACCTGGGACCATTCTCGGAATCTGCCAAATTCAATTGCTCGGGCCGACCTCCTCGCGGCGAGATCCGCGCGGGGAAGCTCCGCCCAGGGCGCTGCGTTCGACAACTTCTCTTGAGGAGAGAAGGCCATGACCAAGACTCAGTCTCAAACGATCTGGGAGTTGTGCCGCTACGGGTTTCAGCTCGCTGCATACGAAGCCGAAGCACAGTGGGGGAGCGGAGAGGCCTACTTGCCGGATCTGCACTGCAAGCTGCCCCGCGAGTTGGAGCACTTCATCGAACGCTGCAATCGTCAAGCGCGGGAGTACTCCCGGGCGCTCTCCGCAGCGAACTCGCCGGATCCGCGCAGCGTTCTTGGAGATTCACCATGAAGGTCGCGGTCGTTAGCGACGATTTCCGCTCCTTGACAGGAAAAGTCGGAGATGCGCGCCGGTTTCTCCTACTAGACCAATCATATGCTTTTTTAAAAAAGTTTTTTTTTGGTACTTCGTTATCTATAGTTATAGTATCTATTTCTGGTTTATTAATATCCATTAATTT
>JAYEJW010000675.1:0-19972 GCA_034716535.1 Pseudomonadota bacterium
TGGCGCTCGGGCGCGTTTGCGCCGAGCGCGAGGTAGAGACCGTGTGCAGAGAGCAGCGGGTTGTGCTCGCCGAGGGCGTTTGCGCGGTAGCTCGACCAGGGGTAGTCTTCGGGCTTGTGCACCATCCCGGCCCGCACCGGATTCAACTCGATATACCGGTAACAGGTGAGCAGATAACCCTCCTGTTGGACTGGACTCGCCTTGAACCGGCCCTCCCACAGCGTTCCGGTGCGCCCGTAGCTGTGGTTGATATATGGCACGTACCGTCTCCCGAGCGCCTGCAGGGTTGCGCTGAGGGCCTCGCCATCGGCCGGCGTCATCAGCAGATGGACGTGGTTGGTCATCAGCACATGGGCGTGGATCGAGCAACGATGCTCGCCCGCGGCTCGAGCTAGCCAGTCGAGGTAGACCCGGTAATCGTTGTCGTCGAAAAAGACGGCCTGTCGGTTGTTGCCGCGTTGCACGACATGAACCGGCACGCCCGAGAGGAAGAAACGTCACTTGCGAGGCACGGGCACACTCCCGGCGTTGGGCTGATGCATACCAGTATAGCCAAGAAAACGGATCTGACCCCTTTTCCCGGACCCATTTTCCCCGGCGTGGTCCACCAACAGATCAAAGTCGTGCGCGTCACCCTCCCGCCCCCCCACCGCCCCGACCGGGAACTGCCCGACGTCGAGGTCACGGCCCTTCTCGCCACCGAGCCCCAGCCGCCCGCCGGCGAAGAGCCGGTCGAATGGCTGTTGCTGACCAACCTGCCCGTGGACACCCCCGAGCAGGCCCTGGAGAAGCTGCAGTGGTACCTTTGCAGGTGGCAAATAGAGGTTTTTTTCAGGATCCTCAAAAGCGGCTGCCGCATCGAAAAGCTGCAACTGGAGCAGCTCCAACGCCTGGAGCCGGCGCTCGCCTTCTACATGATCATCGCTTGGCGCGTCCTGTTCGTCACCATGCTAGGGCGGGAATGCCCCGAGATGCCTTGCGGCGTCGTCTTCGAGGAGACGGAGTGGCAGGCGGTCTATATCGTCACCGAGCGCAAGCCGCCTCCCGAAAGCCCACCTACACTGGACTCCATGGTGCGTAGGGTCGCTGGCCTCGGCGGGTTCCTCAACCGCAAGTCCGACGGTTTCCCAGGTCCTCAGACATTGTGGATCGGGCTGCAACGGGCTGCCGACTTCGTGCTGGCCATGGATGCCCAGCGCGGCATCGGGGAGGGGAGACATGGGTAATAGTCAGATGTTGTCCAAGTGGTCCACCCCGATTACGAGCTTGAAGATGCTCCGCAAATGTTTACGGGTGAAGCCGAGTTTAGCCCGTACGCGAGGAACCTCTTCATGAGGCCGAGAAACTAGGTTACCAGGCGATCGAGGCGCGTAACCTCTCGGCGCTTCAGGGGCGGATTGGCAGGCGAAGGCGCATGTCGCCTTAACCGCGGAGGCGTCGGATTTCAGCTGTTGTGAGTAGGGCCAGCAAAGACGAGAGAAAGCTTGACTCGCGTGAAGAACCCGCCCTCGGTCAGCGGACGAGCAGGCTTGCAGTCACCACCACATGGGGAGGGTGGCGCCGGAGGAAGGAGTCTGCTACCGCGATACTGCTTGCTGCTCGCTACCCTCAACCGACGCCAGAAAATCAAAGCATAGATGGGGCTGGGCGACATTGATCAGTTTCAATGCATCCCCCAAAACGCGCGCATGGGAGGAATGCACGTCCCTGTGCATTACGCCGCGTTCAGATCGGCAAGAATTCCTTACTTGGACTCGGCCGGAGCCGGAGCAGCAGGAGCAACCGGAGGAGCGGCGTAGGGGTAGCCACCGCCGTAGTAGGGAGCGCCGTAGCCACCGGGGCCGCCCCAGCCGCCGTAACCCGGGTAACCGTAGCCGTAGTAATCGCGGTAGCGGTTGTAACCGCGACCCCAACCACGCCCGCCACCGGACATGTTCATGTTGAAGTCACCGTAGCCGTCGCCGAACATGTCGCTCCACCAGTCGTTCATGCCGGAGCCCCCACCCGGGCCACCCCACCAAGCGGAAGCGGAAGCGGAAACACCGAGCAGAGCGGCAACGGCCGCAGCGGTAGCAAGCTTTTTCATCTGGATTCTCCTAATTTGGATCTCTGTTGCAGCAAGTGAGGGCGTCTTTGTGCGCCAACTCGGGAACTAGTTTATTAGTACTCGCTAATTTTAGCAAGTGCTTTTTGCAGCCCCAAAAGCCGGGGCCACAGAAGCCCGGATATCGCCCGCTCCCCTCCTATGCCAGGGGGCATCCCACGCGTGAGGTACCAAGTCAGACCGAATGCATGGCAATCTGGAAACCTTCAGCCGCCCTTGCCGGTCTCTTGGAGTGACGATCTCGTTTCCCGGCCTGTGGAGACACCTCATGCCCCCCTGCCCTGCCAACGTCCGCCTGTTGATCGCCTGCGTTCTCGCGGCCGGCCCCCTCACAATCGTCTCCAACCCGCTTCTGCGTGGTACTACGGGTGTCCTACCATAAACGGCATCACAGTCCGATCCACCACTCGTATGGACACCACCAGAGCAAGCGCCATTATCGCTCGGGCGGGTACGGCTAAGGGAGCCGCAAGAGAGGCTGTCACGCGGTAAGTAAGATCGGCCACCAGGAGGTGGCGGGCATGATCCCGGGCGAGCGGCTCGGGAAACGCGCGGGCGAACTGGACCGCCAACCAATCGCGATAGAGGTCGAACATGGCCCGGGTATGCTGCTTCAGATCCCCGTTGTCTTTCCCTATCTCCGTGGCGATCGAGCCCATGGGACACCCATAGCGGCTGAGATCCTCCGCATTGTTACGCACCATGCGGACAAAACGCTTGAGTCGCGCCTTCGGGGTCGGCTCGGATGCCTCCCACTGCGAAAGGTCACGGCGAACGTTCTCCAAGAGGCGTGCCAGCACATCCCGCAGGATGTCGTCCTTGACCTTGTAGTAGTAATAGAAATTGCCCTTGGGGATGCCCGAGGACCTGGCAATATCGGCGAACGAGGTCTGCCCGTAGCCACGCTGGTAGATCAGCGCACCGGCCGTTTGCAGGGTCTGCTCTCGGTTTCTGTCTCCCTTGCTGCCCATAGGAAAGTCCGAAGCGGGTTGTCTGTGCCCTTTTCTAGCCGATCCCGGCCAGCTCGCGCATTCTGTTCTCGATCCGCACCACGTTGCACAGGTGCGGCCAGAAGGACGGCCGGATGCCGCGGCTCATGGAATCGGCGGATGCGTCCGGAACCGCCGCACTTGTAGAGCTCACGAACAGGAATTTGCCGACACCCTGTTTCCTGGCCGCCTCCAACAGGCGCAGGCTTGGGCGCGGGAACCATGCGTCTGAACGCGCCTTTTGTGCGAACAAAGCTGTCCAGGCGGCCGCCTGCTCTCGAGCGGCGACGGACCGGGGCGGTGTTCATATACGAGAACGCCGATGGCCAACGCGTGGTGCTCTACGTGTGCCAGAATGAGAACCAGGACCGCAACACCGCCTTCCGCTTCGCCAGCGAAGAGTGGATTTTATTCGCAAATTTGTCAGAGCACGCTGCTGCGGATTACCGCAAGGGGGGAATATGATCGAACGACGCAACGGCAAAGGCAGAGTCATCCTGGTCGGTATGCTGGGCCTGTGGACAGCCGGCGCCACGGCGGCCACGGTCGCCGCCACCGACGGCACCGAGGTACCCGACATCGGGGCTCTCCCACCTGTTGCGGCCAATCCGGACAACGAACCGACCGAGGCCCGTCTCACACTGGGGCGAGCGCTCTTCTTCGACAACCGGATCTCCGCAACCGGGACCATGAACTGCGCCACCTGCCACCTACCCCATCAGGGCTGGACGGTGCAGACGCCCCTCTCGCCGGCCAACCCCGGCTGGGTGGAGCGGCGCAACTCGCCAACGCTCATCAATGTTGGTTACAACAAGGCACTGATCTGGGACGGGCGCGCCTGGCCGCTGGAGAAGCAGGCCATCGGCTCGACCAAGAACCCCGTCCACAAAGGCCAGGACATCGACAAGCTGATGGCCGTGCTCAAGGAAGACGAGGACATGGTCAAGATGTTCAAGGATGCCTACGGGAGCGAGCCCAATCCCGCGGATTACGGCAAGGCGCTCGCCGTCTTTCAGCGGCACTTCATCGTCACCGGACCCAGTCCTTTCGACCGCTATGCGGGAGGTGATGCGTCAGCCATGGACGAGGCGGCCGTCCGCGGCATGGAGCTCTTCAAGGGCAAGGGCAACTGCATCGCCTGCCACAACGGGCCGAACTTCACGGACTCCGGGTTCTACAATATCGGTTTGAAACACAACCCGATCCTGGACGACGAGGCCCATCAGAAGGTGCTGAAGTTCGACGCCAAACGAACGAAGAATACGGATTGGGAAGGCATCACGACCGATCCCGGCCGTTACCTGATCACCCATGCCGAAGCGGACTGGGGACGGTTCAAGACCCCTACCCTGCGCAACCTCGCCGACACCCCACCCTACATGCACGACGGCCGCTATTGGACTTTGGACGAGGTGATCGAGCACTACGACCGCGGCGGCGATAGCACGCGCAACCAGGATACGCGGATCAAACCCTTGCACCTCAGCGACCAAGAGAGGCAGGACCTCAAGGCATTCCTCTCGGCATTGCGCGGTCCCCTTCCCGACATCCGCATGGAAGACTGGGTGCGCCCGGTCGCCGCCGGCACGAGTATCGACGGGAAGACGCTTTTCGAGGGAAAGGCCACCTGTGTCAACTGCCATCAGGCTGACGGCAAAGGCGTGCCGGGCGTGTTCCCCCCGTTGGCGGGCAATCCTCGCGTGACGGAAGGAGACGGCAGCTATGTGGCGAAGACTATCATCCACGGGCGCAGCGGCGAGATCAGCGTCCACGGCAAGGTATTCAAGGCGATCATGCCCCCCGTCGGCACCCAGCAGGGACTGAGCGACGCGGAGATAGCTGCGGTTGCCGGGTACGTGCGCAGTGCCTGGGGCAATCAAGCCGCCGACGTGACCGAGGAGATGGTCAAGCAACTGCGATAGCCAGACGCCGTCTCGCCCAGTTTCTGAACCGCCAGCTCACGGCGGCGCCCGGTCGAGGCGAGAACGGCAAAAGCGGATCCGGAAGCGTTCTCGCTGCACGGTAATATCGGACGTGCCGTGCGGCGCGTCGACTTTTGGGAATCTCTCCAGTAAGATTATCCACTCTACGACCGGGAATAATTGGCCGGCGCTGATGGTTGCCTTATCGCGATGAGTCGGAGACCGGAGTCTCCGCCCTGTGCCTCACGACACCGACAGAAAGGCAATCTCGCAAGACTCCCGTCAGCACGCCGCAGAATGCACCTGGTTGCCGCTCTTTCTCGGAATTTTCGAGACGCCAACCTTCAACCACCAAGATAAGGACAAGATGATGCAACGCAGAACGCTCACCAAATCCAGCCCCTGGCCGGCGGTATGGCGCGCGGCGCTGGCTGCCCTCGCGCTCGCCGTCGTTTCGGCACCCGTGTTTTCCACTAGCCTGGTCAACCTGTCGACGCGCGGATTCGTCGGCTCGGACGCAGACCGGATGCTCGCAGGACTGGTCGTCAATGGCCCTTCGACCAAAGAGTTCTTGGTTTTCGCGCTGGGGCCGACCTTGTCCGCGAGCGGTGTGCCCGGAGTGATCCCCGATCCCAAGCTGACGCTACAAAAGACAAGCGGCGAGGTCGTCGCAAGCAACGACGACTGGGGCGACCACCCGACGGCCCCCCTGGTCGGCGCCCTTCTGAGCACCATCGGTATTACCCTCGACGACAAGGAGGCGGCTCTGATCATCGAGCTGCCTGCAGGCGACTACACGGCGCTGGTCGAAGGATCCGGCGGAGAAAACGGCGTGGCACTGGCGGGCATCATTGATCTTGATGAGGACGATACCTTCAACACGGGACCCTGCGACGGCGAAATCGTAGAGATCGAGCTTCCCCTCGTGAACACAGGCGTCATCGCCGGTGCCAACGGTAATGCCCGCCTGCGTCACCGCGCCGATTGCAGCCAGGACTTCCGTGTCGAGATCAAGGACGTTCCCCTCGGCGACTACGGCCTCTTTGTCGGCGGTGATCAGAAAGGAACCATTACGGTGATCGACACGGGCACCGAGAACGAAGGGGAGATCGAGTTCGAAACCGATCCCGATCTCAACGAGCTGCCGCTGACCTTCGATCCCGCGGGTCAGCTGATCGAGGTCAAACAGGGTGACACGGTCATACTGAACCTGCAGTTCCCGTCAATCTAGTCCGGGCGCGCCTAAGTCTCGGTAACAAGAGACAGAGGGAGTCTCACGCGAAGCCGCGAAGGGCGCGTGGAGAATCTACTCGCATGGTGCCTGTTAGAGAGACTTAGGCGCGGCTGAACTGGAGGTCGAGATCGGCTTGCGGTGATCGGCTTCGACGCCGTCGCAACCGGAAACGATCAGCTGGGGCCCCGCAAAACCGGAGCAGAGGGCGATGTAGACTCCGCCTCAACGTCGGTGCCCGGGGTACGAGACCAGGGAGTTGTCCCTAAAACAAGGCGCCTGCCAAGGCGACTCCCTTACCCAGCAGTTTCAGGATCTTTTCCACGGCGTCCGAGGTCTCGCCCGCCTCCTGGATCATCTGGAGGATCCCGTTGAGTCGGGACTTGATCAGGCCGCCCATCGGGTGCTCCTTCGCCGCCTGATCCTCCACCATGCGAAAGTCGGCGTCTATCACCTGCGCCAACTCGGTATTCAGATCGGCTTGGGGCAGCAGGTCGCGGATCTCGTCCAGAAGCCTTTCGAGGTCCTTGACAGAGGCCCCCTGCTGGTAGACGGTTTTGACCTGATCACGGCCGACAAAGTCGCCGCCGCCTGTGCTTACGTTGCCGCCGACATAGGCCCCGCCGCCGGTCTGGAAAACGGTATCTCGGCCGGAGATACCGCGCCCGCGTGCGCCGTCCCCAAACTTGATCTTTCCGGCGACCGAGACGGTTTTCTCGGCCTTCGGTTCCGGGTCGGAAGAGGAGCGGGATCTCGCCATTCGTGTTGCCTCCTGATTCTACTTCGACAGATTTCGGCGTCTGTCAGTTGGGTTGCCGTCATTCCGGCTGGGACGCCGGGATCCAGTCGCTATCGCCTGCCCCGGACTCGATCCGGGGGAGGGCGAGCCAGCAACGTTGCGACACACTTGCAGTGCCATCCATGGCAACTGGATTCCCGCTTCCCTGCGGGAATGACGGCTGCAATTTCAATGTGACATCGACGCCGGCGCGCTGCGTCCTTCCCGCGGCGTTAGGGTATAGTCTTGCGCTTTCACGTCCAGCGCCTACTTCCATTCCCCGGAGACCGGCCAAGAACGGGAGTCAGAGACCTTGCCCCAGGGCAAACCCCGCATCCTGCTCGTACGCCTAAGCGCCATCGGCGATATCGTCTTCGCCTCTCCGCTGATCGCCGCTTTCCGCCGCGCCTATCCCCAGGCCCATATCGCATGGTTGGCACAACCGGAGTGCAGCGCGCTGCTCCAGCATCACCCGGACCTCAACGAGGTTCTTCTCTGGCCCTATCGGGAATGGCGCGCACTGTGGGAGGGCCGGCGCTGGCGGGCCCTGGGCGGCGAGGTCCGCGCCTTCCGCCGGCTGCTGATGGAGCGGAAATTCGACATGGCCGTCGATCTGCAGGGGCTGTTGAAGAGCGGTCTGCTCACCCGACTGTCGGGAGCCGGCGAGCGCATCGGCCTGGGCTCGCGCGAGGGCAGTCGGTTGCTCATGACGCGGGTGATCCCCCGCGGCGGGGACCCGGACCGCATCGGCTCCGAGTACCTGTTCCTCGCGCAGTCCCTCGGGCTCCCGATCCAGAGCTTCCCGATGGCCGTCCACTACGGACCCGAGGACGGGAGCTTCGCGGACGTCCTCATCGCGCGCGAAGGTCTGGAAAGCGGCTACGCCGTGATCTGTCCCTTCACAACGCGACCCCAGAAGCACTGGTTCGAGTCCCGCTGGGCGGAGCTGGCGCTCAGGCTGAACACGAATCTCGGCCTGCCCGTACTCATGCTCGGAGGGCCGGCCGACCGGGAGGCGGCCGCCCGCATCCGAGACCAGGCCGGGGACGGGCTGATCAACCTGACCGGGCAGACCTCGCTGCTCCAGGCGGCAGCGCTCATCGACCGCGGCAGGCTGCTGGTGGGGGTGGACACGGGACTGAGCCACATGGGCATCGCCTACGCAACGCCCAGCCTGCTCCTCTTCGGGTCCACCTGCCCCTACCTCGATACCACCCGCACCAACGCCCGGGTGCTGTATCATCCCCTGCCCTGTTCCCCCTGCCGGCGCAAGCCCACCTGCGGCGGCGAGTTTACCTGCATGAGGCTGATCGACGCGGATGAAGTCATGAACGCGGCCCGGGACCTGCTGGTGGACAAGCCATGAAGATCCTGCACGTCGAGGGAGGCCGCAATCTCTACGGCGGCGCACTTCAGGTGCTCTATCTGATGGAGGGACTCGCCGCCCGTGGCCAGACCAACGTCCTGGCCTGTCCCCAGGGAAGCGACCTGGCGCGGGCCGGCGCGCCTTTCGCCGAGGTCCACGCCATGCCCATGGGCGGTGATCTGGACCTGCGGCTTGTCCCGAGGCTTCGCCGTTGCATCGGCCGCTGCCGGCCGGACCTGGTTCACCTGCACAGCCGCATCGGTGCCGACGTCATGGGCGGTATCGCCTCCCGATGGGCGGGCGTCCCCGCCGTGCACACAAGGCGTGTCGACAATCCGGAGAGCCGCTGGATGGTCGCCCTGAAGTATCGGCTGCATGAGCGCGTGATCGCCATCTCCGAGGGCATCGGAAACGTACTCCTCGCGGAGGGCCTGCCGCGGGACAAGCTCCGCGTCGTGCGCAGCGCCGTGCAGTGGGAACGCTTCGAGGGCCCCTGCGAGCGCGAGCGGGTCTGCGCCGAGCTTGGCGTTCCCCCGCGCGCCCGGCTGATCGGCGTGGTGGCCCAGCTCATCGGACGCAAGGGTCACCGCTTCCTGATCGAGGCCATGCGGGACCTGGCCTCGGAGCTCCCCGACCTGGTCGTGCTGTTCTTCGGAAAAGGCCCTGAGGAGCAGGACCTGCGCCAGCGCATCGCAGCCGCCGGACTTCAGGACCGGGTGCGACTGGCCGGCTTCCGTAGGGATCTACCCGACATCCTGCCCTGCCTGGACCTGCTTGTGCACCCGGCCACGATGGAGGGGCTGGGGGTCTCCCTGTTACAGGCGGCCTGCGCCTCCGTGCCGATCGTGGCCAGCGACGCGGGGGGCATCCCCGAGGCGGTGCGCGACGGGATCAACGGCCTGCTGGTTCCACCCGGGAACGTCGAGGCCCTGGCAGAGGCGATGAGATCCCTTCTGCTAGACCGGGAGCTGGCGAGACGCATGGGACTGGCCGGTAAGGAGCTGATGCAGAGGGAGTTTTCGGTGGACGTGATGGTCGAGGGAAACCTCGCGGTCTATCGCGAAGTCCTCGCGGAGCGCAGCCGTGAACACGCCGACTAGTCTGCAGATGGTGGGCAGCAAGGCCCTGGGCGGCGCAGAGCGCTGGTTCCTGCGCTTCACCGCCGCCCTGGCCGAACGCCAGGCGCCCGCCGAGCTCGCCATCCGCTCTGGGAGCGAGCTGGATACCCCGGACCTGCCTCCCCTGCCGCTGCACCGCCTGCCCTTCCTGACCGTGTGGGACCCGATATCCCGCAAAGCCGTCTCGCGCCTGATCCGGCGCCTGAAGCCCGATATCGTGCAGACCTACATGGGCCGCGCAACCCGCCTCGCCCACCTGGCTCCGAGTACAGGTCCCGTGCACGTCGCCCGCCTCGGCGGTTACTACAGGCTCCACCCCTATCGCCACGCCCATGCCTGGATCGGCAATACCAAGGGGCTGTGCGACTGGATGGTCAAGGAAGGTCTGCCTGCCGACCGGGTCTTTCACATCTACAACTTCGTGGACCCCGCGCACGCCGTGCCACCGGGACAGATTGCAGCCCTGCGCGCCGAGCTGGGCCTCCCCGCAGATGCCTGGGTGATGGTGACGGCCGGCCGTTTCGTCCCGGTGAAGGGACACAGGGTTCTGCTCGAAGCGCTGTCGCTGCTGCCGGCCGCGATCGGCGGTCGTCCTCTGCGACTAGTGCTGATGGGGGACGGCGTGCTCGGCCCCCGGCTGCGCGAGCAGGCCGATGCCGCAGGCATCGCCGATCGCTTGGTCTGGGCCGGCTGGCGGACCGACCCGACTCCCTTTTACCAAATGGCGGATCTGGTGGTCTTCCCTTCCCTCGAGGAGGAGACCTTGGGGAATGTGATCCTGGAGGCCTGGTCCTGGACCAAGCCCCTGGTGACCAGTCTGTTCCGCGGTGCCAGAGAGATCGCCCGCCACGGAGAGGACGCCTTTTGTGTCCCCTGTGCAGACGCACCGGGCCTGGCGCGGGGCATCGCCGAGGTGCTCGGCGACCCCGCGATGGGGGAGGCAATGGCCGAGCGAGGTCATGCACGGGTCCAGACGGAGTTCGGCCGGGACCCGATCATGGATCAGTACCTCGACCTCTATCGCCGGCTGGCGGGCGGCTGAACGATGAGCGCCAGCGCCCGTATCTCCATCCTCATGTACCACCAAGTGGGCGAGTTCGCGCCCATGAAGGCCCACCGCGCCAACTACTGCGACCAGGGCCGCTTCGCCTCCCAGATGGGATTCCTGAGCCGCTTCGGCTATCGGGTGCTGGACCTCGACGATGCGCTGCGCTGCCTGCGCGGCGAGGAGCCCGTACCGCCGAGGGCCGTGGTGCTCACCTTCGACGACGCCTACGAAGGCTTCATCGAGTACGCGCTGCCGGCGCTGGAGCGCTACGGTTTCCCTGCCACCGTCTACGCCATCAGCGGCTATCTGGGACGGCGGGCGGAATGGTTCGCCAAGGACCCGGGGCGCCCCGTTCCGCGGCTCATGAGCCCAGAGCAGATCCGGGAGATCCGGCGCCACGGCATCGGGATCGGCTCCCACACGGCCAACCACCTCAAGCTCGGCAAAATCCCGCCCGCGGTGCAGCAGGACGAGCTGACCGCCAGCAAGGCGGCCCTGGAGGACCTGCTCGGGGAGGAGATCCGGCACCTGTGCTATCCCTACGGAAGCTTTGATCTGGAGGCGGTCCGGGCGGCGGCGAAGGCCGGGTACGCAAGCGCCACAAGCTGTCTGCGGGGCCCCGCAGAGCCCGTGGATCATCCGCTGCTGCTCCCACGAAAGGCCATCTCCTTCGGCGACAACCTGCTCGGCTACCTCTGGAAGCTCAGCGTCAAGAACACCCCCAAGCCCAAGCTGGTCGAATGGCGCCGACGCCTCGCGGCCGAGCCCCTGTGCTAGACTTGCGGCGATCCGCTTTTCAGCCATGATCGCGAGCCGCTGACCTTGGAACAGGCCTTCCCCGACTTCTCCCGCGCCCGCGTGCTCGTCGCCGGCGACCTCATGCTGGACCGCTACTGGAGCGGGGCGACCAAGCGCATCTCCCCTGAGGCGCCCGTACCCGTGGTGAGGGTAGACGCGGTGGAAGACCGCCCCGGCGGAGCGGCCAACGTCGCCCTGAACGCGGCCGCTCTCGGCAGCCGGGTGTGGGTGGCCGGCGTGACCGGGAAGGACGAGGCGGCAGAGGTGCTGGAGAAGCGGCTCGGCGAGCAGGGCATCCAGTGCCTGCTGCACCGGCGCGGGGACGTGCCCACCATCACCAAGCTGCGGGTGCTCAGCCACCACCAGCAGCTGATCCGCCTCGACTTCGAGAAACCTCTCGTTTCCGGGAAGGACGACCCTCTGACGCAGCTGGTGGACGACGCACTGCCTCAGGCCGACCTGCTGGTGATCTCGGACTACGCCAAGGGCACGGTCGCCGATCCTCGGGCCCTCATCGCGCGGGCCAAGCGCCACGGCAAACCGGTGCTGGTGGACCCGAAGGGGCGGGACTTCACCCGTTACCGGGGCGCCACGGTGCTGACGCCCAACCGGTCCGA
This sequence comes from Pseudomonadota bacterium, assembly GCA_034716535.1. Lineage (GTDB taxonomy): Bacteria > Pseudomonadota > Gammaproteobacteria > Chromatiales > Chromatiaceae > JAYEJW01. The sequence continues at coordinate 11,972 of JAYEJW010000675.1, forward strand.
GCTCGAGGAGATCGTCGGCCCCTGCACCGATGACGCGGCGCTGGTGGAGAAGGGGCACCGCCTGCGCGCGGACCTGGATCTCGACGCCCTGCTGGTCACCATCGGAGAGCGCGGCATGCTGCTGCTGCCTGCTCACGGGGAGGCCCTGCACCTGCCCACCCGTGCCCGCGAGGTCTATGACGTCACCGGGGCGGGAGACACGGTGATCGGCGTGCTCGCCGCCGCGCTGGCGGTGGGAGAGGACATGCCCGCGGCGGCGGCCCTGGCCAACTGCGCGGCCGGGCTGGTGGTCGGCAAGCTCGGAACCGCCACCGTGACCGCCCGGGAGCTCGAGCGGGCCCGGCGGGGCACCGAGTGGCACACGGTACTCGACGAAAAGGAGGTACTCGGGGCGGTGGCGGCGGCCAAGGCCCAGGGTGAGCGCGTCGTCATGACCAACGGCTGCTTCGACATCCTGCACGAGGGCCATGTGGCCTATCTGCAGCAGGCCCGGCTGCTGGGCGACCGCCTGATCGTGGCGGTCAATGACGACGCCTCCGTTCGCCGGCTGAAGGGGGCGCACCGTCCGGTGAATCCACTCGAGCAGCGCATGGCGGTGCTGGCGGGGCTGACGTCTGTGGATTGGGTGACCGCCTTCGGCGAGGATACGCCCGAGGCGCTGATCTGTAAGCTGGAGCCGGACGTCCTGGTCAAGGGCGGAGACTACGGTCCCGACGAGGTGGCCGGCGCCGAGTGCGTGCGCCGAGCCGGCGGGGAGGTGCGTATCCTTCCGTTTCTTCCCGGGCGCTCCACGAGCCGCATCATCGAGGCGATCCGCCGCGAGTAACCCGCGGAACCCATCGATGGCCCGGCTCTACAGCCTCCTGCTCTATCTGACTCTCCCGCTGTTGCTGCTGCGCCTGCTCTGGCGCAGCCGCCGCGCCCCTGAATACCGCGAGCGCTGGCGGGAGCGCCTGGGCATCTACGGCGCCCTCCCCCTTCGTGCCGGGGTCTGGATCCATGCCGTCTCGGTGGGAGAGGTCCAGGCCGCGCAGCCCCTCATCAAACACTTCCTGGACCGCTATCCGGATGACGGGGTCATGGTGACGACGACAACGCCCACGGGCTCTCAGCGCCTGAGGGAGCTCTTCGAGGACCGCGTGCGCCACGTCTACACCCCCTTCGACCTGACGCCGGTGACGAACCGTTTCCTGGATGCCGTCCAGCCGCGGCTCGTCGCGGTCATGGAGACCGAGATCTGGCCCAACATGCTCCGTGCCTGCGAGCACCGCCGCATCCCCGTGGTGCTCGCCAACGCCCGACTCTCGGCCCGTTCGGCCCGTGGCTATGCGAGGCTTGGAGGCTTCACACGCGAGACCCTCGGCCGTTTCGCCGCCATCGCCGCGCAGGGTCCGGAGGACGCGCAGCGCTTCCGCGCTCTGGGCGCCCCCACCCAGCGGGTGCAGGTGACAGGCAGCATCAAGTTCGATGTCCGCCTGCCGGGCAGTCTGCGGGATCAGGCCGAAGTGATGCGCCGTGTCTGGGGCACCCAGCGGCCGGTCTGGGTCGCCGCCAGCACCCACGAGGGAGAGGAGGAACAGGTCCTGGACGCCCACCGGGAGATACTCGCCGGGCTGCCCCGGGCGTTACTGGTCCTGGTGCCGCGCCATCCCGAGCGTTTCGAGCGCGTGGCGGCGCTGGTCGAGCGCGCGGGCATGACCATGGTACGCCGCTCCTCCGGCGCACCCTGCGCGCAGGACGCCGCCGTCTTCCTCGGCGACACCATGGGAGAGCTGCCCACGTTTCTGGCCGCAGCCGACGCCGCCTTCATCGGCGGCAGCCTGGTACCCGTCGGCGGTCACAACCTGTTGGAGGCGGCGGCCGTGGGGGTTCCCGCCGTCATCGGCCCCCAGGTCTTCAACTTCGCCCAAATCACGGACCTGCTCCTGCAGGAAGGGGCTGCGGTGCAGGTGGCGGACGCAGCGGAGCTGGCCCGCTGCATGCTCGGTTGGCTGAGCGACGCGGCGGCGCGTGCCCGCGTGGGCGAGAACGGCTTGCGGGTCGTGGAGCAAAATCGGGGCGCGCTGCGGCGATTGGTAGACGTCACGGAACGCTACTATAGAACCGTTGAACCGTAGGTCGGGTTAGCGAAGCGTAACCCGACGTGCCCGGGACGCGTCGGGTTACGGCGCGCACGAGGTTCGTTCCAGTAATTCAATCCCTTACGGGCGCGCCTAACCCGACCTACGGCTTCCGATTTCGCACATTTCGATGCCGTTGGGTGGGGGGGAGTCAATGCCATTTGCTCAACCGGACCTGTGCAGACGTGGCCAAAGGAAACCCGTATTGGCCATGTAGGTCTCGTACTCCGGGAGCGTCCGCAAGAACTTGCGTTCCTCGATCTTCGCCCGCACCACCTGAAACCCGACGGCGACGACGAACAGATACAAGCCCACCGGGGTTCCTGATAGGATTGCGATTCCGAAGATATGGATAATCTCGCCGACATACAGCGGATGGCGAATTCTTCCGTAGGGTCCGCTCGTAACGAGCGTCCGTACCGCTGCACGCAGGCCGAATGACCTTTTCAGGTGACTGATTGCCCAGATGCTGAAGGCCGCTCCAATGAACCCGATGGCAAACCCGATCATGTTCATGTAGAACCCGAACATCGGAGTAATATCCCTGAGTATCTCAAGGGTCTCCTGGGAATAGCCGGGTACGATTTGCCGGACCTGGGGAAAGAAGAGCAGCGTGAATCCGATCACCGGCACGAAAACCGTAAACAACGGAAAAAAGTTCTCCCAGAAACCCTCCGGCCGGCTTTTTGCCTCGCCCCGCACGATGAAGCTGTAAAAGACCAGCGCATCGAAGGCCAACGCAGTGATGTAATAGAGAATATAGGACAATTCTCTTGTGAGATAGGCGCCGGCCCCCTGGCCATACTCATCGATGCTTCCGACATTCTGCAACATACCCCACAGATTGGGGTTGCTGCTCAGATAGACCCATAGGGTGTAGGTCTTGCTTCCGACGATTAAGCCGAATACCGCAATGGGCGCGCCGTCCTTCTTCAACTTCTCGAGGAACGTCATTGATTGACTCCGAATGTAACTAACTAGTGATCCTACAGGCCGATCCATGAGCCCAAGAAAGATTCCCAAGAAATGGCTGTTCTTCGTACCCCTGGCGGCGGGTCTCGCCGTCTTCGTGCTGCTCACCCGCCAGAACGCCCCTCCGCAGCAGCGCGAGATCGACGCTCCCGCGCGGGCCGTGCGCTACATCGAGGCGCCCGTCGTGACCCTGGTGCCCCTGGCCCTGGGCTACGGCCGGGTGCGCCCCGTCCGCGTCTGGGATGCCGTCGCGGAGGTAAGCGGGCGGATCGTCGAGATCAACCCACGGCTGCGCAAGGGCGCCCTGCTCGCAGAGGACGAGCTGTTGGTCCGCATCGACCCCACGGAGTACGAGCTGGCGGTCTCCCAGGTCCAGGCGGACATACTATCCGCAAAGGCCCAGCTTTCGGAAATGGCGGTCAAGGAGACCAACACCCGCGCCTCATTGGCCATCGAGGAAGAGGCCCTGGTCCTGCGTGAGGCGGAGGTCGAGCGCAAGGCGGAGTTGGTGGGGAAGGGGACCCTGAGCACCTCCGAGTTCGAGCAGGAGCAGCGCAACCTGCTCGTCCAGCGACAACAGGTACAGGCCCAGAAAAACGCGCTGAACCTGCTTCCCGCGGAGCGTGAGCTGCTCGATGCCCAGTTGGCCCGCTTCCAGGCCCAGCTCGACAGCGTGCGCCTGGACCTCTCGCGCACCGAGATCCGCCTGCCCTTCCGAGCCCGCATCTCCGAAGTGAATGTGGAAGAGGCCCAGTACGTGCGTGAGGGCAGCTCGCTCGCGAAGGCGGACGCCATCGACAAGGCGGAGGTGGAGGCCCAGATCCCCATCGCCCGCATGCGCGCCCTGATGAGATCCGGCCGAACCCTGGACTTCAACCGGATGGAACCCGGCCGTCTGCCCGAGCACGTGGGCATTCAGGCCGAGGTCTGGCTGCGCGACCCGAGCGGCGACGTCCTGTGGGACGCGCAGTTCGCTCGTATCAGCGACACGCTCGACCCGGAGACGCGCACCGTCGGTGTGATCGTCGACGTGGACGAGCCCTACAGCAACGTGCGCCCGGGCGAGCGCCCGCCCCTGGTCAAGGGCCTGTTCACGGAGGTGGTCCTGCGCGGACTGCCCCGAGCCGAGCGGCTGGTGATCCCTCGACACGCCCTGCACGAGGACCGTGTCTACCTCATCGACGACGGGCGTCTGGTGATCCGGCCGGTGGAGGTGAAGAACCTACAGCCGGAGTATGCGGTCATTGCCTCAGGGCTTGAGCCCGGCGCGAAAGTCATTGTCTCGGACCTGGTGCCGGCCATCGACGGCATGCGCCTTGAGGGACAACCGGACCCGAAGGTTCTCGAACGGCTGATCGCCAGTGCCGAGGCACGGGATTGAGCTTGGTAGGTCGGGTTAGGCGCGTTCGGCACAGTCCGCAATCAGGAAAGGGTCTAATCGCGCCGTAACCCGACAGGGTGCAGAGATGGCGTCGGATTGCGCTTCGCTAACCTACAACTTACCCGACGTGGCGTAGAGATGATGTCGGGTTACGCTGCGCTAACCCGACCTACGTAGAAGCCCATGCATAAACCAATATCTTGTATTTCAATAATTTTTTCGCAGAAAAAATTATCATGATTAGATTCTTCGCCTACCACCAGACCGCAGCCAACCTGCTGATGCTGCTGTTTCTCGCGATCGGTCTCGCCAGCCTGCCCACGCTCAAGCGGGAGACCTTTCCGGACTTCGCCCCGCAGGAGGTGGAGATCCGCGTCCCCTACGCGGGCGCATCCGCCGAGGACGTGGAGGACGCAGTCTGCCGCCGCATCGAAGACGCCCTGGACGGCATCAGCGAGCTCTACGAGATGCGCTGCGAGGCCCGTGAAAGCCTGGCGGTGGCCGTCGCCGAGATGGTCGAGGGCGGCGACTTCACCCGCTTCATGGATGACGTGAAGACCGAGGTGGAGGCCATCGACAACTTCCCGCAGGACACGGAGCGGGCGGTGATCCAGCAGCGGGACCGCACCGACCGGGTCGTCTCCATCGCCATCACCGGTCCCATGTCGGACCGGGATCTGAAACACTATGCCGAGGAGGTCAAGGACCGGCTACGCCGGTTGCCCCAGGTCTCCCAGGTGGAGGTGACCGGCTTCTCGGACAGCCAGTTCCGGGTGCAGGCCGCCCGCGAGACGCTGCTCGCCTATGGGGTGAGCATGACGGACCTGGCGGACGCCATCTCCCGCCAGAGCGTGGACCTGCCTGCGGGCAGCATCGAGACGCGCGACCAGGAGATCCTGGTCCGCTTCACGGACCAGCGCCGCGGTGTCCAGGAGCTGGAGGACCTGATCGTCGTGGGCGGCGAGCAGGGCGGCGAGGTGCGCTTGGGCGAGGTGGCGACCGTCAAGGACCTCTTCGAGCTGGAGGAGACGCGGGTGGAGTTCGGCGACCGACGGGCAGCGGTGCTGGACGTCACAAAGACCAAGCAGGAGGACACCCTGCGGGTCATGGATGCGGTGCAGGCGTTTCTGGAGCTGGAGCGGGCCAGGGCCGTCGACGGCGTGGTGTTCACCCTCACGCGAGACGTCTCCTCCATCGTGCGCGACCGTCTGCAGCTGCTCGCGGGCAACGGCCTGCAGGGGCTGGTACTTGTATTCCTGGTGATGGCGCTCTTCTTCCGCCTGCGCTTCGCATTCTGGGTTGCCATGGGCCTCCCGGTGGCCTTCCTCGGCGGCCTCTTCTTCATGTCCGTGCTCGGGCTGTCGATCAACATGATCAGCATGGTGGCGCTGCTGATCGCCCTCGGCCTGCTCATGGACGACGCCATCGTCATCGCCGAGAACATCGCCGCACAACTGCGCAAGGGCAAGGATGCCATGACCGCGGCCGTCGACGGCACCCGCCAGGTGGCGCCCGGGGTCATCGCGTCCTTCCTCACCACCGTCGCCGTATTCGGTCCCCTGGCCTTCCTCGCCGGTGACATGGGCAAGGTGCTGCGCGTCCTGCCCATGGTGCTCATCCTGGTCCTGGCGGTGAGTCTCATCGAGGCCTTCTGGATCCTGCCCAGCCACCTCGGTCACGCCCTGGCGCACCACGAGCACGACCGCAAGAGCCGGTTCCGCGACCGCTTCGAGCAGGGCCTGGACTGGGTTCGGGAGCGCATCGTCGGGCGGGCGGTGGACGGGGTCATCGGCGGCCGCTACCTGTTCCTGGGGGCGGTCTTCGCCCTGATGCTGATCTCGGTCGGCATGATGGCCTCGGGCGTGCTCAAGTTCCGCCCCTTTCCGGACGTGGAAGGCGACGTCATCGAGGCCCGCTTGCTGCTACCCCAGGGCACCACCCTCGCGCGCACCCAGGAAGTGGTCGAGCGGCTCAAGGGCGCCCTGCGCCAAGTGGACGAGGAGCTCTCACCCCAACAGCCGGACGGAGAGCGCCTGGTCCAGGAGATCAGCGTCCGCTACAACACCAATCCGGATGCCTTCGAGACCGGCACCCACGTCGCCACGGTTACCGCCGACCTGCTCACCGCCGAGCGCCGTCGGGGAACCATGAGCGCCTTCATCAACCGCTGGCGGGAGCTCGTCGGCAGCGTGCCCGACGTCATCAGCCTCACCTATACGGAGCCCACCTTCGGTCCGGCGGGACGCGCCATCGACATCCGGCTGAGCGGTGACGACCTGCTCCAGCTCAAGGCCTCCGCGGCGGAGCTGCAGGACTGGCTCGGCCAGTACCAGGGCGTGCAGGACCTTAACGACGACCTGCGCCCCGGAAAGCCCGAGATGATCCTGCGTCTCAAGGAAGGCGCCACCTCCCTGGGGCTCAACGCCGCCACCATCGCCCGCCAACTGCGGGACGCCTTCCACGGCGCGACCGCCAGCGAGATCCAGGTGGGCCGCGAATCCTACGAGATCGACGTGCGGCTCGAGGACGAGGACCGGGCGAGCCTGCGCGACCTCTACAGCTTCCGCATCATCACGGCCGCCGGCCACCAAGTGCCCCTCAGCGCCGTGGCGGACATCGAGGAATCCCGCGGCTTCGCCCGCATCCAGCGCATCGACGGCCGGCGCACGGTCACCGTCCGCGGCGACGTGGACGACGCGGTCGCGAATACGAGCGAGATCATCGGCGATACCCGGACCCGCTTCCTGCCCGCGCTTCAGGAGCGCTACCCGGACATCGAGGTGGGACTCGAAGGCCAGGCACGGGAGACCGCCGCCACCGGAGGCTCCATGGTGCGGGGCTTCGGCCTCGGGCTGCTGGGGATCTTCCTCCTCCTCGCCTTCCAGTTCCGTTCCTTCCTGGAGCCCCTGGTGGTCATGGCCGCCATTCCGCTGGCCCTGATCGGCGTTATCTGGGGACACCTGGTGATGGGACTGGAGCTCTCCATGCCGAGCATGATGGGTTTCGTGTCCCTGTCGGGCATCGTCGTCAACGACTCCATCCTGCTTGTTGAGTTCCTGAAGCTGCGGGTGCGCGAGGGTATGGACGTCGCCGAGGCCGCCCGCCACGCCAGCCGCGAGCGCTTTCGCGCGGTGCTGCTCACCTCTGTCACGACCATCGCCGGGCTGCTGCCCCTGCTCTCCGAGCGCAGCCTCCAGGCCCAGATCCTGATTCCACTCGCCACCAGCATCGTCTTCGGCCTGCTCGCTTCCACCATCCTTGTGCTGTTCGTCGTGCCCGCCCTGTTCAGCGTCTTTGCGGATATGGGAATGACGTCGAAAGAGAAGATTCGGGACGAGATGGATCGCGTAAAGACTGAGCCGGCGACGACCGCCGAAAGCGCTGCGGCAGAGTGAGGCGGGCAACCGGGCGGCTGTCGCAAAAGCTATAGATATAACAAAAAAAATAGCACCTATTATAAAATAAGGTGCTATTAATTTAAAAGGTGGTGCAAAATCTTGTGAAATTGCCATTTTTAATTATTAGCCA
>JAYEJW010000676.1:0-4590 GCA_034716535.1 Pseudomonadota bacterium
TGCGGTTGACAGCGTCGAGCGCTGTCCGAGAATGGGTGTTTAAAGAAAACAGGAGCGGCAGCAGATTCTATGCAAAGCACCCTGGACCAACTGGATGCAATCGCCTCCCGTTTCGCGGGCATGGCCCCCGCCGTTGACTACTGGTCCCTGCGTCTGGTGGAAGAGGAGGCGGATCGCCTCGCGGTACGCCAAGGCGTCGTGGAGCCCGGTGAGCTGAACGTCGGCCGCGGCGCCATGGTGACGGTCGTTAAGGGCCGCGGCCTTGGATACGGCGCGACCAGTGACCTCAGTCCGTCGGGCCTGCGAGCCGCTGCCGGGCGCGCAGTCTCCTGGGCCGAGTTCCACGCCCGGCACGGCCTGCTCGACGCGGCCCACTTCCCGCGCAGCCAGACCCGGTCCGAGTATTGCATCGAGACGTCGGAGCCGTGGGACGGGCGCTCGATCGAAGATAAGCTCGCATTGCTTCGCGATGCCTGCGCTGCGCTCAAGATCGACGAGCGGATCGTCGACTGGTCCGCCTGGCTCCTTTACCATCGTACCTCCCAGCTGCTGGTCACAAGCGACCTCGGGCAGGTGTCTCAGGTGCTCGAGACCGTGAGTCCCGGTCTCGCAGCGGTGGCGAACGAGGGTAGCCAGACTCAGCGGCGCACGGGCGGCGGGACGGATTGGCCGGGACAAGGGGGACTGGAGCGGCTGGACCTGGTGGGCTTTCCGCGCGAGGCGGGGCGGGTGGCGGAAGAGGCCATCGCCCTGCTCGGTGCTCCCGAATGTCCCACGGGAACCATGGATCTGGTGCTTCTTCCGAGCCAGATGGTTTTGCAGATCCACGAGAGCATCGGCCACCCTCTGGAGCTGGACCGCATCCTGGGGGACGAGCGCAACTACGCCGGTACCAGCTTTGTCACGCCGGAGATGTTCGGCAGCTACCGCTACGGCTCGCCGCTGCTCAACGTCACCTTCGACCCGACGATAGGTGGTGAGCTCGCCAGCTACTCGGCGGATGACGAGGGCACACCCGCCGAGCGGGCCCATCTCATCCGAGACGGCATCCTGGAGCGTCCCCTCGGCGGGCGCCTGTCCCAGGCCCGAAGCGGTCTGCCCGGCGTCGCCAACGCCCGCGCCAGCGGTTGGGACCGCCCGCCCATCGACCGGATGGCCAACATCAACCTGGAGCCGGGGGACAGCAGCCTCCAAGGGCTCATCGGCCGGGTGGAGCGGGGTGTGCTCATGGACACCAACCGCTCCTGGTCCATCGACGACAGCCGCAACAAGTTCCAGTTCGGCTGTGAGCTCGGGCGGCTGATCGAGGATGGCGAGCTCAAGGGCCTCGTGCGCAATCCGGGTTACCGGGGCATCTCGGAGAGCTTCTGGCGCAGCCTTGGAGGGGTGGGCGACCGGCAGAGTCTCCAGGTGCGCGGTTTGCGCAATTGCGGGAAGGGGGAGCCCAATCAGGTGGTCTGTGTGGGGCATGCGTCGCCCCCCTGTCTGTTCCGCGACGTGGCCCTGTTCGGGGGTGGGGAATGAGACAGGACGCCTTCTTTGCGCTCGTCGAGCGGCTCGCTGCCGGGCTTGGGGGTGACGAGGTCCTCTTGTGCAACCTGGACGGAGAGGACTCCGATTTCGTCCGCCTCAACCACAATCGCGTCCGCCAGGCGGGCAGCGTGCGCAGTTACGGCCTCGACCTGCACCTGGTCCTGGGCCGACGCCATCTGGAGGGCGGGTGCAACCTGACCGGGGACCGGGAGCGGGACCTGGCGGTGGCCCGTGACCTTCTCGGACGGTTGCGGGAGCGCCTTACCCAGGTACCGGATGACCCCTACCTCAACTACTCCACAACCCCCGCCCGTGGCGAGAGCAGCATGGGAGAGGGCGTGCCCGTGCCCGAAGACGGTCTGGGTGAGCTGATCGGCGCCGCCGACGGGCTGGACCTGGTGGGCATCTGGGCGAGTGGCTGGTTGTTCCGCGGCTTCGCCAGCTCCCTCGGCCACCGCCACTGGCACCAGTGCGCGAGCTTCAACCTGGACTGGAGCTGTTACCTGGAGAAGGACAAGGCGGTGAAGGCAGGTTATAGCGGCTTCGAGTGGGAGCCGGCGCGCCTGCGCGGGAAATTGGACGCTGTGCGCCGGGGACTGGAGGTCATGGCTCGGCCGGCCCGGACCCTGGAACCCGGACGTTACCGAGCCTACCTCGCGCCGGAGGCGGTCCTTGAGCTGATGGACATGCTGGCCTGGGGAGGCTTCGGCCTGAAGAGCTACCGGACCGTTCAAACACCGCTTCTGCGGATGCTGCGGGGCGAGCGGAGATTTGATCCTCGCGTATCCATCCATGAGGATCAGGCCCGTGGTCTGGCGCCCGCGTTCACTCCGGAGGGCTTCGGCAAGCCTGGGCGAGTGAGCCTGATCTCGGGAGGCACCTTCAAGGACTGCCTGGTGGATAGCCGCAGCGGCGCGGAGTATGGCCTGCCAGTCAATGCAGGGGCCGAGTATCCGGAATCGCTCGGGATGGACGCGGGCGACCTGCCGAGCGCGGAGGTCCTCGACCGGCTCGGCACGGGCCTCTACATCGGCAATCTCTGGTATCTGAACTACGCGGATCGAAACGATTGCCGAGTGACCGGGATGACCCGGTTCGGCACCTTCTGGGTCGAGGACGGCGAGCTGCGTGCCCCGGTCAATGTCATGCGCTTCGACGACTCGCTCTACCATCTCCTTGGCGACCGACTCGAGGGCCTGACCCGTGAGCGGGAGATGATCCTGTCAGCCAGCACCTACGGTGGACGCTCGACGGCGAGCTACCTGCTCCCCGGGATCCTCGTGAAGGGTATCGAGCTGACGCTGTAGGCGTTCACTCGGATGGCTGAGCACACAGGTTCTGAAGCGCCTTCGCATGAGAAGAGTCCTGCGGCGAGCAAGGAAGGCCACGCGGGGGGCTGGAGTTGAAAGACATGCATCGTTTCTAGACTTGTCCCCGGCCTGTGCCTCCCCGGCTATCCGATTAGGCATCAACCTTATTCGAGACAGTATGTTCAATCGGATTGATGTGGGCGTGGGGGTAGTGCGGCTCACGCTTTTGAAACGACAGAATATTGGGATCCTGAATCACGCCGCCATCAATGTTCACAGCCCGTCGAATGGTCTCATTTTGCTGCCAACTATCACGGCCAGCCACCACCGTCGGTAAATAGACAATGAGTGCAGCGGAGATTGAGCGCGACGCACTTTCCCAGAGATAGCTTGGAGTATGATCCACGGCATAGTAATCTATCGTTTCATATTTAAACATCGGATTCTTGAATGTGGTTGGTTTGGCAAAAAAGAAGCCCATACCCTCGTCGCAACTGACGTCAATAATCAGGCTGCCGGGCTTGAGGTATGAACTTTCCGCTTCGGTTACAAAGTGGGTGGGATTATCCGTTTCTTGAAAGGTTCCGTTTATAATGATATCTGCTTCACTGATCAGATCAGTCAAAGGCCGCGCAGTTCCATCGTGTTCCACCACCACCATGCGTGCCTCACCCTCATTGCCTGCTCGAATCCGGACATAGTGACAACCAAGTACCTCTTCACGTACCTCGTGGTCAGGGCGCTGAATGCAGATTGTGATATCTCTAAACCCATGCGCCTTGAGGGCGTATATTGCCCCACGGCTGACTGCACCAAAACTGAAAAGGATCGTTTTGCGTTGGTTGCCGTAGTGCCCATCGATACCTTTAAGTTGTAGGGCATGTATTACTGCGCAATAGCCAGCCATTTCGTTGTTCTTATAGAACGTGTGGCGGCCAATCTGACCGTTAGGAGACCAAACAAACATTTCCTCAAAGGCAATGAGCGTCAGCTTACGATCAAGTGCAGCTTGGGTGATATCCCGTTGCTGCACACAATGCACCCAGCCCCAAAGTGTTCCCCCTTCGCGAAGTTCTTGCAAATCAGCTAATACTGGCTTGGCAATGATAACCGTTCCAACGTCGGTCAATAATTCGTGTCGTGGGGCAATGCCGCCTGTCTGAGCAGCAATTTCCGAGTCTGCGATACCGAATGGTGCTCCATAGCCCTCCTCAAATATCAGCTGGCGACGAATTTGTTCAGGAAGGCGAGGAAAATGATCTGGATGGATTGGAACACGTCGCTCATCCTCTTTTTTTGAAGTCCCAATGACTCCCAATGCAAACTTACTCATATCGTTTCCTTTTTCTTGAGGCAATCAAGAGTTATGACTTCATAGAAGAATTATCAACAGTCCTAATGGACTTGTTTTTTCTGCTTATGCTATCTCTTACAAAGCAATGCTCTCAATCGCGTGAATTTCTGGCCGATTCAAATGGTTCTGAAGCCTAACGTCTAAGCTAAAATGCGCGCGTTAGCGCGTCGTTTTTGAGCGCCTTGTTGAACGAAGCCGCTCCGCGGCAGGATAAACCGCCCATCGCCCTGTAAGCTCCTGAGCTGCCCACTTTCGGGCAGTCTTTCCGGATGTTACCCCACCCAAATCGGCGAAACCCCTTGCCAGCACTGGGCTAGCCGGTGATTTCGGATTTCACGTGGGTGGCTACATTGTTACCTCTAACAAGCTCAGTATCTGCTCTTGTTCTTCTGT
>JAYEJW010000677.1:0-4580 GCA_034716535.1 Pseudomonadota bacterium
CATCTCCTTCTGGGACTATCTGGGTGACCGCATCGGACAGAACGGAAACATCGCGCCATTGCCCGATATCATCCGCGAGCGCGCCGCAGCGGCGAGCGTAGTGCCCTGAGATATTGAGAAGTTACGACAAACATTCATAACCCAATGTTATTATTGGATATTATCAGATGCGGTGACAAAGATGGGCTAACCCGACCTACGACTTCGATTGGCCTTGATCGTTCCGGCTGAGAAATAGCGCTAATCACCTTCGCGTAAGGGCAACCGGTGACAACCCTAGCGACACCCGATACTGTCCCTATTGAGATGACGGGCGAATCGACCGTATGAAAGAGTTAGAGACTCCTTCTTCCGCTCAGGCGTTACGTGGCAGCGGGGTATCGATGCAGGTTCCGGAACTCCACCATGTCAACGGAAATCCGTTGACTCCCCCCTTCCACGAGCGCGAGCATTCGCCGGACCGCCCTCAGTCGACGTATACACGGTGGTTGAAGCAGCCGGCCATGAGGTTGATCTCGGTGTGCACGCTGGCGAAGAGGTCGGCTAGCTCCTCGAACGTCACCGACTCGCCGCCTTGGCTGCCTACAAGCACGGCCTCGTCGCCCGGGCGCGCGTCGCCATCCAGATCGGTGATATCGACAGTAGTGACGTTCAGGGAGACACGCCCGACCACGGGGCAGCGTTGACCATTGATCAAGACGATGCCCTTGTTGAACAGGGCCCGCGGGTAGCCCTCGCCGAAGCCTACCGGAAGGGTGGCGATCCGGCTGGGCCGCTCGGTTCGGAACAGGCTGCCATAGCCGATGGGTCGTCCTGCGGGGACGCTACGGACTTCCATGATCCGCGTGCGAACGCTCATGACCGGGCGCAGGCGATCGGGATTGGCGAAGTCGGTCGACGTGCGCACGCCGTAGCAGGCTGCCCCGACTCGTACCATGTCGTTACGCAGCTGCGGCAGCCGGATGCTGGCCGCGCTGTTGTGGCTGTGTACCAGGACATCGTCCGGCAGGTCGTCCGCCAGCCGCGCCGCCGTTTCCTGGAACTGTTCGAGCTGCCGGCGGGTAGTCGTCAGATCGGCGGCATCCGCGCATGGGAGGTGGGTCATGATTCCACGAACGCGCAGGCCCTCCATGGTGCAAACCCGCCGGGCGTCGTCCAGCTCTTCGGAGAGGAAGCCGGTGCGGCCCATGCCCGTGTCGACCTTGAGGTGCACCGGCACGGGTCGACTCCTCTCGCGACCGAGGCGGTTCAGGAACTCGGCGACCTCTCGGGAGCCGACCATTTCCTCGACGTTGAGCCTCTCCACCGACTCCGAGAGCTCGTCGGGGAGCGCCGCACGCAGGCGCATCACCGGCTGCTCCGGGCGCTTGCGGCGAACCTCGGCGGCCTCGACGTTGGTGCAGATGCCCAGATAATCCGCACCGGCTGCTATGGCAGTCTCCAGCAACGCGCTCAGGCCGTGCCCGTAGGCGTCGGACTTCATCACAACGCACAGCCTCGCCGGGGCCATCCGCTCGCGCATCCATCGGATGTTGTTCGCAAAGGCGCTGCGCGAGATGGTTACCTCGATGTGTTTCTGGGAGTCGTTCATGCGGGATACTCCGCCCGGCTGGCGTTCGCAAAAAGATATCGCGCATTCGGGCACGGGTCGAGGGTCTACGGTAACGGGCTGGCTCATCCCCGCCCAATGATCAACCGCCCGATCACTCCCGGGGAGGGCAGCAGGTCTTCAAGGAAAAAGGCGGCGAAGGCAGTCTTGCCCGGCAGTCCGGATTTGCTATAGAGCAACCTCGCCTGCTGGCGGACGGTCGACTCCGCAGTACCTCGCAGAGAGGCGATCTCCTTGTGGGAGAGCCCTTTCAGAAGCATCCAGCCGATCTCCTGCTCCGCCTCGCTCAAACCCCAGTGCCTGAACTGCCTGGCGATCTCCGCTCCGAGTCCCGACCGGTACGCCTGGGCGCTGCCGCGCCAGTCAGCGCCTTCTGCGCGGGCGATGCCGAGGGCCTCGATCAACGCCATCTGCTCCTTGTGCTGCTGGTGTGTCCGCCTGATCAGCATGAAGACCCCTGCCGCGCCGATGACGATAAGCGTCTTTTCGATCGAGTCGAAGATGAACTCGGCCAGGGTGATGCTATCCGGTTCGGCCAGCAGGTCGAGCGCGGCGAGCCCTGCGCCGATCACGGCGGCAGCAGCCGCCAGCAGCGGATAGCGGGCGTCCAAAGACATTGTTGGTCCTCTTAGCAAAGCTCGGCCCAGCGCGACAGCACTCCCGCAAATGGCGGGCCCTCATCCGCAACACGTTGAAATAACGACACTTCCTACCGTCTATGACGTTCGACGGATAGCCGGGCCCTGCGTGAACGGCGTTCAATGCCGGCAACGCACAGAGTGCGCCGGCCAAGTGTGTCTGCAGTCACGGCGAACACGCGACCCTCGGACGAACGGCTACGACGGTGAGATTCTATGCTTTCTATCCTCTTCGTGCTCCACAGCCACATCTGCGGTGGGGCGGAGAAACACCTGCTCATGCTGATGCAAGGGCTATCGCAAAGGGGATACCGAACGGCGTTCGCCGGACCCGAGGACTCCTGGTTGATGGAGCAGGTCAGGGGCAGCGGGTTGACCGGGTATCACCTACCGATGCACGGCATGTTCGACCTTTGGTCCGCTCTGCGTCTGGCCGCGCTGGTGCAAGACTTTCGGGCGGATCTGATCCATTCGCATCTGACACGTGGCGCCCGCTACGCGGGGCTCGCGGGCACCATGACAGGGGTCCCAGTGGTGGCTACAGCCCATTCGACCAACGCGGGCAAACACTTCGGTGGTGCCGGGCGTATCATCGCCGTCTCCGAGGCGGTGGGCAGGTTCCTCGTATCGCGCGGTTACGATCGAAGGCGCATCGTCATTGTACCCAATGGCATTCCCGACATCCGGTGTTCGACCCGGCCCCTCCCCCTGCGGCAGAACCTGGGACTGTCCGAGGACATCCAGTTGATCGGGGTAGTCGGACGTTTCATACCCGACAAGGGACAGGATATCGCGCTCGATGCCATGTCGCGGCTGCGTCACCCGGCCCATCTGGCGTTGATAGGTGACGATTCGACGCCTTGGGGACGCGAAATGCGTCTACGCGCCGATTCTGGGGCGGCCCAGGGACGCCTGCACTTCCTTGGTTTTCGTGACGACCTGCCGGTACGAATGTGCGAGCTTGATCTGCTGGTTGCCCCTTCCCGCCGCGAGGCGCTTTCCTTAACGCTGATCGAAAGCGCCGCCGCCGGGATCCCCGCCATCGCCAGCCGGATCGGCGGAATCCCGGAGGTCGTCATGGACGGCGAGACCGGAATCCTGGTCCCGCCGGACGACCCCGTGGGCCTTGCCGTTGCCATCGACTCCCTCATGGACGATCCGGCGTTGCGCTCCAGGCTGGGTGCCGCTGCACGCCGACGCTACGAGAACGGTTTCACGCTCGACTCGATGCTCGATGCCACCGAGGACGTCTATCGCCAAATGCAGCCCTATGGGCGCTCGGGCAGGCGCACCGTCAAGTTGAAGCGCTCCCACCCCTCGGCGAGGACATCGAAAAACAACCTCCCGTCGGCGTCTGCGAGATAGATGTGCTCGCGCCCGTCGCCACGCGCAGCGACTTGGTACAGCGGGCCAGCGAATTCCAAACGAAGCGGCCTTGTCTTGCTTTCGAGTCTAGCTCAAGAGAGCCAAACGACAGGACGTGATCCCGCGATCTTGACCTCGCTCTTTTTGGCGAGGACCCTCACCCTAACGCGACAACCAACTTTCCGCTTCTTCCTTTTGATCCCGATTAAAAGCCTTGATTTCTAGACCGGGGCACAAAGCCCCCTCTAGTTCACTTACTTTCTGTAGCCACGCCTTATCAGTTAGTACTGCTGCTCGGTCGAATTTTTTCATAAGCAAAAACATCGATGGAAGGCGAGAAAACTCAATTCCAATTGCACCAAGTGATGGAAGATGGAAGTAGACAACTTCATACAACATTCTTCCGTTTTCAATATCCTCCGACTTGCTGACAAGCTCATCTAACGCAGTTTTCATTTCTTCTGAGTCCAACTTTCCACTCATCTCAATATCTAACCGATTCTTGCCTTTTTGTATTACTTTAAACATAAACAACCCCTATTTATGAGCAACGTGGAGAGCTAACGCCGAGAATCACTGGCGGTTAAAAGCAGAGCGCAACGCCGATTTTCGCTGTACGGTGAATCTGATTATTCAGCATTCGTCGGGGACATGTGGCACTTACTACAGTAGTAGCTTCGCTCCGTCGCCACGCCATGCGCTGCCGTGCATGCACGCAAGTGTTGTCGGCTCATGTAGAGGCCAGTTTCTCAAATAATACCCGCGCATTCTTCGGGGGGATCAGGGTCCGGTTTTTCCTTTTGCCTTCGCTCTCGCCCCACTGGCCGCTTGCACAATCTTGCTGATGCGGGAGTAGTGTAAGCCGAAGTAGTCGCCGATTTCCTGCATGGTGTAGCCGCCGCTCGCGTAGGCCGCTGCGATCGCGCGGTCTCGGTCGGGGTGCTCGTGCACTACGCGCGCAAGCACCC
>JAYEJW010000678.1:0-4553 GCA_034716535.1 Pseudomonadota bacterium
TCAAGCACACGACCTCGGACCGCTGGGTGTTGGTGTGCTTTATACCCTCGCACGGGAGGATTGTCCAGAACGTGGGGTAACTTTCTACTTAACGCTAGGATCCTCGCGAGAACGGATTCGCCCTGCCAACCCCGTGCACTGTCCCTTGCTTTCATGAAGCCGATACGCGAGGGCGACATGCTGGGGGACGCGGTGACTGCGCTTACCAGCATGCGGGATAACCTGGACAGGGTTTACTACCAGGGCGTGGCGCTCGACTCCCGTAGCATCAATGCCGTCACCGGCCAAGGCGACTTCGAGGAGCTCAAGTCCTGGGCGGCAGACTTCGGGGGCGGGG
Organism: Pseudomonadota bacterium; assembly: GCA_034716535.1. GTDB lineage: Bacteria > Pseudomonadota > Gammaproteobacteria > Chromatiales > Chromatiaceae > JAYEJW01. Next base: position 338 of record JAYEJW010000678.1, read on the forward strand.
CATGAGGGACTATCTCGTTTTCCAGCTTTACGCCCCGCTGGCCGCCTGGGGCGACATCGCCGTAGGCGAAACGCGACCATCGGGGTTCGCCCCGGCCAAATCCGCAGTACTCGGCCTTATCGCCGCGGCGCTGGGTCTGCGTCGGCCGGATACCACCCGGAACGAGGACGAGCGTCGGCAATGGGAGGCGGAGCACGCGGCTCTTGGCGAGGGATACGGCATGGCGGCGAAGCTCACCCAGCCCGGTCTGCCGCTCACGGACTACCACACGGCCCAAGTGCCGTCCTCCGGCAGCGGCAGAAACAAGAAGGTATTCGCGACCCGGCGGGATGAGCTCACCTGGATGCCGCGCCATGACCTTAATACCATCCTCTCCCGCCGCGACTATCGGCAGGATGCTTATGCCGTGGTGGCCCTGTGGGCGCGGCACCGGGCGCCTTACCCGCTGGCGGAATTGCGGAACAAGCTTCTGGAACCAGGGTTCGTGCTCTACCTGGGGCGCAAGTCCTGTCCCCCGGCGTTGCCATTGGATCCGAGCATCGTTTCGTCAGCTTCAATTGAAGATGCATTGGCCCGATTGAGCTTTGGGAATGCCGCACGGCAGATTTGGAGTGCAAACCAACAAGCGGCCGAATGGATCAGTAAACGGATGGATGAGGCCAACCCATTGCTGCTGTGGGATGCGGATGCCGAAACCCGGCTTTCGGCGGAACAAACCGTCACTCGCCGTGACGCCCCGGCCTCCCGTCGCCGTTGGCAGTTTACCGTTCGCGAGGAGCGGCGTGCCCACCTGCCTTCCGGAGACCAGACATGAGCGGCAACTCGCATTGGCTCAGCCGCATCTCTCCAGGTCCGGACCTCGGATTTCGCGATTTGGCGGCACTCGGCGGCCTTGATCCCTATGGCCAGCATCGTTTGTTATGGAAGTTCTTCGATCTGCCGCGCGACAGGAAGCGCGCGCAAACGGAGTTTCTGTTCCGGGCGGAAGTGCGGGAGGGCTTGCCGCTGTTCTACGTGGTCTCCCGCATTGCGCCAAAAGACGCGACGGGCAAGTGGCGCATCGAACCCAGGGAATACCGCCCCAACCTGCGTGTTGACGACCGTTTGGCTTTCAAGCTGCGAGCCAATCCTGTCAATTTGGCGAAAAGGGATCGCGACTCAGCCGAAGTTGCGTCCTGGGCCAGGAACCGGGAGAAGAGGGGGCTTGAGGCGAAGGATGTGACCCGAAAGCGCGTCCGTTACGACGTGGTCATGGACGCAAAACAGCGCATGAATTGGAACGACTTGGCTCCCGCTGACCGTCCACCCCTGAACCAGATTGCCTATGACGCTGGGTCGTGTTGGTTGCGGCAACGCGAAGAGCGCACGGGCTGCGATTTCGGTGCCAACAGGCTCCGGGTAGATGGCCACCGCGTTCATCGGATGAACAGGCGACGTGGCATTGTGATCTCGACGCTCGACTTCGAAGGCGAGCTGCAAGTAACCCACCCCGAGGCATTCGTTTCCGCCCTGCTCACCGGCATCGGCCCCGCCAAGGCCTTCGGCTGCGGCTTGCTGCTGGTACGTCGCATTGCGAACCTCTAGACTTATCATCATCTAGACTGTCTAGCCAGCTATGTGGAGGTCACTATGAACTGGCAACTCCAAGAGGCCAAGAACAAGCTCAGCAAAGTAGTCGAGGAGGCGCGGAAATCCGGGCCGCAGGTCATCACCGTGCGGGGCAAGGACGCCGCCGTCGTCCTGTCGATCGAAGACTACCGGCGCCTTGCACTAAAGGAGGATAGCCTTGCCGATTTTCTGCTGACCTCGCCGCTACACGGATCCGGAATCGAGATCGAACGCGAACGGGATTTTGAGCGGAAAGTCAAGCTATGAGGTACTTGCTGGACACCAATGTCCTTTCCGAATTCGCAAAACCGACCGTTGATCCCGCCGTTCTTTCGTGGATGAGGATGACCGACGAGCTGCAAATGGGGATCAGCGTCGTCTCCATCGGCGAGATTCAAAAAGGTATTTCCAGAATGCCGGAAGGACAACGGCAACAGGATCTGCAAGTTTGGCTGGATGTCCAGCTGATCCCACGATTCGGGAACCGCGCCCTACCCCTCGAGCTATCGGATCTGCAGCGATGGGGACGATTGCTGGGGGAGGCGAAAAAGTCCGGCGAGTCGCTCCCGCCCGTTGATACGCTGCTGGCAGCCGTCGCGCTCAACCGCGATCTGATCGTGGTCACCCGCAACACGTGCGACTTCAAACGAACCGGGGTCGAGATCATCAACCCGTGGACCCAATAGCGCCGTTGCAGCAGCCCCTGCAAGAACAGCCGCCCCCGTGCTTCCACCGCTCAAGCCCATCGCCATGAAAGAAAGGATCTCGCTGATCTTCATCGAGCACGGTGAGATCGACGTGCTCGACGGCGCCTTCGTCGTCATCGACAAGAACGGCGTGCGCACCCACATCCCGGTCGGCAGCGTCGCCTGCATCATGCTCGAGCCTGGTACCCGTGTCTCCCATCGCGCAGCGGCACTGGCCGCACGGGTCGGAACGTTGCTCGTGTGGGTGGGCGAGGCCGGCGTCCGGCTCTACGCGTCCGGCCAGCCCGGCGGCGCCCGTTCCGACCGACTGCTCTACCAGGCGCAGCTGGCCCTCGACGAACAGGCCCGGCTGAAGGTCGTGCGCAAGATGTATGAGCTGCGCTTCGGCGAGAAGCCGCCGGAGCGGCGCAGCGTCGAGCAGTTGCGGGGCATCGAGGGTGCCCGCGTCAAAAAGCTCTACGACAACATAGCCAAGCGCTACAAGGTGAAGTGGAAAGGCCGGCGGTACGATCCTGCGGAATGGGACGCCAGCGATACCCCCAATCTTTGCCTGTCGGCAGCCACCGCCTGTCTGTACGGGATCACCGAAGCGGCCGTGCTGGCGGCGGGCTATGCGCCCGCCGTAGGGTTCATCCACACGGGAAAGCCGCTGTCGTTCGTCTACGACATCGCCGACATCGTAAAATTCGAGACGGTCGTCCCGGTCGCCTTTCGGATTGCTGCGAAGGAGCCTCGCCTGGCCGAGCGGGAAGTAAGACTCGGATGCCGCGACGTCTTTCGGGAGACAAAGCTACTCGGGAAGATCATTCCCATGATCGAAGACGTCCTCGCATCCGGGGAATTAGAGCCGCCGAAGCCGCCAAAGGATGCCGTCCCGCCAGCCATCAAGGATTCCGGACGATTGGGTGATGTTGGTCATCGTCACTGAGAACGTGCCGCCCAGGCTGCGCGGCCGGCTCGCGATCTGGCTGCTTGAAGTCCGCGCGGGCGTATACATCGGCGACCCGTCCAAGCGGGTGCGCGAGTTCATCTGGGCACAGGTCAAGGACGGCGTGGAGGACGGCAACGCCGTCATGGCTTGGAGCACCAATACCGAGTCGGGGTATGATTTCGACACCGTCGGCGCGAATCGCCGGATCCCTGTTGACTTCGATGGCCTGCGGCTCGTGAGTTTCCTCCCGATCGATGAACCCGAAAAGGCTCTTTAACAATCAGTCTGTTGGTACAGAAAAGCTGCCGGAATCGTTGGTAGAATTTCGTGGCGGTTTTGCGGCTTGAAAAACAGTCGGTTAAATGAAGAGTGTTCCCCGCGCCCGCGGGGATGAACCGGTCGCGAGGGAGGTCGCAATCTTCACTCTCGGGTGTTCCCCGCGCCCGCGGGGATGAACCGGCGGTGTGGACATCACAGTCGCGGTTACCATCGTGTTCCCCGCGCCCGCGGGGATGAACCGGACTATGAGCCGAGGTTCGACGCCGATGGCGAGTGTTCCCCGCGCCCGCGGGGATGAACCGGCTCTCGTTATGGCATGGGGCGCAACGCAGATGTGTTCCCCGCGCCCGCGGGGATGAACCGTGGGATCATAGCGATGTAGTTTTGAAAGACGACGTGTTCCCCGCGCCCGCGGGGATGAACCGTCTCTGCACTATTCGAGTGTAGGGGTTACACAGTGTTCCCCGCGCCCGCGGGGATGAACCGGGATTGAGGGGAGAGCAATTCAGCGTCAGATCGTGTTCCCCGCGCCCGCGGGGATGAACCGGTATGCTCCTTTACTAGCCTGAAGTTCTTATTTGAGAAAGCTAATATTATCTTATCTATCAGCTAGATAGCGAAAAATCGGTGTATCCGCTCTGCCTACACCTGGATGTTTTTTAGCAAATCGAAGGCATGTTGTTGCGTCGCG
>JAYEJW010000679.1:0-4525 GCA_034716535.1 Pseudomonadota bacterium
GCCACAAGCTGGGGAGGGGCTACGGTTGCGATCGTGCTCATGGGAACCTCCTCTCGATCGGATTCACCGCCATCCCTCGCGGTTCAGGCTATTGTTGCACCGCGCTTGCTCTCGATGTTCCTAAGGACAACAATAGATCGCGACCCGTTACCGGCAATGTCCGGAGCCCCAGCTGTGCTGTAAGAATCTGCTTAAAAACGCATGCGAATCCGCCTCGCCAGAACCGGGGGTTCCGGTGCGCATGCCGGGCCGGTTCCCACCGGGCTGCCGGCATGAGCATCGCACCGGGGCCCACATCCCGGGACGGCGGTTGCAGACGCGGGGGGGGGGCAGGTCTAGATCCGATGCATGCCTGCCTCAAGTTCCGTCTTGGTCTTCTTCCCCTCGCACAGTTTTCCCGACACTGAAAATACAATCCAAAGAAGTTGTCAGTTTCTGAGTAACCGTATTCGACAGTGGCGTACGCGGCAACGATCGCCTCGTCCCGAAGTTCTGGAACAGAGGCGTCGGTGTCGGACTGGTGGACTTCGTTTTTGGGGTATGGGGCGGGTCTAGCCCGCAATCGGTTCCAGTCGCCCGTCCTTGCGATACCGCCGCGGCAGCAGATCGAGAGTCCTCACGACCTCTGGAGCGCCGTTTCCGGGGACGATGATTCGGCCGGCCGGCGCATAGTCCGCCAGCATTTCCCGGCAAGCTCCACAGGGGGAGACGACGTCTCCTTCCCGATTCACGGCAACGATGGCCTCGATTGCAGCGTCGCCAGCCGCGATCGCCATGCCGACGGCCACGGCTTCCGCGCACACGGCCGTACGCCCTACGCGGGTATCCAGATTGACGGCGCAGAACAGCTTGCCGCTGCTCGTTCGCAGTGCCGCACCGATCTCTTGACGGTCCGCCCGGTAACGGGTGGTCAACAGATTGCGGGCGGCGGCGATCAGATCCCGATCTTTCTCGGTGCATGCCTTCATGAGAGAAGCTCCGACTCTGAAGAGCAGTTGTGCTTGGTACTCCAACAGGGAGTCCTAGATTATCGACCACCTCGGGGGAACCGAAAGGAAATTTCCGTCCACTGCACGAGTGGGAGCACAATGACAAGCAAGCGCGCGGAGAAAGAAAACCGTCACTTGCGATCCGGCGCCCGATCGGTGAAACTCGGGACCATGCTGAACTCGTACAGTTTCATTTGGCACATGCATGCACCGCGCCGCGTCTCGCGCTGGCGTGCCCGCTGCTGCGTGCCTTTGTGATCCGCTGACACTCAGAACTCAGCGATGGAGAAGAAGGCCGCAGCAAAAACTGCGGCCTTTTTCTTTTTTGGTCCGACATCGGGGCTGCAGCCCCATGTTGGATCAGGCCAAGCCTCGCGCCGGATCAAGCCCGGCCAATGGCACATGGAAAAGAGGAGAAACAAGGTGTCCGTCCCGGCGGCTTTTTTGGGCGTGGTGCTGATCTGGGCCACCACGCCCCTGGCGATCAAGTGGAGTAGCGAAGGCGCGGGCTTCCTGTTCGGGGTGGCCTCGCGTATGGTGCTGGGCGTATTCGTCTGCCTGGTGCTCGTCGCCCTGCTGAGCCGTCGCATGCGCTGGCATCGGAACGCCCTCCATACCTATCTGGCAGCGGGGCTAGGTCTTTGGGGCGCCATGACCAGCGTCTACTGGTCCGCCCAGTTCATCCCGTCGGGACTGATCTCGGTGCTGTTCGGACTCAGCCCCGTGGTCACTGGGGTGATGGCGGCCCTGTGGCTCGGTGAGCGTGTCCTCACACCGTTCCGATTGCTGGGACTGGGGCTCGGGGTCGCAGGGCTGGCGGTGATCTTCGGCTACGGCCTGGAGCTGGGCTCGAGCGCCACGCTGGGCCTCGCGGGTGTGCTACTGTCGGTGCACATCCACTCCGCCAGCGCGGTTTGGGTGAAGCGGATCGGCGCCGGCATCCCGGCCCTTGAGACGACCACCGGCGCGCTGCTCGTCGCGGTGCCGCTGTTCCTGCTCGACTGGGCGATCTTCGATGGTCGTTGGCCGGTTCAGCTCGACCCCCGGTCCGCCTGGTCGATCCTGTACCTGGCTGTATTCGGCTCGGCGCTCGGCTTCATCCTCTATTTCTACGTGCTACGTCGGGTCCAGGCGAGCCGAGTGGCGCTGATTACCCTAGTGACGCCGGTCATGGCCTTGTTCCTCGGCCAATACGCCAACGGGGAGCTGGTGGGATCGCGGGAGTTGATCGGCACGGCGGTCATCCTGAGTGGCCTCGCTCTCTACCAGTGGGGAGACCGGGTTGTAGCGCCGGCTCGATCCCGTTCCTGATTTTTCGTGACACCCCTTCGGTGTGCAACGTCAGATGGGCCTCTCGGGACTTGGCGTCGAGGATACTTTGCCCCGTGTGCTGGATGTGGTTCCACATGGGCGCGTAGTGCTCGCGCGGGCGAAAGTCCTCCTGGTAGAACTCGTGGTACGCGACCGCCTTTTGCACAGCATTGGCCTGACTTCCGAATTGAAAGCCGCCTTTTTGGAACTGATCTTGTCTTAGCATGGCCGGCTCCTCGCGACTCGGTACGCGGAGGGTACGTAACGCCAATGCCACGCAAGAAATCAGCCAACCACCCCTCAATAAAGCCGAATACATCAATTTGTCTTGATCGCTGCTGTAAGCTATACGCGGACATGAATCCGATCCGCTGCCGTTTCGCGCGGCCCGTTCGGTACTCATGCAACGCATGCCCCAGCATGGTGCAAACTCAAGCCTGATGCCCAAGATCGAGGCGCTTCGACCCGTTACTCCAGCAAGATCGCACCCCACTGATGCACCACAATGCGTCGCGGCGATGTATGGATCTTTAGGTTGAAAAACATTGCATGCAAAGCGAGCCGTCTGGTGGTAATACGCAAAGCGCCGCGCCAAGGAACACACTGGAACTCATGACTATTGACTGGAAAGAATACGAGGTCGCGGACTTCTTCGACGAGATGATCGACTCGACCTGCACGCCCAGGCCCTGGGCCCGGGCCCTTGCGGAGAACCTCGCCGGCCTCGACGAGGAGGAGCTGGCCGAGCGTCAGGCGGCCGCGGATCTGGCGATCAAGGAAATGGGCGTCAGCTTCACGGTCTACAACGACGAGGAAGGATCCATCGACCGTTCCTGGCCCTTCGATATCGTGCCCAGGGTGATATGAGCGTAATCACGGTAATTGATGGGCTCACTTTCACGATATCTGATTGACGAAAACGGTTCCGTGCGGAAAAAGCTCGCTACCCTCATCGAAACCCTTGGCCGCACGGTTGCGCTGTCGTGATGTAAGCCCATGAGTTTTCAATGGTAGCAGTACCCCTGGTGAGATGGGCTTACGTCACGACAGCGCTCTATTAGGCGCGACAAGCAAGTATCGGGCTACTCGAAGGCCTACAACTCGTTGATATTGCGAATAAATCCTTGTTCACTTTATTCGAGGGAATATTCCGCAAGCCATCGCTTTTTTTGATCAAAAATCCGGGGGAATCCGTCAATTATTCTGTTCACACTCACCCCTACTCGTCCAAGACCGAGCAGGAGAAATTCGCAGATCTCATCCGCAAGAACCCGCGAAACTATATCGCCCAACCGACCCTGAAGCTATCGACGGTCCCCACCGTCGTGGGAGCCAAGCTGGAGCCGAGGCACGTGGATCTTCGACCCTTCATCCTGTCCGCCGACAAGCAGCAGGTCACCACTGGTGGACTGACCCGTGTTGCCCGGCGTAAGGGCTCGCTGGTCGCCAACTCGTCCCAAGGCGGAGGGAGCAAAGACACCTGGATCATCGACGTCGCCGAGGAGGACTGAGCCATGTTGTCCCGTGTCGCGGAAAACATCTATTGGATGTCCCGTTACATCGAGCGATCGGCGCAGAGTGATTGCGGACCCCCTTCTGGCGCGAATCCCGCGTAAGTACCTCACCACCTGAATCAACGGGAGACCCGGCATAACATGTCGATTCAAGTCGCCATCGACCACAGAACCGAGTACCGCTTCGACCGGCTCGTGAGACTGTCGCCCCACGTCATCCGGTTGCGCCCGGCCGCCCACTGCCGCTCCCGGATCCTCAGCTACTCGCTGAAGGTCACGCCCGAAGAGCACTTCATCAACTGGCAGCAGGACCCCTTCGGTAATTATCTGGCCCGATTGGTCTTCCCTGAGAAGGCGAGGGAGCTGACGGTCCAGGTCGATCTAGTCGCCGAGATGATCACGATCAACCCCTTCGACTTCTTCGTCGAGGAATACGCCTACGACTTCCCATTCCGTTACGACGCCCAGCTCATCAAGGAGCTGGCACCTTATCTGGAGATCAAGGAGGAGGGACCCCTACTGAACGACTGGCTGGGCCTGGTCGACCGCACGCCCAGGGAGACCGTCTACTTCCTGGTGGACCTCAACAAGAAGCTTCAGGAGCACATCGGCTATGTGGTCCGCATGGAGGTCGGCATCCAGAGCTGCGAGGAGACCCTGCGCCTGGGCAAGGGCTCCTGTCGTGATACCGGCTGGCTCCTGGTGCAGATC
>JAYEJW010000680.1:0-19559 GCA_034716535.1 Pseudomonadota bacterium
TGAGCAAGGTTGCGGGGATCCATCACGTGAGCTTGATCGTCTCCGATACGGAGCGGTCGCTCGTCTTCTACCGGGACCTGCTGGGGCTGGCATTAGACCCCGAACGACCGGATCTCGGTTATCCCGGGGCCTGGCTCAGGGTCGGCGTCCTTCAGATCCATCTGCTGGAGTTGCCGAACCCCGACCCGCTAGAGGGTCGTCCGCGGCATGGCGGGCGTGACCGCCACTTGGCGATGGCCGTGAGGGACCTGGACGGGCTGGCAGAGCGTCTGGAGAAGGCGGGGATCGCATGTACGCGCAGCCGCTCGGGCCGCCGCGCTCTGTTCTGTCGCGATCCCGACGCCAACGCGCTCGAATTCATTGAAGAGTCCCGCTAGAAGCCTCGGTAGTACCAGCGGTTGTCCCAGCCGGGCAGCGGTGGATAGAGGGCTCTGGATGGGTCGCCCGGTGCGGGCGCGCCTTCCTCGGGTGCCTCTGGTGATGGCGGGGCGGCGGCTGGACCGACGCCCGGCGAGTGATCGTTCCAGGGACCGTACGGGCCGCCCCAAGGGCGCTGGCTGCGGAAGGCCTCTCGCTCACGGTCGATTTTTTCCATGAATGCCTCGCGGCGGCGTAGGGTCTCTTGCTCTCTGGCCTCCTGCTGCGCCGCTCCCCAGGGATCGATCCAGCGTCGCCGAGCATCCATGGCCTCCTTCGCGGCACGGCGGCGCTCCTCCCTCGCGCGGCGCTGGGCGCGCACCTCGTCGAGCCATCGGTCGCCGGGCTCCGACTCGGCTGCCAGGGGAGACGGAATGGCTTCGGGGGGCGGCAGGACTCCAGGGGGTAGCGCGGTCCCAGGGGGTAGCGCGGTCCCAGGGGGTAGCGCGGTCCCAGGGGGTAGCGCGGTTCCAGGGGGTAGCGCGGTCCCAGGGGGTAGCGCGGTTCCAGGGGGTAGCGCGGTTCCAGGGGGTAGCGCGGTCCCAGAAAGTGGGGCGGCCCCGGGAAGTGGCGGGTTTCCAGCGAGAAGCCCGGCGTCCGAAGGCGGCGTGAGCTCGGTTTCGGGTGTCGCCGAGGACGACGTGGCGATCGTACCCGCCCACAAGGCGAGAGCCAGGAATAGGAATCGGTCGGCCATCTGCTAGGTCGCGCCCTCGTGCCGGACGGCTGGTGCCGTAAGGGATGTCTAGTGTGCCAAGTTAATTACTTAATTAAATATCAAAATCTTGTAATGCGTGCGCTGTCTTGCGTCAAGTTTTTTCGACTTTGCCGGTAGTCCGACAGGGGATAGCAAGCAGCGACTTCCGGCTGCAAGATGGCGGTTGACATTGCGCCCGTCTTGGCTCCGGTCGCGGGCTATGGAGCGGCGGACTCCAGTCGGCGGTGGATCTCCCCGCGCAGACAGGCGAGGGCCTCCCGGCAGGTGATGGGCGTGTAGTCATCGGTGGTGATGAAAAAGACGTCGTCCACTTTCGCGCCGACGGTGGCGATCTTGGCATTCTGCAAGCGTATGCCGCAGGTGTAGAAGACCGCGCCGATTTCCGCCAAGAGGCCGGGCCGGTCGAGGGTCACCAGACGCATGACGGTACGGTGATTGCGCTCATCGGAAGAGAAGCTGATCTCGGTCTGGGTGGGAAAGTGTTTGTGCTGCCGTGAGATCCGGCGGGCAACCTGGATGTCCACCCCCTGGCCGGCCATAAGCTCTCGTTCGAGTGTCGCCTGTATCTCTCGTTTCCGCGGATCGTCGTCAATGGTCGAGCCTTCCAGCTCCAACACCTGATAGGCGTTGAGCGCCATGCCGTCGTCGGTCGTCATGATGCGGGCATCCATGATGCTCAGCCCAAGCTGATCCAGTACTGCGGTGGTTCGTCCGAAAAGGTTTTCCTGGTCCGACGTGTAGAGAAAGATCTCTGTGCCGCCCCGCGCGGTGAGAGGGCGAATCGCCACCAGCGGCAGGCTCTCCCTCGGGTTGCGCAGCACCAGCCGCGTCTGCCAGGCGATCTCGTCGGGCGAGTTGTGCAGGAAGTAATCGAGGCTGAATCTTATCCAAAGCGCCTTGCAGGCCTCCTCGCCTACCCCGTACCTGGCGACCAGCCGGAGCACTTCGAGCTGCTTCTGCTGAATCAGCTCGTCCTGGGCCTGCGGATTGTCCAGGCCGCGCAGGAGGGCACGTCGCGTAGCATAGTAGAGATCCCGCAGCAGGGCGTCTTTCCAGGAATTCCAGCGCCCCGGGTTGGTTGCACGCGCGTCGGCCACAGTCAATAGGTAGAGGTAGTCGAGGCGGGTCGGGTCGCCCACCTTGGCGGCGAAGGCCTGTATGGCATCTGGGTCACTCGTGTCCTTGCCTTGAGCGGTCATGGACATCACCAGATGCTTTTCGACCAGCCAGGCGACAAGACGGCTGTCGTATTCGGACAGGCCATGGAGCTGGCAGAAATCCCAGGCGTCCCTTGCGCCCATCAGGGAGTGGTCGCCGCCGCGCCCCTTGGCGATGTCGTGGAAGAGGCCGGCAAGGTAGAGCAGCTCGAGCTTGGGGATGGTGTGCGCGATGGCGCTCGCCAGGGGATACTCGCTGGCATGCTCCCGAACTGAGAAACGCCGCAGGTTACGCAGTAGCCGCAGGGTATGCTCGTCCACCGTGTAGACGTGAAACAGGTCGTACTGCATGCGGCCTACGATGTTGGCGAATGCAGGGATGTAAGCCGCGAGCACGCCGTAGCGGTTCATGCGCCGAAAGGCGTGGGTGACACCGCTGGGGTACCGAAGGATCTCCATGAACAGGCTACGGGCGCGAAGATCTGCACGGACCTTGTCGTCGATTTGCTGACGATTCTCCCGGATCAGGCGGATCGTACTGGCGCGGATGCCCTCGATCTCCGGGTGCGACTGAAGGATGTGGAACACCTCGAGCAGGGCGATGGGATTCCGGAGGAAGACGTCGCCTCTTGTCACCTCGAGGAATCCGCTACGGGACTGGAAGCGCCTGTTGATCTGCACCGGCCGGTCGAGGTTGTCGTGCAGCAGGATGGCCTCCTGGAAGAGCTGCAGGAGCATCTCGTTGAGGCGATTGAGCTCCATCACCGTTCTGTAGTACTGCTGCATGAGCTGCTCCACCGCCAGGTTGCTGTCGGCGTCGGTGAAGCCGAGATCCCGGGCCATTGTGCGCTGGTAGTCGAACAGGAGACGGTCCTCGCGGCGGCCTGCGAGACGATGAAGGACGAACCGGATCCTCCACAGGAGGGCCTGGCCCTCCATCAGGGTGAGATGCTCACTCTCGGTGAGGAAGTCATGCGAGACCAGATCGCGCAGGGTCTCGGCCCCGAAGTGGCGTTTCGCGACCCAGCCGATCATCTGAATATCGCGCAGCCCCCCCGGATTCTCCTTGATATTGGGCTCCAGGTTATACGCCGTGTCCCCGTACTTATGCCACCGCGCCTTCTGCTCGCGGATCTTGGCCGCGAAAAAGTCCTCGCTTGGCCAGATGCGATCCGGCGCAGTGGCCGCGCGCATACCTTCGAACAAGGACGCTTGGCCCGTCAGCAGGCGCGCCTCGATGAGGTTCGTGATCACGGTGACGTCGGCCGTCGCCTCACGCACGCACTCCCGGACCGTGCGGACGCTGTGTCCCACCTCCAGACCGATGTCCCACAGGAAGGTGATCAAGCGTTCCAGGGCGGTGCTCAGGGGGCCCGGCTCAATCCGATCGACGAGAATCAGGATATCGACGTCCGATGCGGGGTGGAGCTCCCTACGCCCATAGCCGCCGACCGCAGCGAGTGCAGCCGTTGAGTTCTTGGGAATGTGTCGGGTCCAGGCCTCGCACAGGAGTAGGTCCACCAGCCGGCTGCGAGCGCTCACCAGGTCTCCGACCGGGACGCCTTCGTCGAAACGCTCGTACAGGCGTTGGGTGCCTTCGCGCAGAATGGCGCGGAACTCGGCGACGGGCTTGCCGTTACCCCTCGGCAGATTCTGAAGCTCGAAATCCGCGAATGACGTCGGCGCTTCTTGTGGCCGGTTGCCGATCATGTCAGGGGGAGCTCGTTGCGCTCTTCTTGGCGCAGAGTAAGGATCTCATGGCCATCCGGGGTCACCAGGATGGTGTGCTCCCATTGGGCGGAGAGGCTCCTGTCCTTGGTTACGACGGTCCAGCCGTCCGGAAGCAGCTTGATGAAGCGCTTGCCCGCGTTGACCATCGGCTCGACGGTAAAGCACATGCCCGGCTCCAGCACCAGCCCTTCCCCCGGCTTGCCGTAGTGGAGCACTTGGGGCTCTTCATGAAACTCGCGCCCGATCCCGTGACCGCAATACTCCCTGACGACGGAGTAGCTGCGCGCCTCGACATGTTTTTGAATCGCGTGGCCGATGTCGCCGAGCGTGGCGCCCGGCTTGACCTGAGAGATGCCGATGTGCATGGCTTCCTGCGTGATCTTGACCAGACGGCGGGCGCGGACGGAAGGCTCGCCGACGAAGAACATCTTGCTCGTGTCACCGTGATAGCCGTCCTTGATGACGGTGATGTCGATGTTGAGGATGTCTCCCTTCTTCAGGCGCTTACCGCCCGGTATGCCATGGCACACCTGGTGATTGACCGAGGTGCAGATGGACTTCGGGAACCCGCGGTAGTTGAGGGGAGCGGGGATCGCCCCTTGCTCTTCGGTGATGAAGTCGTGACAGATGCGATCAAGCTCGTCGGTCGTAATGTCGGGCCGCACGTGCTCGCCGATCATCTCCAGGACCTGGGAGGCGAGACGTCCGGCGACCCGCATCTTGGCGATCTCGTCCGGGGTCTTGATGGGAGCGCTCATGCTGGGGGCGGAAGCATCCAATTGGAGAAAACCTGTTGGAAAAGCTGAGAAAATTGCTCAGGAGTAGCGGGCTATGGTATAAAACGCGCTGCGGTTCGGCAAACGAATCGCCGACAGCTGCGGACCGGCGTCCGCGGCGATGACCCATGGGAGCGAAAAACGGCTGTTTTTCGCTTTATTTTTTGGCTGGTTTCAAGACGTTCGAGCATGTTCTAGCCGGCGGCGACTTGTGCCCCGACGGCGTCTCGGATCGGTCCGAAAAAAAACACACACGCGTCGACACAGGGTGCTGGGTGCTCGCTTAGCGGGTTGCGTCCTGGGGCGCGTGGAGGTCCAACCCAACGAGAGGACGATTACGACATGAGTGAAGTTTCCATGCGCCAGATGCTGGAGGCGGGCGTTCACTTCGGGCACCAGACGCGGTACTGGAACCCCAAGATGGGCGCCTACATCTTCGGCCACCGCAACAAGATCCATATCATCAATCTAGAGAAGACCCTGCCTCTGTACCAGGAGGCGACGAACTACCTCGGATCCCTGGCGGCCAACGGCGGCAAGATCCTGTTCGTCGGCACCAAAAGGGCGGCGCGGGAGGCCATCAGCGAAGAGGCGCAGCGCTGCGGGATGCCCTACGTCAACCACCGCTGGCTTGGCGGCATGTTGACCAACTTCAAGACCATCCGCCAGTCCATCAAGCGCCTCAAGGAGCTCGAGGCCATGTTTGAGGACGGGAGCATCGAGCGTTTCAACAAGAAGGAGGCCCTGGGCCTTAGCCGTGACAAGGCGAAGCTGGAGCAGAGCCTGGGCGGCATCAAGAATATGGAGGGTCTGCCGGACGCGTTGTTTGTCGTGGACGTGGGGCACGAGAAGATCGCCGTGACGGAGGCCAACAAGCTCGGTATCCCCGTCGTCGGTGTGGTGGATACCAATAACGATCCAGGTTCGGTGGACTTCGTCATTCCCGGCAACGACGATGCGCTGCGCGCCGTGCGTCTCTACATAGAGGGGGCCGCAGCCGCCGTGCTCGATGGTCGGTCGACCGCCGCCGCGGCGGTGGCCGGGCGCGAGGGCGAGTTCATCGAAGTCGAAGACAAGTCCAACGCTGCCGCGCCGCCCGAGGCCGAGTAGACAAGCCCGTGGCGGCATGCGTGTCGCCCGGCCCGATGAAAGCACTCGTGTCATGACCGGTTTTTCTTGTTCCCTTTCTCCCCCCGTGGGCGAGATGGGGATAGGAAGCGCCTTCGGCGCGAAATGACGGGGTGAGGCACTGCGCGAGCCGATTCTCCTTACGAGTCAGTAGCTAGAGGAACAGATGTCATGGCGATTACAGCCGCGTTGGTTAAGGATCTCAGAGAGCGCACCGGTGCCGGCATGATGGAATGCAAGAAGGCGCTGGTGGAAACCGATGGCGACGTCGAGGCCGCCATCGAGCTGATGCGCAAATCCGGCCAGGCAAAGGCCGCGAAAAAGGCCGGCCGAACCGCTGCGGAAGGTGTCGTCGTGGTTCATATCGACGACGCCGCCAGGCGGGGTTTGATGGTCGAGGTCAACTGCGAGACCGACTTCGTGGCCAAGGACGGAAATTTCGCCTCCTTTGCCGATGAAGTGGCGGCACGCGCACTTGAAAGCGGCGCATCGGACGTCGACGCCCTGGCCGCGTTGCCCATGAGTGAAGGCGAAGAGCGCACAATTGCCCAGGCGCGGGAGGCGCTGGTCGCAAAGATCGGTGAAAACATCCAGCTGCGGCGCCTGGTGCGCTTCGACGATGTACAGGGAGAGCTCTACAGCTACCGGCACGGCGTGCGCATCGGGGTCGTCGTAGAGCTCCAGGGCGGTGATGCCGTCCTCGGCAAGGACGTGGCCATGCACATCGCAGCCACCAATCCCATGTGTGTGAGTGCCGATGAGGTGCCGGCGGCGACCCTTGAGAAAGAGCGCGAGATCTTTCGCGCTCAGGCCCTGGAAAGCGGCAAGCCCGAGAACATCGTCGATAAGATCATCGAGGGCCGGGTGCGCAAGTACCTGGAAGAGGTGACGCTTCTCGGTCAGGCGTTTGTCAAGGACCCGGACGTGACCCTGGATAAGCTGCTCAAGCAAGCGGGCGCCAAGGTGCTGCGCTTCGCCCGCGTCGAGGTAGGCGAGGGCATCGAGAAAAAGGAAGAGAACTTCGCCGACGAGGTCATGGCCCAGGTCCGAGGCGGCTGAATCCGTCCAGGACGGCGGCGGCAATTGCGATGGATGTCTGAAAGGTAACCTCGACATGACCCAGCCTGCATATCGGCGCATCCTGCTGAAGCTCAGCGGCGAAGCCCTAATGGGTGATGGAGATTACGGCATCGAGCCCCGGGTGATCGGTCGTCTGGCGGGGGAGGTGCGCGATCTGGTGGGCGCCGGGGTGCAGGTAGCCCTTGTGATCGGCGGCGGCAACATCTTCCGCGGAGCGGGATTGGCCGCCGCGGGAATGGACCGGGTCACCGGCGATTACATGGGTATGCTCGCGACCGTCATGAATGCGCTGGCCATGCAGGATGCCCTCGAGCGCATCGGCGCGCCGACTCGGGTGATGTCAGCCCTCAAGATCAACCAGGTCTGCGAGGACTATATCCGCCGGCGGGCGGTAAGGCACCTGGAGAAGGGGCGTGTCGGCATCTTCGCTGCAGGTACCGGAAACCCGTTTTTCACGACCGATTCGGCAGCCAGCCTTCGAGCCGTGGAGATCGGTGCCGATCTGTTGATCAAGGCGACAAAGGTCAAGGGTGTCTACTCCGAGGATCCGGTCGTGAATCCCAATGCTGTGTTCTACGAGCGCCTGACCTACAATCAAGCGTTACGGGAAGACCTTCGGGTGATGGATGCCACGGCCATCGTCCTGTGTCGGGACAACGGCATTCCTATGCGGGTCATGAACATCTACGAGCCGGGGGCCTTGATGCGGCTCGTCAACGGAGAAGAGGTCGGCTCCCTTGTGGAGAGTGGAGACTGAGATGATCGAAGACATCAAGAAAGACACCGCCGCACGCATGGGCAAGAGCGTGGAGTCACTGCGGCACGAGCTGGCGAAGATACGCACCGGGCGCGCGCACCCGTCGCTCCTCGATCATGTGATGGTGTCTTACTACGGCTCGGATGTGCCGATCAATCAGGTCGCCAATGTCACTGCCGAGGACGCCCGCACCCTTGCCGTCACGCCGTGGGAAAAGGGCATGGTGAAGGCGGTTGAGAAGGCGATCATGCAGTCGGATCTGGGTCTGAACCCAAACACGGCGGGCACCGTCATCCGCGTTCCCATGCCTCCCTTGACCGAGGAGCGGCGCCGCGACCTGATACGGGTGGCGCGGCACGAGGCGGAGCAGGCGCGCGTGGCCGTGCGCAATATCCGGCGCGACGCTAACCACGAGCTCAAGGAGCTTGTGAAAGAGAAGATGATCTCCGAAGACGACGAACGGCGTGGACAAGAGATCGTACAGAAGCTCACCGATCAGTATGTCAAAGAGGTCGACCAGGTCGTCGAGGAGAAAGAAACGGACCTGATGGCCATCTAGGCGTTTGACTCGCCTCCTGTTTCATCAAGGTGAATACAGAGAAGCCGCCGCTCGGCAGCGAACCGAGACCTTCCAGTGTCCCCCGGCACGTGGCCATCGTCATGGATGGCAACGGCCGTTGGGCCCGCAGGCGGAACCTGCCGCGCACGGCAGGGCACCGGGCCGGAGTCAAGAGTGTCCGCGCCGTGGTGGAAGAGAGCGTCCGGCACGGTATAGGCGCACTGACGCTCTTCGCGTTCAGCAGCGAGAACTGGCACCGCCCAAAGGCCGAGGTCAACATGCTCATGGAGCTGTTCATCAGTGCCCTGCGTGCCGAGGTAAAGCGCCTGAACGAGAACGGCGTCCGTCTGCGCATCGTCGGTGACCGCAGCGCCTTCCCCGAGAAGCTGCAACGTGGGATCGCCGAGTCGGAGGAGATGACCTGCGGCAACCGGGCGATGATGCTCCAGGTCGCGGCCAACTACGGCGGGCGCTGGGACATTACCCGCGCGGCACGGCAGCTCGCCGCCGAGGTGGCGGCCGGACACCTCGCGCCGGACGACGTTGACGAGAACGCACTCGCCTCGCGCCTGTCCTTTCCCGACCTTCCGGACCCCGATCTGTTCATCCGAACCGGGGGAGAGAAGCGACTGAGCAACTTCCTGCTCTGGCAATTCGCATACACCGAGCTCTATTTCAGCGACCTAATGTGGCCCGATTTCGGTGCGGACGCGTACCTGCTGGCACTGTCCGACTACGCCCGCCGGCAGCGCCGCTTCGGCCTGACCGGCGAGCAAGCGTCCGCCCTGATCGAGAACAGGAAGGGCTGAGCATTGTCCATCGCCGCCAGCGGGCTTCAGCAGCGGACACTGACCGCCTTGCTTCTCGTTCCCCTGGCGGTGGCCGCCGTACTCTTGCTGCCCACGCCCTACCTGGCCTTGATCCTGGCGCTGATCGTGCAGCTCGGTGCCTGGGAGTGGACGGCATTGGCTGGAATCTCCTCCTTCGCAGCCCGGTTCGCCTATCTTTTCTTGATGGCGGCCTGTCTGCTCCTGCTTTGGCAGGCCCCGCTGCAGCATTGGTACCTCTACCTGCTGGTTCCGACGGTGCTCTGGTGGTTGGGGCTCGCCATCTTTCTGTTTCGGGTGCGGACCATCGAACGGGCGACCGGCATCGATCCGGCACTGATTCCTGCTGGCTTGCTGGTTCTCATCGGCCCCTGGGTCGCCATCGTCCATCTGCACGCACGCTCGCCTGACGGTCCGATGTTGGTCCTGGTCCTGCTCATCCTGATTTGGGTTGCAGACTCGGTGGCCTTCTTCGCGGGGCGGCGCTGGGGGCGGGAGAAGCTGGCGCCGGTACTGAGCCCCGGGAAGACGCGTGTGGGCGTCTACGGCGGGCTGATGGGCGCGGGGGTTTGCGGCCTGCTTCTGGCGTGGGGAATGGACCTGCCGACGGGACAGGGGCTGCTGACGGCTGCGATCTGCACGCTGACCGCCTTTGTGTCCGTGATCGGCGATCTGTACGAGAGCCTGCTCAAACGCCGCCGGGGGATGAAGGACTCGGGCCGATTGCTGCCTGGCCATGGCGGTGTTCTCGACCGCATCGACAGCCTGACCGCGGCGGCTCCCGTATTCACGCTCGGCATCCTGTGGATGGAGGCTGGCTTGTGATCGGTATCACCGTACTCGGTTCCACCGGTTCCATCGGCGTCAGCACCCTGGATGTCGTGGCGCGTCATCCGGAGCGGTTTCGCGTTGTCGCCTTGACCGCGAATCTGGATGCGGAAGGCATGGCTTCGCAATGCCGTCTCCATCGGCCGGAGTATGCAGTCATGGCCGACGGTCGCGCGGCGAGCAGGCTGCGCGCCCTTCTTTCGGGGGTGTCCGGAGCGCCGCAGATACTTTCGGGCCCTGAGGCGCTTCAGACGGTTGCGGTACTCCCTCAGGCGGAGTACGTGATGGCTGCGATCGTGGGAGCTGCAGGCCTGATGCCGACGCTTGCGGCGGCCAAGGCGGGCAAGCGCGTGCTTCTGGCCAACAAGGAGGCTTTGGTGGTCTCCGGTGAGATCCTCATGCGCGCGGTGGCGGACCATAGAGCAACGCTGCTGCCCATCGACAGCGAGCACAATGCAGTGTACCAGTGTCTGCCGGCCGATTACGGCCGCGGGCTCGGCGAGGTGGGTGTGGAACGGATCCTGCTCACCGCCTCCGGGGGGCCGTTCCGAGAGACGCCCGTGGAGCAGCTCACGACCGTCACGCCCGAGCAGGCCTGCGCCCATCCCAACTGGGACATGGGTCGAAAGATCTCCGTAGACTCGGCGACCATGATGAACAAGGGGCTGGAGGTGATCGAGGCCTGCTGGCTCTTCGGGACCGAGCCGGAGCGGATCCAGGTCGTGGTGCATCCCCAAAGCGTGGTTCACTCCCTGGTGCAGTACCGGGACGGTTCCCTATTGGCGCAACTGGGCAACCCCGATATGCGCACACCGATCGCTCATGCGCTTGCCTGGCCCGAGCGGATGGACTCCGGTGTCCCCGCCCTGGATCTTTTCGCGGTTCAGCGATTGGATTTTCGGCCGCCCGGACTCGATCGCTTTCCCTGCCTCGCCCTTGCGTACCGGGCTGCGGCCCAGGGCGGGACCTGTCCGGCGATTCTCAATGCCGCGAACGAAGTGGCGGTGGCTGCCTTCCTGGAGCGGCGCCTCGGTTTCACGGGAATCGCAGCGGTCGTAGAACGGACCCTCGATGCGCTTCCTGCCGAGCCGGTCAGAGGCCTGGAGATCGAGCACCTGCTCGAGGTGGACCGGCAGGCACGCGAGATCGCGGAACAAAACCTGACCGGCTCGGTCGCATAAGTGGCTATGACGCTCCCGCCCTATGACAGACTGTGCGCCGTAACCGTTCTCCCTCTCCAAGCAGGCGAGGGGGGCTGGGAGCGCCTTCGGCGCGTCATTCGGTAAGGCACCATGCAGGATCTATTGTTCACCGCCGCCTCCTTCGTCGTCGCCCTCGCGATCCTCATCACCGTGCATGAATTCGGGCACTTTTGGGTTGCCCGCAAGCTGGGGGTGAAGGTCCTGCGCTTTTCCGTCGGCTTCGGTCGGCCGCTGTTGCGGTGGGTCAGCCCTCGGGACGGAACCGAGTACGTCGTCGCGACGGTACCGCTCGGCGGTTATGTCAAGATGCTCGACGAACGGGAGGAGACCGTGGCCGCCCAAGAGCGCCACCTCGCCTTCAACCGCCAGACGCTGTGGAAGCGTTTCGCCATCGTTGCCGCCGGTCCGCTATTCAACTTCCTCTTCGCCATCCTCGCCTACTGGGGCATTTTGGTCGCGGGCGACGTGGGAACACGAGCGCTGGTCGGAGAGGTCGCACCGGATTCTATCGCGGCCGAAGCCCAGTTCACTTCCGGGGACGAGCTGCTCGCGGTGGGCGATCGGCCGACACCGACCTGGGAGTCGGCGGTGTTTGCGTTGATGGCCGAGGTATTGGATGGGGAGGACCTGCCGGTTCGGGTACGCGAGCAGAGAGGACGCGAGGTCGTCCGGCTTCTCGACGGTGACGCCCTGGCCGGTCTTCCGGACGATCCCGCGATCCTGTCCAACCTGGGACTGTCTCCTGCACGACCGGCGCTGCCGCCGATTATCGGCGAGCTGGTGCCGGGCGAGGCGGCCGAGGAGGCCGGGTTGCGCTCGGGTGACCGCATCCTCACCGCCGACGATGCCGATGTCGCAGGTTGGAAGGAATGGGTCGAGATCGTGCAGCGTCACCCCGGTGAAACGCTCAGACTGGAGGTGGAGCGCGGCGCCGATGTGGTGGCGCTCGATCTGACGCCGCGCCGGATTGACGGACCAGAGGGCGATATCGGACGCATCGGTGCGGCCGCGCACATCCCGGAAGCGCTGTTTGAAGACTACAAGACGGAGATCAGGCTCGGGCCGCTAGATGCGGTCGGCGCGGCCGTGGAGAAGACGGCGGACATGAGTCTGCTCATGCTGCGTGTCATTGGGCGCATGCTCGTGGGCAAGGCGTCCGTGAAGAACCTGAGCGGCCCGATCTCCATCGCCGAGACTGCCGGAAAGACCGCGAGCTTTGGACTTGAATACTTTATCAAGTTCCTTGCCGTGGTGAGCATCAGCCTCGGGGTGCTCAACCTGCTGCCGATCCCTATCCTGGACGGCGGCCACCTCCTGTATTTCGCCATCGAGGCGGTGAAGGGCAGCCCCCTGTCCGAACAAGCGCAGCTGCAGGGCCAGCGGATCGGCCTGGCCTTACTGGCGGCGCTCATGACCCTGGCCTTCTACGTCGACATCACCCGCCTGCTCGGCGGGTAGGTGGGTTGCGCGAAGCGCGGAACGAAGCCGTCCGGGGTTTTCCGGCTCACAGCGCTCGAAAACTGCGATTTCTACAGTCGTTTGATTTCAACTGCTTAGTCGGACCACCGGGTTCGGGGCGTCGCCGCATCCCGGTAACCGCTGTTTTGTTCAGCGGTTCCATAACTTATACTACCGC
Source organism: Pseudomonadota bacterium (assembly GCA_034716535.1). Taxonomy (GTDB): domain Bacteria; phylum Pseudomonadota; class Gammaproteobacteria; order Chromatiales; family Chromatiaceae; genus JAYEJW01. Next base: position 12,817 of record JAYEJW010000680.1, read on the forward strand.
CCCGTAACAAATGCCGCCTTGGGGCGCGGTATTGGCGGAAGAGGGGGATATAGATTTTGCGTGCGATGATAGCAGGCAGGCCCGGGGCGTTCTGGCGTCGCCTGGCGCTGTTCGTAGTCCTGTTGGTTGCGACCACAAACGTGGCGGGCGCCGAGTTTCGTATTTCGGACATACGCGTTGAAGGTCTGCAGCGCATCGCTGCCGGCACGGTGTTCAACTATCTCCCCGTCCAGGTCGGGGATACGACGACCGACGACATCACGGCGAGCATCATCCGGACCCTTTACGGAACCGGCTTTTTCAAAGACGTCCGGGTGGAGCGAGACGGCACGGTCCTTGTGGTTTGGGTCCAGGAAAGACCGGCCATTGCCGAGATAAACATCTCCGGCAACAAGGACATCAAGACCGAGGACCTGAAGCTGGGTCTTAAGGACATCGGGTTGGCGGAGGGCCGGGTTTTCAACCGCTCGGTCCTCGATAGGATCGAGCAGGAGCTCAAGCGCCAGTATTTCGCGCGCGGCAAGTATGGTGTGGAGATCCAGTCGACCGTCTCTCCCCTCGAGCGCAACCGCGTCGCAGTCACCATCGCAATTACCGAAGGCCTGACGGCACGGATCAAGCAGATCAACATTATCGGCAACGAGGCCTTTACGGAGAAGGAGCTGCTCAAGCAGTTCAAGCTCGGCCGCACCAAATGGCACTCTTTCTATTCGAAGAACGACAGGTATTCGAAGCAGAAGCTTGCCGGAGACCTGGAAACCCTGCGCTCTTTCTACCTCGACCGCGGCTTTATCAAGTTCGAGATCAAGTCCACCCAGGTCTCCATCAGTGCCGATAAGAAGGACATCTACGTCACCGTGGGCATCGACGAGGGAGATGTCTACACCATCAACGATATCCAGTTGGCGGGTGAGCCTTCGGTGCCGACGAGTCGGCTCTTTCCCCTGATCCGCATCCAACGTGGCGACATCTTCTCCCGGAAGGTCACAACGGAGAGCGCAGAGCGCATCTCCAAGCTGCTCGGCAATGAAGGCTACGCCTTCGCGAACGTGAACACGATTCCCGAGATCGACGAGGAGACGAAACAGGTCGCGGTCATCTTTTTCGTCGATCCGGGCAAGCGGGTCTACGTGCGGCGCATCAGCATGAAGGGAAACACAAGGACGCGCGACGAGGTGCTGCGTCGTGAGATGCGTCAGATGGAGGCGGCCTGGTTCTCGACGGATCTGGTGAAGCGATCCCGCGAGCGCCTCCAGCGTCTCGGGTATTTCGACGAGGTGAACGTCGAGACACCTGCGGTTCCGGGCTCTGCGGATGAGGTGGACGTCAACGTGACGGTCAAGGAGAAACCTTCCGGCAATCTCCTGGCCGGTATCGGCTATTCCCAGTCCCAAGGCATCATCTTCAATTCAAGCGTAACCCAGAACAACTTCCTCGGAACCGGCAAGCGCGTCTCCTTCGCCTTCAACAACAGCGACTCGAACCGCCTCTATCGGCTCGCCTATACCAACCCCTACTACACGATCGACGGCATCAGCCGAGGTTTCGACCTGTCCTACAGAGAGACCGACTTCGCCCAGTTGGACAGCGCCGACTACCTCACGGATGTCGGCATCGCAGGCATGACCTTCGGTCTGCCCATCTCTGACACGAGCCGCGCCGGTCTCGGGATACGCTATCAGTACACGAAATTTACTGCGGGCGCCTCGCTCCTGGCTCAGGATTTCGTCGCGGAAGCCGGCGATCGTTTCAATGACTTTATCCTGACGGCCAGTTACAGCAACGACTCCCGAGATTCAGCGGTCTTTCCAACGGAGGGCGGGCTCCAGTCGCTTCTGGCGGAGGTGGCGGTCCCGGGTAGTGACCTGCAGTATTACCGGCTGACCTATCGCCATCGCAATTTCGTTCCCCTGACACGCCGGTTTACCTTCGCCCTAAAAGCGGATCTGGGATACGGCGACGGGTACGGTGATATCGACTTTCTGCCTTTCTTCGAGAACTTTTTCGCAGGCGGTCCGCGCTCGGTCAGGGGCTGGAAGGAGAATACCCTCGGTCCTCGCCAAGTGGCGACGGGACCGGGCTTTAACGATCCCATCGGCGGCAACGTGAAGCTCGTCGGCAGCCTCGAGCTGTTCGCCCCGCCGCCGATTGGCGGTGACTTCGAGAAGACGCTCCGGCTGGGTGCGTTCCTGGATTTTGGCAACGTCTGGTTGACACAGAACTCGGATCTCGTCGCCCCGACCGGGTTCAGTCTGAGCGATCTTCGCTATTCGGCCGGACTCTCGCTGACCTGGCTTTCCCCCGTTGGTGCCATATCCGCCAGCGTCGCTTATCCGTTCAATGAGAAGGACGACGACGATACGCAAATCTTCCAGTTTGGCTTCGGACAAACATTCTGAGACGACGGAGATACTAGGTGAATAAAGTCTACGCCTGCGCGTTTGGCATAATCCTTGCATCAACCAATGCGGTCGTTTCGGCGACTGATTATGTGATTGCGGTGATCGATCCCAATCGGGTCGTCGAGCAGTCTCCCCAGTACGAGTCCGCGCGGGCCCAGCTGCAGCAAGAGGTGAGCGAGAGGGAGAAGCAGCTCCTGGAACAGCAGGCGCAGATCGAGGATCTGCAGAAAAAGCTCGAGGGCGATTCCGCGCTCATGAGTGAAGACGAGATCCAACGCCTGCAAAACGATATCCGCAACCGAGACCGCAAGATCAAATACGCGCAGGCGGAGTTCCGCGATGATTTTGCGCTGCGCCAGAACGAGCTTCGTACCAAGCTGGCACAACAGGTGGAGGAGGTCGTCGAGGAGTTGGCGAAGGAGGAGAAGATCGATCTCATCGTCAGCGAGGGTCTGGTCTACTACAGCAAACGCATCGATATCTCCGACAAGGTCGTTGAGCGTCTGCGCAAGAAGTTCGAGGCCAAGTAGACATGATCCGTTTCGGTGCGGACGGAGGCGTCGGTTTCCCGGGCTGACCCGCCGCGGCACAACTGCCGTGCCGGGTCATGAATGCACTTGTTGCCCAGCGGGTTTTCCTCTTCCGGGCCCTCTCCCTGAGGGAGACGAGGTCTGCCTTTGGCGCGTAACTGCACGGTAGCGCTTTGGAAATCACTCTCGAAGAATTGGCCCGCCGACTCGGCGTCGAGTTACGCGGGGAGGGCGGCGTCAAGGTGTGCCGCGTCGATACCCTGCGCCGAGCCGATGCCGAATGCCTTTGTTTCTTCGCGGACGGTAAGTACCGCGACCAGCTGACCGCGACCAGCGCCGCCGCGGTGATTGTCGCTGAGAAGTATGCGGATCTTTGTCCGGTGGCCGCTCTGGTGAGCCCAAACCCCTACCTGACGTACGCCGAGGCGGCGAACCTGCTGCATCCGAAACCGCCAAGGGCAGGAGGGCGCCACCCGAGCGCAGTGGTGGCCGAGAGCGCCCGCGTCGATCCCAGTGCCTGGATCGGTCCGACCGTGGTGGTCGAGGAGGGAGCGCAGATCGGCCCCCAGGTGTTCGTGGGGCCTGGTTGTATTGTTGGTGCCGAGTGCCGCATTGGCGCGGGCAGCCGCTTGGTGGCCAGGGTGACTCTGTGCGAGCGGACCCTGATTGGTGAGCGGGTGCTGCTCCATCCGGGCGCGGTTATTGGCCGAGAGGGCTTCGGATTCGCCAAGGACGGAGAGCGCTGGGTACGCATTCCCCAGCTCGGCCGGGTCCGCCTCGGAGACGACGTGGAGATCGGGGCCAACTCCGCGGTGGACCGCGGCGCCCTGGAGGATACGGTGATCGCCGACGGTGCGAAGGTGGACAATCTGATCCAGATCGGACACAACTGCCACATCGGCGAGAACACAGCCATGGCGGCCTGCTCCGGGATCTCAGGTTCTACCCGTATCGGCCGCAATTGCACCATCGGAGGGGCGGTGGGTATGGCCGGCCACCTCGAGATCGGCGATAACGTGCATTTCACCGGGATGGCGATGGTCACGCGCTCGTTCACCGAACCCGGTCTCTACAGCAGTGGCACACCGGCCATGCCGAGTGCCGAATGGCGGCGTAATGTCGCCCGTTTTCGCCATCTGGACGAGCTGGCCCGAAGGGTGAAGCGTCTTGAGCAGGCACTGGAGCGAACGAATGAAGAGCCGGGACAAGACGAGACCTGAAGCCGGACCAACCGCGACTCGACCCCGGCAACCTCGGAGGTAGCCTTTGAGCACAATGGACATCCGTAAGGTGTTGAGCTTGTTGCCGCACCGATACCCCTTCCTGCTGATCGACAAGGTGATCGATTTCAAACAGGACGAGTACCTCGTGGCGCTGAAGAACGTTACATTCAACGAGCCCTTCTTCGCCGGTCATTTCCCCGTGCGTCCGGTCATGCCGGGTGTTCTTGTTGTCGAGGCCATGGCTCAGGCGACGGGATTGCTGGCAATGGAATCACGGCCCGACGAGGTGAGTGAGAAGGCCCTCTATTACTTTGTCGGTATCGACAAGGCGCGCTTCAAGCGCCCCGTGGAGCCCGGTGACCAGCTGATTTTGAAGGTGCAGCTGAAGAATGTGCGACGTGGAATCTGGAGGTTCTCCGGGGAGGCGCGCGTGGACGACAAGCTGGCGGCCACGGCTGACATCATGTGCACCCCCCGGGACTCCTGAGCTTGATCCATCCCACGGCGGTGATCGATCCGGCCGCAGAGCTGGATGCGGACGTCGAGGTCGGACCTTATGCCGTCATCGGCCCCAAGGTCCGCGTCGGTCGTGGAACGCGCATCGGGCCGCACACGGTGATCCGGGGTCCGACGCGGCTCGGGGCCGAAAACCGGGTTTTCCAGTTCGCCTCGGTGGGAGAGGAGCCGCAGGACAAGAAGTATGGGGGCGAGGAGACCCTACTCGAGATCGGCGACCGCAACGTCATCCGCGAGTACGCCACCCTGCATCGAGGGACGGTACAGGACGCGGGGGTGACCCGTGTCGGCAATGACAATCTGTTCATGGCCTACAGCCACGTGGCCCACGACTGTCAGATCGGGGACAACGTCATCATGGCCAATGCCGCCTCGTTGGCGGGCCACGTCCAGGTGCAGGATTGGGCGATTCTCGGCGGCTTTACCATCGTTCACCAGTTCTGCCGCATCGGCGCTCACAGCTTCTGCGCCATGGGCTCCGTCATCACTAAAGACGTCCCCCCCTTCGTACTCATCGGCGGTCATCCGGCCGAGCCCCGTGGCATCAACGTCGAAGGCATCAGGCGCCGGAATCTCGACAACGAGGCCATCCAGCACATCAAGAGTGCCTATCGGTTGCTGTACCTGTCGAACCGCAAGCTGGAAGACGCCGTGATCGCCATGCGTGAACTGGCCTGCCCGGAAGTGACCCAGATGGCCGATTTCGTGGCCGAAAGCGCACGCAGTATCGTGCGTTGATGAGCGCCGGCTGCGGTCGTCGCAGTCCGGGTAGATGGTGGTGCACGCAGCCTTATGTTGACCATCGGTATTGTCGCCAACGAGCCCTCCGGTGACCTGCTCGGGGCTGCCCTGGTTCGCGAGATCCGGGCGCGAGCGCCTGATACGCGCTTTGTTGGCGTAGCAGGGCCACAGATGCAGGGCGCCGGGTGCGAGACCCTGGTCCCTTTGGAGCGTCTGTCGGTGATGGGGCTCACGGAGGTCCTGAAGCACCTGCGCGAGCTGCTGGGCATCCGGCGGGAGCTGACCCGCTACTTCGTGGATCTGCGTCCGGATGTGTTCATCGGTGTCGATGCGCCCGACTTCAACCTCGGATTGGAACGGCGCCTGCGTGAAGAGGGCATTCCGACGGTACACATGGTCAGTCCCACCGTCTGGGCGTGGCGCTCCGGACGCGTGAAGGGCCTCCGGCAGGCCGTGGATCTGATGCTGAGCATCTTCCCTTTCGAGGAGGAGTTCTTGCGCGAGAAAGGGGTTCCGGTACGGTACGTGGGGCATCCCCTTGCGGACGAGATCCCGCTGGAGGTCGACGCTGCGCTCGCCCGTACCGCCCTGGGACTACCGCCCGCAGGCCCGGTGATCGCCCTGCTGCCGGGCAGCCGTGTGAGCGAGGTGAACGAGCTCGCCCCCGCATTCCTTCAGGCGGCGCGATGGTGCCATGAGCGGCGCCCGGAGCTGCGTTTCGCTGTTCCACTGGTCAGCGAGACCCTGCGCGGGATCTTCAGTGAGGCTTTGCGCCGGGAGGCCCCCGATCTCCCTGTGACCCTGGTGGACGGGCGCAGCCGGGAGGTGATCGCCGCCAGCGATTGCGTGCTGACCGCGTCCGGAACGGCCACCCTGGAGACCCTGTTGCTCAAGCGGCCGATGGTGGTCGCCTATCGTATGAATCCTCTCACCTACCGTCTCGTCAAAGGCTTGCGACTTGTGAAGGTGCCCTATATTGCGATGGCGAACCTGCTCGCCGGTCGGGAGCTCGCCCCCGAGTTCATCCAGGAGCGCTGCCGCGCCGACCTGCTGGGCGGGGCGTTGCTTGCGTTTCTCGACGATCCGGCGCGGGTGCGGGAGGTCCGGGCGGAGTACGCGCAGATCCATCGGCGAATGCGGCGAAACGCCGGCCGTGAGGCCGCCATCGCGGTGCTGGACCTGATCGAAGGAAAAGCATTGTGAGTAGTGGCGACAGGATCTTGGTGGCCGGGGTGGACGAGGCCGGGCGCGGCCCCCTGGCCGGGCCCGTGACGGCGGCAGCCGTTATCCTCGACGCGCAACGCCCCATCTCCGGTCTGGCGGACTCGAAG
>JAYEJW010000681.1:0-19545 GCA_034716535.1 Pseudomonadota bacterium
ATTGCCAATCCGAGGCCGAGCCTTCCGAGGCGCCCATCGCGGCGGACGTGGCCAAAAGCATCGCGCCCGCGGCAAGTGCCCTCGTACGGGATCGCCTCGAGCCTTTCAAGCTGTGCATCGAGGTTTCTTCCTCTCCAAGAGTTATCGGTGATCGGGACGATCAGCGCCCTGTGCAGTCCGGACCGTCCCTGGTTCTCGTGATCTGCCTGGCGGTCAGCGCACACCCACTCGGTTCACGGGGCCCCCGAGGTTCGGCCCCACGCCACCGCTATAGCCTACACCGGCCTTGCCGGCACCGGCCCCCGGCAGGACGCCGACACCGGACGCGGGACCGCCGACCCCGCCGGCCCCGACGCCCGGTGTCGCCGGACGGCCGAACCGGGCTTGGGCAGTCGCTACGAGAAATCCAGAGGAGGTCGGTCCGATCTCCCCATTGCAGAGCCACCCGGCGGCAGCCAGGCCGATCATCAGTACGTATCTGCGAGTGAGCTACTTCATTGGTTTCGACTGGCGCTTCCTTGAGCCCCGGGTAAAGACAAGCACAAACCGCGTTTGCGCTTTGAGATCAGCTCAAATGGTCAGGGGTTGAACGGTGCTCAGGGCAAGAGTGCGGTCAGGATCCCGTGCTCCGACATTGCGTCCACAGAAGCCGGACGGATACGCAACCATCGAGCCCAGCCATCGCTCATTACAGCAGATCCGCACCGTGCCGCCTTGTCAGATCGCGACTATTGGCTGACAATTTCGGACACAAACGGATCGAGGATTGCAGATGGTGCGAAGAACGGCAAAACCCAGCGTGACGCCCCGGAGGCGACAGGCCCCGGCCGAGGGGGTCGTCCGCGTCGGTCCGCTGATGGGTCTGCCGGCGCTTCTGCGCGATCTCGGTTGCGATCCCGATCCCCTCTTCGCCAGCGCGGGCTTCAACCCCGCTCAGTTTACAGATCCCAATGTCGAGATTCCCTTCATCCCCGGAAGCAAGTTGCTGGCCCGCTGCGTGACGGCGACGGGATGCGGGCACCTTGGATTGCTGCTGGGCGAGCGGGCGGCCCCGTCCTCCCTCGGGGTTGCGGGGTTCATGCTCCAAACCGCCCCCGACGTGGGCACCGCGCTTCGAGGTCTCGTACGCCATTTGGATCTGCACGATCGAGGCGCCGTGGCTACCCTTATCACCAATGATCGGGTGACGTTCCTTGGCTACGCCATCCATCTGTCCGGTGTGGAAGCCGCCGACCAGATTTACGACCTCTCGATGACCATCGTCTGCAAGATCATGCGTAGCCTTTGCGGGACAAGCTGGAATCCCACAGAGGTACTCTTGTCGCGGCGGCCACCGCAAGACCTGGCGCCCTACAGGCGGTTCTTCCGAGCGCCGCTGCGCTTCGACGAGGACCAGAGCGTCGTCGTATTCCCGACTCGCTGGCTAGACCATCCGATAGCGGGCGCGGATCCTCTGCTTCACCGCCATCTGGAGAAGGAGGCGAATGAGCTCCAAGCCCATCAGCAGAGGAGCCTTGTAGGAGAGCTTCGAGGGTCGCTGCGCAAGTCGTTGCCGATTAAGAAAGGCGGGGCTGCCAACATTGCGAGACAGCTCGGCATGCACGAGCGCACTCTGAATCGCCGCCTACGGGAAGAGGGTACGACCTTCCGCCGGGAGCTCGAAGACATCCGCTACGACGTAGCCCGGCAGTTGCTCGCCGGCACCATGATGCCGCTGTCAGAGATCGCGGCGGCACTCGACTACGCGGACTCGACTGCCTTCGTTCGGGCGTTCAAGCGATGGTCAGGAATCCCTCCGGCAGAGTGGCGTCGGCTTCACGGGCATTCGTAGAGTGTCGCTTCTGTGCGGTCTAAGAATGAACCACCGTGTAGGACAGTCACCTAATTGACATTCGTCGATTGTCGGGGAACCAAAGGAGCGCAGCCGCTGTTTCCCTGCGTTGCTGAAGGCTGCTTGTAGCACTGACGCGGCCGCTTGCCGGGCGCGTCTCCGACGATGCCTTTCTGCCTGAGGTTCAGATACCTCGTTGATCGATTTCAGCAGGGGCGTCGCGCTCTCCGAAAAACCTTGTAACATCCTCAACGTTGACAGCTATCCATAAGAAAATAATAATATGCGCAACATCTATGCAGCCTATCGGAGAGCAACCATGCTGAAATCCACCCTCATCGCCGGCGGCCTCGTGCTGCTCATGTTGAACACCGCGCAGGGCGCGGTGGAATTGGGCCAGTCCGCGAACTTGGACCTGGAGCCGGCCATCAACGGAGACGTATCGGCCACCGGGCTGTTCCCGGCTCAGGCCATGGAAGATGCCTTCGGCGCCTATCTCAAGTGGACCAAACACCGGGGCATCAGCCGTCTCGCAGCCTTCGAGTCTCGCGCAGACGAGCTTGAGCCCGCCATCAACGGCGGCGTATCGGCCACCGGGCTTTTTCCGACCCAGATGATGGAAGAGCAGTTCGGAGCTTACCTGGATTGGACGGAGGAGCGCGAGGTGCGCCGCTTCGATGCCTTCCGGGTCACTGATTTCGACTAAGCAAAAAACCGCCGACGGAACTGACGAGCCCCGCCCCGGTTGTTTCCGGAGCGGGGCTTTCCGTTGTAGGGTCTTAAGAATCTTTCTCAAGTGCCCCGCATCCTGTAGCCACTACCAGCGTAGATCCTAACGATGGAGGCGTCTCCGGATCGGGTGCTCTTGCACATCGTCAGAAAGTGACAAAAAGTTTCCGTCCGTATTCTTCTTTTTACGGTCCTAGGTTATCTGTGACCTGCTAACAGACTGAAAAAACAGAAGAATGAAAATCCGGTACGCTTATTGCTCCTTCGAACAGTGACGGCATCGATTTCCCGCGTCGCGGGAAGGGGCACGACAAAAACGACTTTGAAAAGGGACTTTGCGTCATGGGAAGGCGCTTCAACAACAATAACTCCGAAAAGGGACTTAGCATTGACCCCGCCTCTGTGCGGGGTCTTTCTTAATGTCTACCTGATCATGCATGGAGTGAGGGATGCCGGATTTTCCGACAGCGTGGAGGTCAACGTAATTCCCTAGTATCCAGGGAGAGCGAAGGAAACCGGATACTAAGGATTCCGGACACCGGGGTGGCGCGACTGCAACTCGGCGAAGGGGAGTGGCCTGTTTCCGCGCCTCAATGCGTTCTGCGGACGTCGATCACATCCGGTATCTGCACAAGCTTGATGAGCACATGCTCGAGTTGGCCCATGTCTTTGACCTCCACCGTAAAACGCATGGTGGCGCGGTCGATATTGCGGTCGGAAGAGGTGTTGACACCCACCACGTCGACGTCTTCATCGGAGAATACGGAGGAGACGTCCCTCAACAGGCCTTTGCGGTCGGCGGCCATTACAAGCACATCCACTGGATAAGTGGCATCTTCCCTCTGTTGCGCCCAATGCACGTCGATTAACCGCGTCTGCTCCTCCGGAGGCATCTTGCGCACGGTGGTGCAGTCCCGGCGGTGGACGGTGACGCCACGGCCGCGGGTGACATAGCCGACGATGGGGTCATAGGGGACGGGCTTGCAGCAGTGGGCCATGTGGCTCATGAGGTCGTCCACACCTTCGACAACCACCTCGGCCCGGCCGGCCGGCTTGCGTTTCTGCGTCGACGGGGTCTTTGTCTTTGGCTCCGGTTGGTCCCGTTTTTCGGTCTTCGGTTCGCCCACCTGCCGCGCGATCTGTCCGGGAGCCAGCTCGCCGCGGCCGATGGCCGCGAGCACGTCCTCACCCTTGTGGAAATTGTATCGGCGGCCGATCTGTTCCAGTTGGGGCTTCTCCTCGATACCCAGCCGCGCGAGCTCTTTCTCCAGGATGCTCCGCCCTTCGGCCAGGTAGCGGTCGAAGTCCTGCTGCTTGAACCATTGGCGCACCCGGTTGCGGGCCTTGGCGGTCTTGAGATATCCGTGGTGGGGGCTCAACCAGTCCCGGCTGGGGGCGGCGTTCTTTTGGGTGAGGATTTCCACCGACTGGCCGCTGGCGAGGGGCTGGTTCAGAGGAACGATGCGCCCGTTCACACGGGCCCCGCGGCAACGGTTGCCGATCTCCGAGTGGATCGCGTAGGCGAAGTCCAGCGGCGTTGCGCCTTTGGGCAGCTCGATGACCTTCGACTGTGGCGTGAGCACGTAGATGTGGACGGGCTCGAACTCGGCCTTGAAGCGCTCGACAAAGTCGCCGCCGTCCTCCCCTTCGTTCTTCAGCTCCAGCCAGTTGCGCATCCACACGACCCGACGCTGGAACTCAGCGTCGTGCGCCTTGCTTTCCTTGTATGCCCAGTGGGCGGCGACGCCGAACTCCGCGTGACGGTGCATGTCCCAGGTGCGGATCTGCACCTCCAGCGGCTTGTCCTGGGGGCCCACGACCGCGGTGTGCAGGGACTGGTACATGTTGCCCTTGGGTGTGGCGATGTAGTCGTCGAACTCCTTGGGAATGTGCTTCCAGAGCCCGTGGACGATTCCAAGCGCGGCGTAACAGGACGCGATGTCGTCCACCATGACGCGGACCGCGCGTAGATCAAAGATTTGTTCGATGTCGACGTTCTTGCGCTGCATCTTGCGCCAGATGCTGTAGATATGTTTCGGCCGGCCGCTGACCGCGGCCTTGATGTCCGCCTCTTTAAACTTCTCCTGCAAGATCTTGATCACATTTGCGATGTAGCCTTCGCGCTCGCCGCGCCGGCCGTCGAGAAGCTTGGCGATCCGCTTGTACTCGGCGGGCTCCAGGTAGCGCAGGCAAAGGTCCTCCAGCTCCCACTTGATCTGCCAGACGCCGAGCCGGTTGGCTAGGGGTGCGTAGACGCGCTGACTGTCCACGGCGATCTTGCGGCGTCGCTCGACATCCAGATTCTTGATGCTGCGCATCAGGTGCACCCGTTCGGCCAGCACCACGAGCACTACCCGCACGTCCTCGGCGATTCCGAGCAGCAGGCGGCGCAGGTTCTCCTCATGCTCGTGCCGGTCCTTGGCGGCGATCACCGCGTCCACGTTGGCGATTTGGTCGATGCGAGCGAGATCCTCCACCATGCTGGCGATATGCGTGCCGAAGCGCTCCTGCAGCGTGTCGCGGGTGATCCCGGAGCGGTCGAGGCAGCCGTTGAGCAGGGCGGCGAACAGGGTCTCGACGTCCATGCGCAGTCGCACCAGGATGTCGGCGGTGGACAGCAGGTGGCGCACCTGGGTCTCGCCGGTCTCGAGGGTTTGATTGCCACGGCAGCGCACGAGGAGCTCGCAGGCCTCTGTGAGGCGCTCGCGGTCCTCGTCCGGATACTTCTCAGGCAAGGCCGCCAGCCAATGCCGGGCCGCGGCCGCGTCGTCAAAGTGGTCCTCGGGGAGGTTGTAGACTGGTTTAACCATCAACGAAACGGGGTGGTCTCCAGGCATTCGGACCACGGGTTACGGATAATCTGGTTCGTTCGACGCATCAACGCGAATTTCCAAGCGATGGGGAAAATTCCGGTAGCTTCCCGGGCAAGGCGGGAGCGTCGCCTTAGGGAGAGCGAACGCCAGAGCCTTCGAAGCTTAGCACCCCCCCCAGACAATCGCTGATCTTCGCGAGCGACCGAAGACAGGATCAGCCGGTCGTTGCCGGAAGCTTAATCGAGCACATGGCTGACCAGGCCGTCGGCCAGCTTGGGCTCGAACCAGGTGGACTTCGGGGGCATGACCTCGCCCGCGTCGGCCACTGCCATCAACTCCTCCATGCGTGTTGGGTGCAGCGAGAAGGCGACCCTCATCCCGTCCTCGTCGACCCGACGAGCTAGACCGTCGAGTCCGCGGATGCCCCCCACGAAGCCGATGCGCTCATCGCGCCTGGGGTCGACGATGCCGAGAATGGGCTCGATGAGATTATCCTGCAGCAGGCTCACGTCCAGCCTACCGACGGGGTCCTCCCAGGGGATGCGGTGCTCGTCCAGGCGGAGCCGGTACCAGACCCCGTCCAGGTACATGCCGAACTCGGCGAGCCGCGCCGGTTTTACGGGCTCCGCGCTCTTCTCAACCTTGAAGGGGACCTCGATTTTGCTGAAAAAGGCCTTTTCATCCAGGCCGTGGAGGTCCTTGACCACGCGATTGTAGTCCATGATCTGCATCTGGTTGTGTGGGAAGATCACAGACAGAAAGTAGTTGTAGGACTCGTTGCCGGTGTGCTCAGGGTTCGCGGCCGTGCGGGCCGCAGCAACGCGGGAGGCGGCGGCGGAACGGTGGTGGCCATCGGCAACGTAGAGGCCGTCGAGTTGCGCGAAGGCAGTGGTGAGGCGGCCGATGGTCGCTTCTTCATCCACGACCCAAAGCTCGTGGCGCACGTCGTCGTCGGCCCTGATGTCCACCGCGGGCTCGCCGCGGCTCACGCCGAAAAGGGCGTTGTCGATGATCGCGGTGCTCCGGTAGACGAGAAACACCGGCCCGGTCTGGGCGTTGAGGGCGTCGATCTGCCGTACTCGGTCGTCTTCCTTGACCGGTCGTGTGAACTCGTGCTTCTTGATCCGGTCTCCATCGTAGGCCGCGACGGATGCGGCCGCCACAAGACCTGTCTGAACATGGTCTCCCATGGTTAGGCGGTAGACGTAGTAGCAGGGGGCCTCGTCGCGCACCAGCACGCCTTCCTCGACCATTCGGTCCAGGTTCTCCCTGGCCTTCGCGTAGACCTCGGGGGCATAGGGGTCTGTATCCTCGGGCAGATCCACTTCCGGCCGTGAGATATGCAAGAAGCTCCAGGGCCGCCCCTGAACCATGTTCTTCGCCTCCGCGGCGTTCATCACATCGTAAGGCGGAGCGGCCACGTCCAATGCGTGGCCGGCGGCTGGACGCAGGCCGGTGAAGGGCTTGATCAGGGGCATGATGTCCTCTCCCCAGTCCGGTCAATAATAGGTGTCATCGGGTGATCCGGGCGCAGCGCAAACTCCTGCGAAGTACGTGGCGCGTCGAACGAGTGTACACCGTCGACACTCCGCACTCCGCACTCCGCACTTCGCACTTCGGACTCCGTACTCCGCACTTTTAACGCGCAGGCGGCGCGTAGAGCAGACCGCCGTCGCGCCAGAGGGCGTTCAGCCCGCGCTTGATCTTGAGCGGAGACTGACTGCCCAGGTTGCGCTCGAACACCTCTGCATAGTTGCCCACCTGCTTGATGACGCGGTGGCTCCAACCGGGTTCGAGCTCCAGCAGCTTCCCGGTGTGGCCGTCGGCATCCAGCAGCAGGCGGGTCTCACCTTCCCGCGCCTGTTCGCGGGCGCGGTCGACGTTGGTGGAGTCGATGCCCAGCTCCTCGGCGTCGATGAGCACGAACAATGTCCAGCGTACGATGTCGAACCACTGGTCGTCCCCTTTGCGCACGGCGGGGCTCAGGGGCTCCTTGGAGATGACCTCCGGCAGGATCTCGTGGACCCGCGGGTCCTTCAGGCCGGCGCGCAGGGAGTGGAGCTGGGACTGGTCACCGGTGAGCGCATCGCACTTGCCGTCCAGATAGGCCTGCTTGGCCGCATCGAAGGTCTGGAAGGTTTCCAGCTCCAGCTTCATCCGGTTGCGGGTGAAATAGCGTTGTGCGTTGGCGGGGCTGGTAGAGTTGGCGAGCGAGCAGATGCGCTTTCCGTCCAGCTCCAAGGTGCTGTAGAGACCCGCCTCGCGCGCAACCAGAAAGCCCTGGCCGTCCAGGTACAGGATGCCCACGAAGCTCATGCCGTGGCCCAGGTCTCGGGACAGGGTCCAGGTGGTGTTGCGGGCAAGGAGGTCGATGTGGTCCCCGGACAGGGCGTCCAATCGCTCGTCCGTGCTCAGGGGAAGAAACTCGACCTTGCTCCCATCGCCCAGGGCCGCGGCCGCCACCGCGCGACAGAAGTCAACGTCCAGACCGCTCCACCTGCCGTTCTCGTCCTTGAAGGAGAGACCCGGCACCAGGCCGTTGACACCGCAACGCAGTTTACCCCGGTCCTTGACCTCAGCCAGGGTTCCGGCCGCCGACGTCTGGGCCAGCCCGCCGACGAGCAGCGCTGCAAGCAACCATCGAACCGCAAGTCTCATCGGCGAGTTCCTCCTGTCCGTCGTTTTCTAATGCAATAAAGAAGGCGAGCCGGCAATTACCAGCTGAAGAGTGCCCACTGAGGCACCTTCTGTTCGAAGTTCCGCTCGCCGCGATTCCAGGCCAAGTCTCCGGAGCCGTCCTCGTCCACAAGGAAATAGGGCGCTCCAACAGACGGGGTGATCTTGATCATGTAGAGATTGTTGTTGACCCGGTACTCCTCCACGACCCGGTTCTCGTGCTCGCGGACCGTGACCGACGGCTCGATATCGGCGTCGCGAACGCTCAGGTCCAGGTTGGAGAGGTCGCGTCCGATCGCCGAATGTGTGATCGCGAACACGGACGCGGCCAACAACAGGGCCTGGAGGCGGAGGATCTCGGTCATGAACGGCTCGATGAGGCTCGAAAAAACGGCGGTATGGTATCAGGAAGGGCGCCGATGAGCGAACGGCGCCCAAGTTGTGGGTGTCGTGCGTTTGGTCGGAGGATCTATACTGTGAGCAAAAAACATGCACCATGACTGAGACTGACGGCAGGAGGAGGAGAATGGATATAGATCTCGCGGATGTCACCATCCACATCGATCAGGAGCTCGACCCGGCGGCGCGCGCGGAATTGGAAGAGATGTTCCGTCGGCGCGACGGGATCATTTCCGCGCATTTCAATGAGAAGCGGCCTCACCTCATGGTCTGTGAGTTTATGCCCGAGAAGGTCAATCCGTTGGATCTGCTCAGCATCGTGCGTTTTCAGGGCTACCACGGCGAGCTGGTCGGACTCTAGCGGCGTTTTTTCACGCCGCCGGTCACCGGATGGGCGTTTGCCGGATCCTCCGGCCAATGGTGTTTGGGGTAGCGCCCCCGCAGTTCCTTGCGCACCTCTGCGTATCCGCCGGCCCAGAAGCCGGCCAGGTCCTGCGTGACCTGAACCGGCCGTCTGGCTGGCGAGAGCAGGTGCAGAGTCACCGGTACTCGGCCGCGGCACACCGTCGGCGTATCGCCGGCTCCGAACATCTCCTGTAGAGGAACCGCCAGCACCGGGTCAGCGGCCGCCTTGTAGTCCAGACGGCGGCGGTTTCCGGCGGGTGTTTTCAACGCTGGGGGGGCCTGCGCCTGCAGCTGATTCCGGTGCTCCCAGTCCATCAATGCCAGTAGTGCCGTGTGAAGGTCCAGCGCCTGTAATTGAGCAAGGCTCTGCTTTCCAGCGACCGAGGGTGAGAGCCACTCCGCCAGGTGCTCCTTAAGCCAATCATCGGAGATGTCCGGCCAGCCGCCGTCCGGCTCCATGCGGCGCAGCAGGGCGACACGGGCCTGAAGCTGACGCGCCTCGGGCCTCCAGGGCAGCGACTGTTCGAACCGGCGCCCGACCTGTTCCATCAGCAGCGCCGCCGAGCGCTCCGGGTCCGCGAGGGAGCATGGCTGGGAGCTGACGACCAACGCACCGAGCCGCTCCTCTCGCCGTGCGGCTACCGCCTGGCGGTTCGCGTCCCAGTACAGCGTCTCCCGGGCCTCCAGTTGATGCCCTAGGGCTACCCGTAGCGCCGTCTCCGAGACGGGCAGGGCGAGCCGGACTCGTCCCTCCCGCTCGCGGACGTCGAGGTCGGCGACCACGAGGATCTCATGCACCGAGAGTGGATCATCGTCGGGCAGGACCACCCCCGGGCCGGCAGCCAGCAGGTAGCGGCCCTGTGCCCCTGGACGCCGCTTCGCGATCCGGTCCGGGTAGGCGAGGGCGAGCAGCCCGCCGGGCTCGGGGCTTGAATGTCCCCGTTCGGCACCCAGTCCCCGAAGGAGCCGGCTGCTCAACCGATCTGCGGCGGCGAGGCGGCGGCGGTCGGTACCGGGCGCCTGCCCGAATCGACGAAAATCTTCCACGGCCTGGCAACGCAGGGTCAGGTCGACGGGACGGGGACCACCGCGCTCGGTGAGCCAGGGGTCGCGGTCGGAGAGCAGGGCGGCTAGGTCCGCCGCCAGTCGGCGGGCGCCTTCGGCAGGCGCACCGACCAACATACGCGCCAGCCGAGGGTGGACGGACAGCTGCGCCATCTTTCGCCCGAGGGAGGTGAGCGTGCCGTGGGCATCCAGGGCGCCGAGTTGCCGCATCAGGCTTGCCGCCCGGGACCAGGCGCCTTCCGGAGGCGGATCGAGCCAGAGGAGTTCGGACGGGTCACGGACCCCCCACAGGGCCAGCTCCATAACGAGCGGGGCCAGATCGGCCTGGAGGATCTCCGCGGGGCGGTGATTCGGGCGCCCGACCTCTTGGGCCAGGGTCCACATCCGGTAACAGGTTCCGGGACCGATTCGACCCGCGCGGCCGGTCCGCTGGTCGGCAGAGGCGCGGGATACAGGCTCGGTGACCAGCCGGGTGAGACCCGTGGCCGGATTGAAGCGGGGCTTTCGGGCGAGACCGCCATCGACGACGCAGGAGACGCCCTCGATGGTGACGCTGGTCTCGGCGATGTCCGTGGAAAGCACCACACGGCGCGCCGGACCCGCGTTGGCGCGCAGGGCGCGGTCCTGCTCGCTTGCGGAGAGGTCACCGTGCAGTGGCAGGACCTCCGTCTCGTCGGTCAGAACAGCTTGCAGGCGCTCTCGGGCGCGTCGGATCTCTCCGGCGCCCGGAAGGAAGGCGAGCACGTCCCCTTCGCGCTCCGAGAGGGCTCGGCGCACCCCCGAGACGACGGCCTCCTGCGGATCGCCGGCGGGGCGGCGCTCGGCGTAGATCACCTCCACAGGGTGAGTGCGCCCGCTGCCCTGGATCACGGCGGCACCGCCGAGCAGCCCGGATACCGCCCCCGCGTCCAACGTGGCGGACATGACGAGAACGCGCAGGTCCTCCCGCAAGGCGGCTGCGGCGTCCAACGCTAGCGCCAACCCCAGGTCCGCCTGGAGGCTGCGCTCGTGGAACTCGTCGAAGATCAGCAGTCCAACGCCCTCGAGCCCCGGATCACCCTGGAGACGGCGGGTCAGAATCCCGTCGGTCAGTACCTCGATCCTGGTACGGGCGCCGATGCGGCGGTCGAACCGCACCTGGTAGCCTACGGTGTCGCCGACCGCCTGATCGAGCAGACGGGCCATGCGGGCGGCGGCCATACGTGCCGCAGGGCGGCGCGGCTCCAGCATCAGGATGCGCTGATCCGCGAGCCAGGTTTCCTGCAGCAGGGAAAGGGGCACCCGGGTGGTTTTGCCGGATCCGGGGGGTGCGCTGAGCACGGCGTGGCCCACTGCGAGGGCCGCTCGCAGCTCGCCAAGCACATGGTCGATCGGAAGCGGAGGGCCCGGCGGATTCAACCTGGAAACGGCAGTCGGGGATTCAACAGCGCCCCAAGAGAGGCTCGATGTCCGCTGCCCGCACGGGCTGCACCAGCACGCCGTGCAGGGGGAAACGTTCGGCAAGCTTGTCGACGAATCCGCGCTGGGCCTTCTCGACGAGAACGATTACCCGGGAGCTTGGCGCGTACTTCTGGAGGCTGGCCAGAAACACGTCCAGGTTGCTCAGGTTCGCCCCGGCGTAGTTGTTGCCGAACCCATAGAAAAACTCGGCGACCACCAGGTCGGGCCTGCGGCGTTTGAGTGCCTGCACCGCCTTGCGCTGGGAGGCGAGGCGCACCTCCTCGATCCCGAGCCGCTTGTACAGGTCCGACAGGTTCGGGTGGCCGGGGGATTCGACGATGGAGAAGAGGACCGGTGTCTCCACGATGGCTTCGACGCTCAGTCGGGACCGTCACTGCGAACGATCTCCACCTGCACCTTGGCCACCAGCGCGGCCATGGCGCCGAGAGCCGCCAGCACCGGCGCCATCAGGGTGAGCGCCCCGCTCACCGCGATGCCGGCGGCCAGCGGTACCTCCACGAGGACGTCACCGCCCGGCTTGCGAATGATGAGCCGGCGCACGTTGCCTTCGGCGATCAGCCGCTTGACATAGTCCACCAGCTCGCTGCCCGCCAAGGTGACGCGCTCCGTAACCTTGCGGCTCTGTCTGTCGTTGTCCATGGTTGCTTGTTCTCCGGGATTGTCGTCGCCGCGGCGAAAGCTTAAGACTAACCGGTCGGGACAGGCGTGTCGCCCCGGGGCATCGAAGCGGGCCCCTCGGGGCAGAACTGCTCCAAGTGCTGCGATCCAGGTTTCACCTCCTCTCCAGAGGGCAGTGCGGCGTGGGGATCCGTCAGCCATGCCGCGATGTCGGCCATCACGCGCTCTCCCTGGAGGTCCCGGGTCAGCATGTGCCAGCCGTCCCGGTAGATCGCCAGCCGCAGTCGGGATTGGCCCTCCGGCAGCGTATCGAGCATGACGCAGAAGGCGCGCCTGGGAATGATCTCGTCACGCGCGCCGTACAGCACCAACGCGGGTCGGGACAGATATCCTGCGGCGGAGGATGCCCGGTCCATCATGTTTGTGATGCCCCAGAGGGCGTCGACGCGGGTCTTCTTGATGACCAATGGGTCGGCGCTGTAGGTGCGCAGCATGTCCAGGTTGTCCGAAGGGCGGATGTCAAGGCCGCGCCCGGTGAGCTCGAGCCAAGGGACCGTGGACGAGGCGGCCCAGAGGCCGAAGCGCTGCAGGGGGTTCATGGTGTCTCGGGGCCAGACCGCGGGCGCCACCAGTATGATCCCATCGGCCGCCGTCGCGTGTGCCGCAGCGGCCATGACCACCGCCCCGCCCATGCTCTCGCCGAGGAGGTAGAGCGGCAGCTCGGTGTGGCGCCGGCGAAGCAGGGTGGTGAGTGTGATCAGATCCGCGATCATCCGGTCCTCGCCCGCCCAGCGTCCACGCTGGGCGGTCGCGCCGAAACCGCGCTGGTCGTAGGCGTAGGTCAGGATGTTGCTGGCCGCCAGGTAAGGACCCAATCCAGCGAAGGCGTTGCCGTAGTCGTTGAAGCCGTGGAGCGCCAGTACCAACGCCGTTGCCCCCTGCGCCTGCCCCCAGTGTCGCAACGGGAGCTGGTAGCCGTCGTCCATGACGGCCTTCTCCACGGTCAGCCGAGGCAGCCGGAACTCGCCCCGTTGCTCCTGTAGCCGCGGGGCGGTGCAGCCGGCGAGGATGAGGAGCCAGCCGATCAGGAGCGAGAAGAAAGCGGTTGTCCGATTGGGCCGTACGCTTCTGCGCGGCGCGCTTGCCGTGGCCCTCATGCCTACGAAGGGCCGACCTGCAGTCGGGAGACGCCTGGATTGGAGGGCTTTCGGGGGCACGCGAGAATAGGCAGTATGGACATCCCAATGCTCTGGGTTCGCCGGCCGAGACAAGGCTAATCGTCCCACCGGCGGCTCTCTCCGCGTCTTGGCAGCGTCGCGATGAACTCTCCCAATGCCTGCTCGTATGCCGGCTGGGAGACGATGAACCCCTGGTTATGGCCCCCGCGCAGCTCGACGAACCGCTTGGGCTCCGGCGCGGCCTCGTAGAGCTTGCGGCCGAGGCGGTAGGGGATGATGTCGTCGTCCGGACTGTGGAGCACGAGCACCGGACAGTCCACCCTCTGCAGGTATGCGGCCGCGTCGAACCGATAGCGCAGGACCACCAACCAGGACAGCAGCGGGAAGATGGCGCGGGCCGCGTCGCCGGCAGAGCTGAAGCTGGACTCCAGGATCAGGCCGCCGGGCCGCTCCACCGATGCCAGCTCTGCCGCGACCACACCGCCCAGGGAACGGCCGAAGAGGACAATGTGGGCCGGTGAGATCCCCCTTTCGTCGGTGAGGTAGCGCCAGGCGGCTCGGGCATCGAGGTACAGGCCCTGCTCGCCGGGTGAGCCCCCGCTCCGGCCGTAGCCGCGGTAGTCGATGATGAAGACATTGAGTCCGAGGCGATGGAAGATGGCGATCGATTCGCCCCGGTGGGAAATGTTGCCCGCGTTGCCATGGAAGAACAGCAGCACGCGATCCGAGCCGCTGCGCGGGATGAACCAACCGTGCAACTGCACATCGTCCTCCGTGCGCAGGGTCACATCCTCGTAATCGAGCCCCCAGTCCCTTGGTGTCATCTCCAGGGCGGCCAGCGGAAAGAAGATCATGCCGGGTTGGGAGAGGAACATGAACCCGTTGAGCAGGGCCAAACCGGCGATGACGGAGGCGAGGGATCCGGCAATGTTCACCTGCTCGATGGCCCCATTTCGCCGTCGACGTAGAGCCATTGTCCGTCCCGCCGCAGGAAGCGGCTCAGCTCGTGGAGCCGATGGGCGCGCTCGCCGATCTTGTACCGGGCGACGAACTCCACCCTGCCCTCGTTGTCGTCGACGCCGCCTGCCTGGGTCCGCAGGATACTGAGTCCGAGCCAGGTCACCGCCTCGTCAAGTCCCGCGTTCTCACGCCGAGTGGTTGGGTGCCAGGTAGCGCTCAGATAGTCCTCGCGTCCCAAGGTATAAGCCGTGTACCGGGCGCGCATGAGCTGCTCTGCCGTGTCCGGTTGCCTGCCCTGATCGATGAAGCGCCCGCAGCAGGCCCCGAAGGTAATTCCCGTTCCGCACGGGCAGTCTGGATCTGATTTCATAGTATGCTGTTGGCAATTTCCTTCAGTCGTTGTGCGTCCTTG
Source organism: Pseudomonadota bacterium (assembly GCA_034716535.1). Lineage (GTDB taxonomy): Bacteria > Pseudomonadota > Gammaproteobacteria > Chromatiales > Chromatiaceae > JAYEJW01. Next base: position 14,548 of record JAYEJW010000681.1, read on the forward strand.
GTTCAGGCCTCTGCCGCTGCTCCGGCCATCGGAACGCGCTTCTCCTTGGGCGACAGCAGCATATAAAACGCCGGTACCACGAACAGGGTGAACAGGGTGCCGATACCGAGCCCGCTGGCGATGACCAGCCCGATGTGGAAGCGGCTGACCGCGCCGGGACCCGCGGCCATCAGCAGGGGCACCATGGCCACCACCATGGAGACGGTGGTCATGAGGATCGGACGCAGCCGGATGCGCGAGGCCCGCTCCACCGCCTCACGCTTGTCCAGTCCCTCGTGGATCCGCAACTGGTTGGCGAACTCCACGATCAGGATGCCGTTCTTGGCGACCAGTCCGATAAGGGTGATCAGTCCCACCTGGGTGTAGATGTTGATGCTGGCGAACCCGAGGGTGAGGAATGCCATGGCCCCGGCGATGGACATGGGGACAGAGACCAGGATGATGAACGGATCGCGCCAGCTCTCGAACTGGGCCGCAAGCACCAGATAGATGACCAGGAGGGACATGAAGAAGGTGATCACGAGTGCGCTGCCCTGTTGGGCGTACTGGCGAGACTCGCCCAGATAATCCCAAGCATAGCCTCTGGGCAGAATCTCGCGGGCCTGGTCCTCCAGGAAGGCGATGGCGTCGCCGAGGGGGACTCCCGGCGCCAGAATGCCCTCGACGGTGAGGGCATTGAGCTGCTGGAACTGGGTGCGCTTGCTGGGCTCGACGCTGTTCTCGAAGCGTACCAGGTTTGCGAGGGGGACCAGCTCGCCGCCGGCGGAACGCAGGTAGTAGTCGTCGAGCATGGCCGGGTCGAGCCGGAACCCACGCGACACCTGAGGGATGACCTCGTAGCTGCGCTCCGCCAGGCTGAACCGGTTGACGTACCCGTCTCCCAGCATGACGGAGAGGCTGCGCCCGATCTCCCGCATATCGATCCCGAGATCACCCGCGCGGTTGCGGTCGATCAGGATCGTGGTCTTGGGCCGGGTGAGCTCGATGGCCTTGCGGAGGAACAGAAACTTGCCGCTTCCGATGGCGCGGCCGACGAGCTCGCCTCCGAGCTGATCCAGCTCCTCGTACCCGGCGTCGGTTGTGATGACGAACTGCATCGGAAGGCCGCGGCCTGCGGCGGGCAGGCTGGGTCGCGGGAAGGCCGCCACGCTCATTCCCGCAACCTGGCCGAGCTTGCCCTGAAGCTCCGGGTGGATCTCCATCTGGGAGCGCTCCCGTTCGGTGGTCGAGGGCATCTTGAAGCCGCCGAAGGTGACGCTGGGATCGCCCCCGAAGCCAACCAGGATGAAGCTCTCGTGGTACTCGGGAAAGGTCTCGAAGATGTCGACGATCTGATCCGCGTAGACGCGGTTGTATTCGACCGTGGCGGTCTGGGGCGCCACCGCCTGGAAGAACAGGATGCTCTGGTCCTCGGTGGGGGCGAGCTCGTTCTTGCTCGTGATGAACATGAACCAGATGCTCGCCAACACGATGACGGCAAACAGGAGCATGACGGGTGGGTGCTCCAGCACCCCGTGCAGTGAGCGCTGGTAACGGGCCGAAAGCCAGTCGAAGAAGTGCTCGACGCCGCGTTCGAAACGTCCAGCACTGCCGGCGGGTCGAAGCACCTTGCCGCTGAGCATGGGCGACAGGGTCAGGGCGACCACGCCTGAGACGAGCACCGCCGCGGCCAGGGAGAAGGCGAATTCGGTGAACAGGGTGCCCACCAGACCGCCCATGAAGCCGATGGGCGCATAGACGGCGACGAGGGTCGTGGTCATGGCGATGATGGGAACCGCCAGCTCGCGCGCCCCCTTTATGGCCGCCTGGGTCCCGGTTTCCCCCTGCTCGATGTGGCGGTGCACGTTCTCCACGACGACGATGGCGTCGTCCACCACCAGTCCGATGGCCAGCACCATCGCAAGGAGGGTAAGCAGATTGATCGAGAATCCCAGCACAAGCATCAGGAAGGCCCCACCAATGAGGGACAGGGGTACGGCCACAGCGGGCACCAGGGCGGCGCGGATCGAGCCCAGGCTGAGAAAGATCACGAGAAGGACGATCAGTATGGCCTCGCCGAGGGTCTTGAAGACCTCGTTGATGGAGTCGCGGATGAAGACACTGGCGTCATAGGGAATGTGCGCATCCAGGCCGCTCGGCAGCTGGGTACGTATCTCGGGCAAGAGCTCGTGAACCCGCTCCGCCACCCTGAGCGGGTTTTCCCCCGGGGCCTGCTCGATGCCCACGAAGATGGCCGGGATGCCCTTGTAGAGGGTGGTGGTCTCGTAGTCCTCGGCCCCGAGCTCCACCTCTGCGATGTCGCGCAGGCGAACCAGCGTGTTCCCGTCGGAAAGCACCACCAGGTTGCGGAAGTCCGGCACCCGGCTCACATCCGTGGTGGCCGCGAGATCCACGGAGAAATAGCGGTCCTTGAGCTTTCCCACGCCGGAAAGGTAATTGTTCCGGCGCAGGACCTCCTCCACGTCCGTGGCGGTCACCCCCAGGGAGGCCATGCGCTTGGGGTCGAGCCAGATGCGCATGGCGAAGGTCTTGTTGCCGATGAGCTGGGCCTTGGCCACTCCCGGCAGCGCCTGGAGTTGCGGTTGCACGACGCGTATCAGGTAGTCGGTGATCTGGGACAGCGTCATGGACTGGCTGTAGAAGGCCAGGTACATGAGCGCGGTGGGATCGCCGGTTATCGAGTCGATGACGGGATCCTCCGCCTCCGCCGGAAGCACATTGCGTTGGCTCGCCACCTTGGCTTGGATCTCCGAGACAGCGGCCTTGGGGTCGTAGTTGAGCTCCATATGGGCCTCGATGGTAGAGAGACCCTGAACGCTGGTGGAGGAGAGGTAATCGATTCCGTCCGCTTCGGCGATGGCCTGTTGCAGCGGCGTGGTGATAAAGCTCTTGACCAGATCGCTGCCCGCGCCCGGGTAGCGAGTGGTGACGGTCACAACCGTGTCGCTGGTCTCCGGATACTGGCGTACCTCCAGGCTGATGATGGCGCGCAGGCCGATGACCAGGATTAGCAGGCTGATCACGCTGGCCAGCACCGGGCGGTGGATAAAGACGTCTGTGAATTTCATGGTTAGAAATGCGCGGGTTTCGGCGACAGCTGAGGCCCGATGGATGGACCGCCGAGCTGGCTCATGGCCCCATGGGCGCGTCCGCCGGCGGCACGACCGAGTTGTCGATCTGCACCGGCTGGCCGTTGCGCAACTTGACCTGACCGGCCATCACGACGCGGTCACCGGCTGTCAGGCCCTCGAGGATCTCCACGCGTCCTCCGTGGACTTGGCCGGTGGTCACCTGACGGCGGTGCACCAGGTTCTGGTCGTCCTGCTCCTCGATCAGGAACACGGTATCGCCATAGGGGGCGAAGGTGATGGCGATGCGCGGCAAGGTGAGCAGTTTCTCGCGAGCGGGGAGCAGGGTGCTGACCTCCGCGAACATCCCCGGGCGCAGCAGGCGTTGCGGGTTTTCCAGGGTGGCGCGTACCTTGACTGTGCGGGTCTTTTCCTCGACCCCGGGGTTGATGGCATCGATCGTGCCTTGAAACTCCCGATTCGGGTAGGCGGCGACCTTCACCACCACTTGTTTGCCCACGGCGATCCGTGGCAGATGGTGCTCCGGCAGGGCGTAGTCGACGAAGATGGGGTCAAGGGCTTCCAGGGGGACGATCTGCGACCCAGGCGGCAAATACTCTCCCAGGTCGACGATGCGGATGCCCAGCTTACCGTCGAACGGGGCGGCAATGCGCTTCTTGTCGATCGCCGCCTCCTTTGCCGCGACCGCGGCGTCTGCGCCGTCGAGCTCTGCCTTGGCCTCGTCGTACTCGGACTGGGAGGCGGAACGGTCCTTCAAGAGCTTGGCGAAACGCCTGAGCTTGATCTGCGCCAGATTGCTCTGGGCGATGAGCCCCTTGAGGTCCGCTTGATCCACGCTGTCGTCGAGCTGGATCAGCAGGTCGCCCTTTTCGACGGTCTGTCCCGATTCGAAGTGGATCTCCCGGACCTGTCCCGATACCTCGTTGGTGACAAAGATGCCCTGGTTGGCGATGAGGCTGCCGATGGCGGTGAGCCGGGGCTGCCAGTCCTCCTGCTGTACCTGTGCAACCGCCACGACCGGCGAAGGCGGCGGGCCACCCATGGCCGCCTGTTGCTGCTGGTAGTGTTTCCAGCCGAAGATACCGCCCAGGATCAGGCCCAGGAAGAGGATCACGAGGAGAAGGCGGAGGACCATGGGCTTGTCGGCGGATATCCGTTGTTACCTAGAGCGCCTTTGCTCTGAGTCGAAGATGGGCGGCCGGGTTCCAGCGCGCGCGGAAAAGCTCCGAATCTGCAAACCCTAAGGGTTCTTGACCGGCGCCCCCCCTGATTTCGTTTCAGCCAATTCCCGCACCCACATCGCGGTTGCGCCTGCCACGGCGCTGGGCATGACGATGAAGTTCACAACGGGGATCATCGTCAATCCTGCGGTGGCGGCACCGAAACCCAGTCCAAGCAGCCGCCGGTTGCGCAGCCGCGCCCGCATCTCGCGAAACTTGAGCCCGTGATTGCCCATCGGGTAGTCGGAGTACTCCACCGTGAGCATCCATGCCGTGTACAGAAACCACAGGACCGGCGCGGTCGCATTAATTCCCGGTATCAGGAACAGAAACAGGAAGGGAATCGCCCAAAGCAAAGCATAGAGTAGCTTCCTGAGCTCGTCGAAGAGCGTCGGGACCAGCTCGAGCATTGCCTTCTTGAGCCCGCCCCCCTCGCTCAGGGGCCGGCCGGTGAGATGCAGCTCCACCTTCTCAGCCAGCAGGCTATTGAACGGGGCGGCAAACAGGTTCGCGACCAGCGTGAAGCTGTAGAAGACCACTATAAAAAGCGCAAGGACGAACAGAGGCCAGAGTATCCAGTCCAACCACTGTAGCCAGGACGGGATCTTGGACTCCATCCAGACGATGAAGGACTCGAACTGTAGGACACCGTAGTAGATGGCGGCGGAGAACACCAGGATGTTGATCAG